>CAVDOI010000007.1:0-35375 GCA_963610485.1 Lachnospiraceae bacterium
ACTATATTATGCTTAAATGTGTATCTATCTGCAATACAAGAGCGTTTAATCAGGATATAAAAACTCTACAAAACGAGGATACCCCTCTGGTCATAGACAGATTCTGAGTTATCAGCTCCGCATCGTATTGCCCTATCGAGAGCCATGAGGGTCGCAACATCTGAGGCTGTCTTCTCTGTTGACTTCTCCTTATCGGGTTTGATGTTTTCTGCTGGGGCTCTGCGAATGAAGATGTTATCCATAATCCATCCCGGTCCCGGGTGTCATCGATATGCCCTGAACGACTCCCCTGCCTGCATGAGTTTTAATGTCAACAATATTTATGGTTGCAATCCCCTTCTTTATCGCCCTATCGACAAGGTGCATCTTCAGAAAGGATCCGAATACTTCGGGGAATATGGTGAGTACCATAATCTTCATTTCTCAATCTTACACGACGGCAGCCCTCTTTTTAACACCTGGTGTAAAGAGGAAATATGCAGATATGGAACATCCGGCTTTATCTTTTGTCTGATTCTTTCTACAATTGCTGAACTGTAGACTACACAATCCTTGAAAGGCAGAGGTTATTTATAATGAAGAGAGTTGTTACCATCCAGGATATTTCGTGCATCGGAAAGTGTTCGCTGACTGTTGCACTTCCCATCATCTCCGCAATGGGTACGGAGACAGCCATAATCCCGACAGCCGTGCTCAGCACGCACACCGCATTCCACGGCGGCTTCACATTCCATGATCTTACTTCCGAAATCGTCCCGATCCTCAACCACTGGGAGAAGGAGGAGTTCAGGTTCGACGGCATCTACACAGGATATCTGGGGTCTCTCGAACAGATCGATCTGATGAAGGACCTCATCAGACGCTTCGGTTCCTCTCCTGATACCGTGAAGATTGTCGACCCGTGCATGGCGGACGGCGGCAGACTCTATCCCGGCTTCGACGAGAACTTCGCCCGTCATATGGCGACACTCTGCGCTGAAGCCGATATAATCCTCCCCAATCTCTCCGAGGCCGCCTTCCTCCTGGGAGAGAAGTACCTCGGCGGAGGCTACAGCGAAGAGGACATCAAGGTCCTCATGAAGAGGCTGGCTTCTCTCGGAGCAAAGGTTGTCATTCTCAAAGGCGTTTCCTTTGACGAAGACCAGAAGGATCTCAAAGGTGTGAGTGGCAAAATCGGCATCTGTTCGTACGACAGCACAAACGGAAGATTCTCATGGTACTTCCATAAGAAAATCTCGACATCATTCCACGGAACCGGCGACATCTTCGCTTCCGTATTCACCGGTGCACTCATGAAGGGATTCTCAATCGAGAAGTCATATGCTCTTGCCGGAGACTTTGTTGTAAAGGCCATCGAGGAGACACTCAGCCACGAGGACCACAATACATACGGCGTCGACTTCGAGGCTGTCATCCCGTATCTTATCAACGAGATGGAAAGGAGAAGATAAATCTTTTCCTCCATATCTCAGGGCTCTCCCGAGGGGGAGCCTTTTCAATTGACCCTGAGCTGACAAACGTGGAAGATTAAGCTGTGTCCGACTACAGAGTAATCATAATCGGAGGCGGTGCCTCCGGTCTCTTTCTCCATTCTCTCGTCCCCTCGTCTCTCCTTGTGGAGAAGAACAGCGTATGCGGTGTCAAACTCCTCATTACAGGAAACGGAAGCTGCAATATTACACACGACGAGGACAGCGCATCGCTTTGTACGCACTACTACGAAAAAAGAAGCTTCGTCACACCGGCACTATATGCTTTACCTCCGTCTGCAGTGAGGGAATACTTCTCATCCCTCGGAGTCGGGACCTACAGCCGCTCTGACGGGAAGGTCTTCCCTGTTACCGATAAGAGCTCGGATGTGAGGGACGCCCTCCTCGGAAACGGGAGAAACATTATTTATGAAGCAGAAGTGAAAAGAGTCGCAAAGGACGGAGACCTCTTCACTGTCGAAACGACAAAGGGCACTTTCTACGCCGCTTTTCTTGTCATAGCGACGGGTGGTGTGACATACCCGAAAACAGGGTCGACTGGAGACGGCTATGCATTCGCCCGTGCCTTCGGTCACACTGTCATTCCTCCGCGTCCCGCTCTCTCCTCCATCTCTTTCGGTATGGACACCTCCGCTCTCGAAGGTGTCTCCCCCGACTCCGTCACATTAAGCGTGGAAAAAAAGAAGGAGACGGGACCAGTTATTTTTACAAGGCATGGAATCGGCGGGCCGGCGGCACAGAACATCTCACACTGGATTGAAGGGGAGACGGAACTCAGAATCTCTTTTCTTCCTTCATTCGACATCAGTGCAGTGAAGAGGGAAAACGGGAAAACCGGAATAATCACCGCTCTCAGACGACTTACAGGGCTCCCGCATTCGCTCCTTCTCTTCCTCTTCGATGGTATAAAGGACAAGAACACTGCTTCGATAACGAAGGAGGATCTGCTTTCAATCGAGGAGAAAATGACAAGGCTCACAGTCACCGCCAGAACAGACGGAGTAAACAGAGCGATGGTCACCACGGGCGGAGTTGACACCGGAGAAATCGAGGCAAAGACAATGGAATCAAAAATAGTGCCGGGTCTTTACTTTACAGGCGAAGTGCTCGACGTCGACGGAGAATGCGGCGGCTATAATCTCACCTTTGCCTTTGCATCCGCATTTCTTGCTTCGGAGGATATCAGGAAGAGAAGCTGACTCTACCCTTCTCTCCGCTTCTCCATGTCCAGTCCATGAAAGAGAAGATCATGAAGGAATCAACGGTAAAGGTAGTATCTAACTTTATTTCATTCAAGTATTCCATACTCGGTACTAAATTTTCCGGTTTAATATCTCTATTGGCAATTGTTATATGAGGTGTGAATCTTTTGTCGATTCTGAACCGGATGGAAGCCTCTCTGAGTCTCTTCTCGATTTCCTTCTTTAACAGCTCGAGAGAACTGCTTCGTTCGACGTGCGCAAAGATCGTCCGCTCACCGAAGGAACCCCATCCCCTGACATGTACGTTTACCTTAGGAACCGTTATCCCTTCAAGCACCATCTTCATATCGGAGAGTGAGATATTACATGAGAACGGAGGAACAAGCGTTATATGGCACTCCGTCCTCATGCCGCTCCTGTTTCCCCATTTCGTCCGCATCCACCCCCGGGCACCGTCTATCGTACCCTTAAGGTCTTCCGGAAGCGTCACTCCGATGAAGTAGTTATCCTTCATCTCCATTTCTTCCTTCCCTGAGCTTTCTGAATGCACAGTCGACATAGATCTTGTGAGCTATTGCAACCACAAGCTTCTGCAGAAGCTCCTCCTCCGTCGACCTGCTCTCATCCTCCGCTCTATCCTTCTTTCCGAGACCGAATACATCGAGAAGTATTGCCTCGAATTCGTTCTTGAAGTATTCATAGGACTTCTGAACCGTATGATTGTTACCCTTCTGAAGATTGATGAGGAGAAGAATGTCATCGAGGGACGAGACGTTCTTGCAGAGTGCTATGAAGAGAAGATAGGCGATCATCTCCCTTGAGTACTGTTTCTTCACAGGATTGTCGATGAGCTTCTTCTTCACGTAGTTGCTGATCATAGATTCCGTTATTCCGAAGCCGAGAAACGGTTCAAGATATCTGTTTATATATGTGGCCGCCTGATTGAGATAGAGTCCGACGTCGGGTATCTCTGTAAAGGACGGCAGTCTGTACTCCCTTATGGCGGAGAGATCCTTTTCATCTAATTCAAGTACCATATTATTCCTCAAAAACTTTTCACAGGTTTTTAAAAAACTCTTGACAGGTTAATCGGAATAGTTTTAACTATACACAAGTTTTTCAAAACCCGATTACAAGGTTGTTATACAACCATCTTCGGTTATTTGCAAGGAGGAAATTATGGTTGTCAACATCATGGTACCGCAGACTGAAGAAATTCACTTCTTCAAAGTCAAAGACAGACTGAGTGCGCTCTCGCACTTCATAGGCTTCCTCTGTTCCATTGTGGCGACACCGCTTCTCCTCATAAAAGGAGCAGTGGATTCGAGAAGCCTTGCCGAGCTCATATCATACGCGGTATTCGCACTCAGCATGGTCGTTCTTTACGGCGCATCAAGCGCCTATCACAGCTTCGATCTGGGGGACAAGGGAAAGAACAGAAGGCTCAGAAAGCTCGACCACATGATGATTCCCGTTCTGATTGCGGGAACGTACACGCCGCTATGTGTAACGACGCTGAGAGAAAACGGGGGAATGATTCTCCTCTCGGTCATATGGTCACTTGCATTCTTCTCCATAATCTTCAAGGCTTACTGGGTGACATGTCCGAAGTTCGTCTCATCGATTCTCTACATAGCCATGGGATGGGCATGCATTCCGTACCTGTCACGGCTTTACCTACTTCTCACTTCAGGCGGTTTCAGAATGCTTCTTCTCGGAGGAATAGCATATACGACAGGAGGAATAATCTACGCCATGAAGATTCCCGCACTCGAGAGAAACCGGGAGTTCAGAAGCCACGAGCTGTTTCATCTCTTTATTCTCGCGGGTACGCTCTTCCATTATCTCATGATATATCTCTACGTTGCGTAAGAATTAGTTAACGGAGCTGACTAAGCTCCGTTATTCTTTGTACTGCCTGCAGTTGTCGCAAGATACCAGCTCTGACGGCAACTTCCGGCAGGACGAAATGACTACTTGATATCGACCCCGAGTCTCTCGATTTCGTTCTCCATGCTTTTCATCCACATGGAGTATGCGACTTTCTCCATCTCTCCCAGTCCGCTCTTTTCATAGCTCTCCATCCATATACGTCTGATCTCCTCGTCCACGATATTCTCCGCCTTTGTTGCCGTGAGGTCCTTAAGGAGGCTTTCAAGTTTCTCCCTCCTGCTCTTCATTTTCGTCCATACGACGGCGAAAGCGAAATGAGCCTGGGCATCGTTGATGATCCTGAGCGTTACCGGGTACATCTCGCTGCGGAAAGAATCAGTCGAATCGAGAGAAATCAGTATCGGGTAGATATTCCTTCTCTCGAGGGCTGTATGGTAGAGAATCCAGTTCATGATCTCACCGGTGTCGTCTTCGCAGCCGTTCTCGATGTGCGTGACGGCTATTGCACAGCGTCCGCTCTTCGTATGTGCGTCGATGAGGATGAAAGGATGGTAATAGCCGAAACGCTCTCTGTCCACCTCGCATGCCTCGATTTCATCAACGTTGAAATCGCACCCGAGAATGGTATTGATGATTCTCTCGGTCAAAGTCTTGTCCGCCGTGAAGAAAGATGCAAAAAGCTCGTCGGAAAGAGAGCTGAACCCTGTCTTGGATAATGTTTTCATTTTTATGCTCCATACTCTTTAAGACAGAATTTTTCCGGAAATTGTCAAAAAAATATGAGGTGGAACGTGAAATTCACGAATCTGCACCTTTTTCATATTTAATAGAGGCACCCATCAGGATGCCTCGTATCTCAGTTCTGACTCTCTTCTTCTTTTTTCTTCTTTGCTTCGACTCTCATCTTCTGATAGTTCTGCCTTGCCTTCATGGCAGCCTGCGGTGTCACCATTGTTCCCGGTCCCGCTATACAGCCGCCCGGGCAGCACATGATCTCGACAAGATCTGCATCAGGCGGCATCTGAGGCCAGATCTTCATTGTTCTGACGACCTTCGCATCTATGCCGTTGATTGAAAGAACCCTGTACTTGTCCCTGTCCTCGACACGGCTGAGAACGCAGCCTGCGACACCGCCGGAGACTGCGAAGTTCCTGCAGTCGGAGAACGCAGAGCATGTCTCGTCATCCCAGTCGGCAGGCATCGCAGATACATCGATATCCTTTGCGGCGAAGATTGCCGAGAGTTCGCTGTATGAGATGACTCTGTCAATCGTATCGGCGTAGCGTGTCGCCGCTTCGTAACGCTTTGCAACGCATGGACCGACGAATACAACCTTGTAGCCGGGGAATCTCTCCCTGCAGAGATACGATGTATATCCCATCGGGGAAAGCGTCGTCGAGATATGATCCTTGAGCTTCGGAATATGCTTGTCGACAAGCGTGAACCACGCCGGACAGCATGATGTAGCAAGGAATCCCTTTCCTTCAGCTGTTCTTTCGGCAAGTTCCTGAGCTTCCTTTTCGGCCGTTATCTTCGCGCCTTCAGCGACCTCCACGACCTCCGTAAATCCCGCTTCCTTCATAGCAGCCTTGATCTGCTCCAGCGAGCCGGGGAGCTGACCTTCGATTGCCGGAGCTATCATCGCGACGATCTTCTCACCGTTGAGAAGCATCTTTCCGACGGAGAGGATTCCCGACCTCTTGACGATTGCTCCGAAGGGGCACGACTTCATGCACTTGCCGCATCCGATGCACTTCTCGTGATTGACTTCACTGATACCCTTCTCGTTCTGCTTTACAGCTCCGACAGGGCATGCATCCTCACACGGAACACAGTTATGGACTATGGAATGGAACGGACAGCGCTCGAAGCACTTACCGCACTTTATACACTTCTCGGTCTGGATTTCTGCCTTTCCCCTCTTGAAAACGATAGCGTCCTTGGGGCAGTTCGATGCACAGGGACGTGCAAAACAGCCGCGGCATGCATCAGATACCGCATAGTGGGACTGAGGACACGACGAACATCCCGTTGCGATGGTTGTAAGGAGAGGAAGCTTGGGCTTGTCCTCCCTCATGGCTTCTTCCATATAGGACGAAAGCGAGCGGTACTCGTCGTCGTCAGTCTCGAGAGTATAACCTGCAAGGGCCATCATACGGTATCTGACGACGGCTCTTTCCTTATATATACAGCACCTTGAGGGCACTCTGTCCTGAGGACAGATGTCAATCGGAATCCTGTCTGCATCCCTCACGAGAGTCCCATTGAAAAGATGACGGAGCACCTCTGTGTCGATGTGTAATTTCATCTTGGAGTATTCGTTGTTCTTGTCTAACACTGCCTTACCTCATTTACCAGGGTAAGATTCTACAGGAATCCGATAAAATAATACAGATTGAAAATAGAAATAATGCGCTCTGTCAGTCAGAGTCTCTGGAGGCTATCATGTCAATACCGCTTCCGAGGATGTCGGGGATAATAACATCACCCATCTTCACCGGGCCCTCAACGGTGGTTTTCTTTATGACAGCCATTGCATCGAGAATCTTTTCCTTTGGAAGCGGAGAGGAACTCCTCACTGGAAGAAGTGAAAGTGCGCTCTTCTTTATCCTCACCGTCGACGAGAGCACACGGACGGGATGTATGACCTCGCTCGAGGCATAACTCAGGCCCCGCTTACAGCTGTTGCCGTGGATCTCCTCGACTTTTCTCACTCCGTCCTCTTCGCTCCATGCGACGCTTATCGAACAGCCCTTGGGGCATATTACGCATGTAACAAGACTCGTCTCCATCACCTCGCCTCCTTCAGATACCGTGCCGCAGATTTTCCGCAGAGAATGCTGTCCTTCGTGACGTTGTCCGCCAGATCATAGACCCTGAGGACGTTGCCGCATGCGAAGATTCCATCCACGCTTGTCATGAAGTCTCCCCTGTTTACCGGACCTCTCGTCTTTGCATCCATCTCGAGCCCGCATTTACGCGAGAGTTCATTCTCCGGTATAAGCCCGACGGAAAGAAGGACGGTGTCGCATTCGACATATTCCTCTGTCCCCTTCACCGGCTTCATATGCTCGTCTACCCTGCTCACCGTAACGCCCTCGACTCTCTCTCTGCCGTGTATATATACAGCGGTCGTAAAAAGATGGAGGGGAATGTCATAGTCATCGAGACACTGCACGATGTTACGCCTCAGGCCGTTGGAACGGCTCATGACTTCGTAAACGCCCCTCACCTTCGCCCCCTCAAGCGTCATTCTTCTCGCCATTATGAGACCGATGTCCCCGCTTCCGAGTATGACGACCCTCTTTCCAGGCATATAGCCGTCGACGTTGACAAGTCTCTGCGCTGTCCCCGCCGTATATATTCCCGCAGGTCGCGTTCCCGGGATGTGGAGCATGCCGCGTGTGCGTTCCCTGCAACCCATTGCGAGGATGACGGCATCGGCCTTTATCTCGACAAGGCCCTCCGCAGCGCTGAGTGCCTTTATAGTCTTGTCCGGTGAGAGATCGGTGACCATGGTATCGGTCATGTATCTGACACTCGTCTTCTTTATGAGGTTGATGCAGCGCTGTGCATACTCGGGACCCGTGAGTTCCTCACCGAAGACCTGGAGGCCGAAACCGGCATGTATGCATTGATTGAGTATTCCTCCAAGTACGTTATCCCTTTCGATTATGAGAATATCTCTCACGCCCTCCTCATAGAGGGAGAGAGCGGCGCTGAGACCCGCCGGTCCCCCGCCGATCACTGCAGCCTGAACCTTAATCATTATCACCGCCCTCCTTTTCAAGTGTAAGCCAGCTTCCGCTTCCCGCCTTCGTCACCGCAGTGAAGGGAATGTGGAGTTCACGCGAAAGAATCTCCATGACACGCGGCGAGCAGAATCCTCCCTGACAGCGTCCCATTCCGGCCCTGACACGTCTCTTGACGCCGTCAAGGGACCGCGCCCCGCAGGGCCTGTGAACGGCATCGACTATCTCGCCCTCCGTCACACTCTCGCAGCGGCAGATCACCCTGCCGTAGAGCTTATTGCTCTCGAGGGCCTTTCTCTTGTCATCATCAGAGAGCTCCGGAAACCTGAGGACAGTACGTCCGTCAATGAAGTCTTTTCTCTTCTCCCCGACAAGACCTTTCTTCTCGAGAAGAGAGACCACATACTCCGCTATGGCAGGAGAAGCAGTAAGACCGGGGGAACATATTCCAGCGACGTTGAAGAGGCCCGGAACTGATGAGAAGCCGATTATGAAATCCTTCGCTTCCGATACGGCCCTCACTCCCGAGAACGATGTTATGATATCTCTCTCGCTGATTCCGGGTACCGATCTTCTTCCGCCGGAGAAGATTTCCTCCTGCCCCTCAGCCGTCGTCGACGTGTCGTAGGGATCGCAGATATCGAGGGCATTGGGGCCTACGAGGATATTGCCGTCAACAGTCGGAGTGACGAGAATGCCCTTCCCGCTCTTCGTCGGGGGCTGGAATATGGTGTGACTTATCATGGAGCCGACAGCATTATCGAGGAGGGAGTACTCACCCTTCCTCGGATGAATCGAGATCGTGTCATCTCCGAAGAGAGATGCCGTGCGTCCCGAATCGACGCCGGAGGCATTGAACACATACCTTGCTTTTATCTCATCGTTGAGAATGAAGCCGTCATCCGCCTTCTCAACCTTCACAAGGTTGAATGAGAGACGGACATCAGCGCCGTTTCTGACGGCTGTCTCGAGGGGGGCGGCAGTCAGTTCGAACGGAGAGCAGATTCCCCCCGTCGGAGCAAGAAGCGAGCATACAACAGCGTCGCTGAGGCCCTTCTCGAGTTCCAGCGTCTCCTCCTTCGAGAGAATCTTCAGTCCCGGAACGCCGTTGAAGACACCCTTCGCATAGAGTTCCTCGATCTTCTTCGCACCCTCGTCGTCGAAGGCAACGACCATCAATCCGTTCTGTCTGAAGGGAATGCTCATCCTTTCATGGCACTCCCTGATGATCTCGTTGCCCCTTACGTTCAGGCGCGCCATAAGCGTACCCGGTTCGGGGTCGTAACCCGCATGTATGATAGCCGAATTGGCCTTGCTCGTCCCCTGGCATATATCATCGGCCTTGTCGATGACGAGGACGCTCTTCTCTCTCTTTGTCAGCTCATATGCCAGCCAGCACCCGGTGACCCCGGCGCCGACGACAACCCAGTCATAATTCTTCATAAAGACAAGTCTAAACCTTCCACGGACGGAAAAGAAGAAAAAAATGAAGGAAAAGCCGCTTTCCGGAGAGTTATTTAACGAAAAACTTTCCTTTGCTTTTTTCTCATTCTCCCTCAATAATGAGAACAGGTTATTAAAGGGGGACAGAGGAAAGTCTCCCCGCTTATGGAGGACTAGATGAAAAAACTAATGGTTATCTGTCTCGTACTCGCTCTCACAGTCACAGCTGTATTCGCACAGGGAGGAAAGGAAGAGACAAAGAAGAACGAAATCAGGATTGCTCTTATCGTTTCAAGCACGATTGATGACAAGGGATGGTGTCAGAGCATGCATGACGGAATCGTCGAGGCAATGGAGGAAATGCCCGGCAAGATCGCCGAATACAAAGCTGTCGAGAACACACAGCCGGCAGACACAATGACTGCTATAAGAACATATGTCAACCTCGGCTACAACATCATCATCGTCCACGGCTCGCAGTTCAGAGCACAGGTCGAAGAGGCATCTGCAGAATTCCCCGATGTCATGTTCGCATTCGGAACGTCTTCGGACATCATCGCAGACAACGTATTCACATACATGCCGCAGTCTGAAGAAACAGGATATCTTTCGGGTATCGTCGCAGGACTCACGACCAAGGTCAACAAGGTCGCACTCGTAGGTCCGGTCGACGGCGGAGATGCAGCACGCTACAACAGAGGCTTCGTACTCGGCGTTCAGGCTTCCAACCCCCAGTGCAAGATACAGGTCACACATATCGGTAACTTCAACGACACAGTCAAGTCCGGTGAAGCTGCACAGACATTCATCAAGGGCGGCGCAGATGTCCTGACAGGTTCTTCCCAGCAGGCTCTCGGAGCTCTCAGAGCTGTCGCAGACTATCCTAACGAGGACATCTGGTGGGTCGGACAGGACATAGCACAGATCGACCTCGCTGAGGGTTACAAGTGTATCGCGGCATCAGCATACAACTACAAGGCAGTCGTCATAGGTCTCGTCGAGAAGTTCGAAGAAGGCGTCCTCGGCGGAGAATGCCTCCCGATGAACTTCCACAACGGCGGATTCATCTGGAAGTGGAACGAAGCAAAGTGTGCAGACAAGATCACTCCGGAGATCAGAGAGGCTGTCGAGAACCAGATCAAGGCATTCCAGGCAACACCGGACATCCTTTCGAACTGGGCTGACGTCGATTATTCGAAACTCTGATCAGAGAGACTACTGACTCTATGCCGGCCGATTCGGCCGGCTGTTTTGGAACAAATGATTAACGAAATACTTGAACTCAGACTTGAACACATCACGAAGAGATTCCCAGGCGTCCTTGCATCCGACGACATCTCGCTCACAGTCGGCAGGCATGAAATCCTTGCCCTCGTGGGAGAGAACGGTGCAGGAAAGACGACGCTGATGAACATCGTGATGGGACTTTATCAGGCGGATGAAGGGAAGATGTTCATCAACGGAGAGGAAGTAAACTTCCGCTCCCCCAACGACGCGTTCGCCTACGGAATCGGAATGGTGCACCAGCAGTACATGCTCGTGCCCAATATGACGGTACTCGAGAACATCGCTCTCGGGATGAAGGAACACTGGGGTTTCACCGTGCACCTCAAAGCCGTAAGGGAGAGGATAGAAGAGGTGAGCAGCCACTACGGCCTCGCCGTGGATCCCGACGCCTTCATCTGGCAGCTCTCCGTCGGCGAACAGCAGAGGGTCGAACTCGTGAAGACACTCTGTCTCGGAGCCAGGTTCCTCATACTCGACGAACCGACATCGGCGCTGACACCGCAGGAGACCGACGAACTCATAGTTCTTCTCAGGAAGATGAGCGCGGAGCTCTCGATTATCTTCATAAGCCACAAGCTCAACGAGGTCAAGGCACTTTCGGACAAGGTCTCGATCCTCAGACACGGCCGCATCGTATTCAACGGCGAAACGAAGGATTTCACACCCAGGGAGATCGCGGCGCTGATGACGGGACATGAAGTCGAGGAGGCGGAGAACATCGCCGCACCGTCGGAGGGTCCCGACGCACTCGTCATAAAGGACCTCACCGTCAAGTCCGACAGACTCTTCAACGCCCTCGACGGCTTCAACCTCACCGTGAAGGCCGGGGAGATCGTGGGACTGGCAGGAGTGTCGGGAAACGGACAGAGGGAGCTTGCAGAGGCCGTCAACGGTCTGAGAAGGACGGAAAGCGGCTCCATAATGTTCTACGGAGAGGAAATCAGCAACCTTACTCCGAGAGAGGTAATCAAAAAGGGAATGGGATACATCCCCGAGGAGAGGAACACCGAAGGAATCGTACCGGCGATGTCTGTGAAGGAGAACATCATCCTCAAGGACAGCGACGACAGATTCTCGCGCCATCACTTCCTGAAGCTGAAGGACATCGACGAAACTGCAGCCTACCTCAGAACCGAATTCGACATCAGGTGTCCGGGTGTGAACACGGCGGCGGGCTCGCTCTCGGGAGGAAACATCCAGAAGGTCATCCTCGCCAGGGAGATAGACAGGAACCCGAAGTTCCTCGTCTGCGTCTACCCCATCCGCGGCCTCGACATGGGAGCTGCGGAGTTCATCCACAAGGAACTTCTGAAACTCAGGGACAAGGGCGTCGGCATCCTCCTCATCAGCGAGGAACTCGATGAAATCATGAAACTGAGTGACCGTATCGCAGTAATATTCAAGGGAAGGAACCAGAAGGTCATGATGCGCGACGAAGCAGATACTGCAAAGCTCGGTATCCTAATGGCGGGGGTCGGCGATGAATAAGAATGCATATAAAATATGGTATAAGGTCTCTGTGATAGTCATCGCAGTCATAACGGCGATCCTCATCGGTGCCGTGATCATCCTGGCAACGGGGGAAAGCGTTCTGAAGACCTACGGCATCATCATAACAAAGCCGTTCTCGAACTTCAGGTCATTCTGCGAGATCCTCGTCAGAATGATTCCGCTCATGATCATCGCACTCGGCATATGTGTGTCATCCAGAAGCGGTATAAACAACATCGGAGCCGAAGGACAGATGGCGATGGGCGTCATCGCTGCCGCGGCTGTAGCCCTCAATATGGACGGGATGCCGAGAGTCGTCGCAATTCCGCTCTGTATCCTCGCAGGTGCCGTCGCCGGCGGTATCTACGGCTTCATTCCGGGATTCTTGAATGCGAAGTTCGATGTAAGCGAGCTTCTGAGCACCGTCATGCTCAACTATGCGGCAGTCCAGTTCTATGCCTTCATGATCAGAGTGCCGCTTCTCGATCCCAACGAGAAGACGGGAACTCCGATGAGCGCAAGACTTCCCGATTCGGCAAAGCTGACGAAGCTCTTCAAGGGAACGGCAGTCCATCAGGGCCTCATAATCGCCCTCATCCTCGCCCTCGTCATCTACATACTTCTCTTCAAGACGAGCTTCGGCTACAAGATGAGAGCCGCAGGAGCCTCGAAGAGGGCTGCACGCTACGGCGGCATAAACGTCGGGCTGTACCTCATAATCTCCATGGTAATATCGGGAGCATGTGCAGGGATTGCGGGAGCAGCGGAGCTCATGGGCAACCAGGGACGTGCAATGGAGGGAATAACAGGAGGTTACGGCTTCTCCGGAATCGTCGTTGCTCTCTTCGGGTGCCTGCATCCCTTCGGTGTCATCCCCGCTTCGTTCTTCTTCGGAATACTCCTCTACGCACAGGTCAACCTCCAGATTCTCACAGAGGTTCCGCCAAACTTCGTAAAGGCGCTCCAGGGACTCATCATCCTCATCATCGTCGCTGTTCAGATGATTCTCAGCAATCCTTACATGGAAGAGAGATTCAGAAGAAGATTCTTCAGCAGAAAGGAGGCTGAATAATGGATTTACTGATTAACACACTTACTCTGACAATTCGTTTCGCAGTAGCCCTGATGATCGCCTCCATGGGGGAGATGTTCAACCAGAAGGCCGGCATCTTCAACCTCGGATGCGAAGGCATAATGACGATGGGTGCATTCCTGGGAATGCTCATCCCGTATACATACGGAGGCGCAGACGCAGTTCCGTTCGGCATAAATCTTCTCGGCCTTATTGCCGGAACCGCCGCAGGTGCTCTCATGGGCATCATCTTCGGAATAATCGTCATCACGTTCCGCGCCCCCCAGGGGATAGCAGGAATCGGCATGCAGATGTTCGGCGTGGGACTTGCTGGAACTTTCTTCCGTGCATATATCGGAGGCTCACAGTCCATCACGGGAATCACGGCATACCCGATTCCCCTTCTCTCCGACATTCCTGTCATAGGAGACATACTCTTCACACATAACCCCATCATCTACTTCTGTTATGCACTCGTGCCGGTGGCATGGTTCGTGATATACAAGACACCGTGGGGACTCAGAATAAGGGCATGCGGAACACACCCCAGAGCTGCGGACAGCCTCGGTATAAACGTGACTCTCGTCAGATACCAGTCACTCGCACTCGGCGGTGCCATGGCGGGCTTTGCAGGAGCGTTCCTCACACTCTGCCAGGCGAAGATGTTCACAGCCGACATCATCAACGGCCGCGGCTTCATAGCAGTAGCCCTTGTATACTTCGGTCAGTGGCATCCTGTGAAAATCTTCCTGGGATCCCTGCTCTTCACATTCGCGCAGGTCTTCCAGACACAGGTCCAGATCTTCATTCCGTCGTTCCAGTACTATGAATTCCTGACTATGCTTCCCTACGTCCTCGTAATCGTGGTCCTTGCATTCAACAGGAAATCGAACAGGCTCGGACCGACTTCTCTCGGTAAGCCGTTCAACAGAGAGATGAGAGTCTGAAAACGCATAGAGACGCTGTTGCCGCCCGGAGAAAGAACGGGCGGCATTTTCATGAGAGAAACTCAGGAATTTTCTGATCTTATACCGTCGTTCTCCAGGCCTGCGGTGCTCGTCATCCGGACGGAATGATATGTCCTTTAAAAGAAAGTTAGCTTTCTCTAACTTTTTTAAGAAAACCCCTTGCCATACTGCGTATGTTCCCTTATAGTTAGGTTAGACTAACTAGAAAGGCATGGAACTCTCCCCTCCTGTGTGTGTTTTCCTCTTACAGTCCAGCAGTAAAGACGGAGTCCCTGCCTTGTCCGGTTTGTCGAAAGAGAGAGAAAGAGATGACGCTGACAGATCTTGTAGTAATCCATTGCGCGCCGACCCTGGCAGATATCAAATGCTCGTCTCTTGTATGTCTCGGCTCCCTGGACTCCTTTGACGTGGAGGAACTGGGAGTACTCAGAAGAAAGGGGCTGTCCTTCAGATTTCTCAGAAACAGAAAAGGCTGTCCCCTTCTCTTTCTTTACAGGGTAAAAAGGCTTGAGGCCGTCATCTCCGGAGAGGCTTCTCCTCTTCTGAGAGCGCTCGGCTACGACACGACGTCAGTTGCACTGTCGCTCGACAGGCTCGAAGAAAGGATAGCTGAGGACGACTTTCCGCACGAGATAGGAATCTTTCTGGACTACCCTCTCGAGGATGTCAGGAGCTTTGTCGAGAACAGGGGAGAGAACTTCATCCTTTCGGGAGTCTGGAAGGTCTACCATAACCCGGAAAGGGCGGAAAGGACATTCAGGCGCTATTCGGAATGCACGAGATGTCTTCTCTCAAGGTACGAAAAATGCAGGGAACTTTACAGGCTCTGTGTATAGAGTCTGAAGGAGAAAAAAATGAAAAAAGTAGCAGTAGTCTATTTTTCCCAGACAGGGAATACAAAAGAAATGGCAGCTGTCCTGAAGGACAGCCTCGAGGGGAAGGCAGAAACAGTGCTCATCCCGTGTGATCAGTTCTCGCCGTCGGACGTCGCAAACTACGACGCCTTTGCATTCGGATGCCCGGCTATGGGTAACGAAGTTCTAGAAGAGGACTCGTTCGAACCGATGTTCACTTCCGTGGAAGGACTTCTTGAAGGAAAGGACGTCGTACTCTTCGGCTCCTACGGCTGGGGTGACGGCGAATGGATGCGCTCCTGGAAGGAGAGATGTCTCTCCGACGGGATTGTCGTCAAGGCCGAGAGCGTTATCTGCCAGGAGAGCCCGGACGACGCGGCAAAGGAGGCTCTGAAGGCACTCGCAAAAGCACTTATCGCATAACTCCGGAAGGGAATTTTATACAGACAGGAAAGGGTAAGCGGAGACGGTCGTCTCCGCTTTTCCTTTCACCAGACTATCGGCTCGAAGCCGTTCTTTACTAAGAATTCGTTCGTAAGGCGGAAGTGATTGTTACCGAAGAAGCCTCGGTATGCACTCAGGGGGCTCGGATGAGCGCTTTCGAGAACGAGGTGCGCGGGGTTTGTAATCATTCTCTTCTTGCTGCGGGCATTACCTCCCCAGAGCAGAAATACCCTGGGCGTGCTCTCGGCATTCAATGCCTCGATACAGCGGTCGGTGAAGATTTCCCAGCCCCGGCCGACATGAGAGAGGGCTTCATGCTCCCTTACTGTCAGCGTCGTGTTCATGAGAAGCACCCCCTGCTCCGCCCAGCGTGTAAGATTGGAAGAGAACGACGAAGTATCAAAACCCTCGTTCTCGAGTTCCTTCTTCATGTTCTGGAGCGACGGCGGCATCTGAACGCTCTCCCTCACGGAGAACGAAAGGCCCATGGCCTGTCCCTTCTCATGATAGGGGTCCTGTCCGACGAGGACGACACGCGCAGAAGAGAGGGGCGTGAGTGCAAAAGCGGCGAATATCTCATCCATCGGAGGAAATACCGTATGAGAGGCATATTCACTCTTCAGGAATGCCCTCAGCGAAAGATAGTAATCCTTCTTCTGTTCCACATCGAACAGGGGCTGCCAGTCATTGTTGATTCTGATCATCGTGTCTCTCCAGAGATCGGGCCCCGGGATTATCGGGGCCGTTATCTTAATCTATTCATATATGTGCGCGTCTTGTGATAAGAATAAACCCGCGCCGGTGAGCTGTAAAGAAAGAAATTTGTATTTTATGGGAGACTTTTTCCGTATCCGTCTATGTAAGTTTGCTTCCGTTACAGCTATAATCGTGTCATGAAAACCAATGCGATGAGAATTCTCGACAGTCTCGCCGTGGATTATATGACATTTGAATACGAATGGGACGAGGACCACCTCGATGCCGTGCACATCGCCCGGGAGGCCGGTCTCAGTACCGAAGTCGTCTTCAAGACCATCGTCATGCGCTCGAACGAGAAGAAGCTGTTCGTCTTCTGCCTCCCTGCAGATTTCTCGATTTCGCTCAAGAAGGCACGCGCCGTTACGGGAAGCAGGGATATAGACCTTCTTCCTATGAACGAGCTGCAGAAGAACACAGGCTATATCCGTGGAGGCTGCTCTCCGCTCGGGATGACGCATAAGTATCCGACATTCGTCGAGGAGACGGCGCTCCTCGAGGATTATATCTGCGTCTCCGCAGGCGTCAGGGGATGCTTTATAAAGCTTAAGCCCGAAGATCTCATCCGGGCTGCGGACGCCGAGGTGTGTGACTTCACTTAAGGCCGAAGATGTGGCCGTGCTTCGTCTTTATGCGCTTTGATGCACGGGCGAATCTCATCATCCTCTCCTTGAGCTCTGCCGTGACGGGCTCCCCGCTCTGTACCTTTTCCACATACTCCTCCATGGTGTCGCACGCCATGGCGTAATGGCGGTAGATATTGCGCGCTCTGAACGATAGACTCTCCATTATAGCCATGACCTTTGCGGGTTTTGAGGCGAAATACTGTGAGAGGTTGTCGTGGTTGATGATTTCGACAGTGCAGTCTTCGAGAGCCACAGAAGTACCGTAACGGGGCATACTTTCGATGAAGCCGAGCTCTCCGAAGAATGTCGGCGCCTCGTTGATACTCAGTTCAACCTGATGAGGCGTGCCGTATGCGGCATAGATTCCGACTTTTCCGTAAAGAAGATCGTACATCCAGAGTTCGAAGTCCCCTTCCCTGCTTATGATTTCGCCTTTTCTGTATTTTCTGATTTCGCCCATGATCCGCTCCTTAAGCAATGATAAACGGAAAGTGACGGATTATGGAACAGAGGGAGAAGTCTCCCGGCGTCGAGTTAATGGACGAAAGAGAATCAGGGCTCGTTTTCCTCTTTGACGGCAGGTCTCTCCTTTCTGAAGACGGCGAAGAGGCCCGCGGTGTAATTCACGATGCCGACGACGAGGGCGGCGAGAAGCTTCATCACGACTCCGCTGAAATGGAGCACGTCGACGAAGACGAACATCCATACGGCGTTGATGACTCCCGTCGTTATACGGCATGAAAAGAAAGCGGCGATCTCCCTCAGGAGGACACGGGCCTTCCAGGCCCTGCTCCTGTAGACGAAAATCTTGTTCGTGAAGAAGGCAAAGATTACTGTGAGAACCCACGCCGCGATTGTCGAGAAGATATTGGGTGCTCCGAAAGTATAATAGAAGAGAGAATAGAGCCCCGTCTCCAGAAGAGTCGCAAGAAGACCGTAGAAACAGTATGTGAGGAATGTTCTCTTCTTCCTTATGAATTCTCTGACTCCCATTCCTTCTTCTCCATGTGTTCTGACGGCACCGGAGCATTATAGACGGAAAAAAGGAGGAAAAGAAAGGCCGAAGATGTCGATAATCGCCCTTTTTCACCGACAAAAGAAAAAGAACCGTCTCGACACGCTTTCCCCTTGTGATTATAATCATGCTGTTTCGGATAGTAGCGCAGAGGCTTAGCGTACTTGGTTCGGGACCAAGGGGTCGGCGGTTCGAATCCGCCCTGTCCGACTTTTTTATGCCGTTTTTCCGCCGAGAAGAGGCTCGGTTACATACTTTCTGAAGAAAGATATGACCGGGCCCAGGGCGAAGGCTGTAATGACCGTTCCCACTCCCGGGATGATTGAAAAGCATAGTCCGGTCACCACACACATCAGATCCGTAAGTATTCTTATCCACTTGAAAGATATTCTCTTCTGCACGTCTGCAAGACGCAGTGCTATCCAGTCGTAGGTCGAAACGCCGAGATCGGATGTGAATATGAGTGCGGAGCCGAAGCAGAGGAATATGAGGGAGGAAAAAAGAAGCAGAAGCTTCACGGGCATCGTCTCGGGCATGAAGAGAGCATCGGCGGCCGCGGCGGAATAATCTATGATATAACCCAGAAGGAACATGTTGAAGAATGTGCTTATGCCGATGTAGGAGCGGGCGAAGATGAGCATGAGGACAAGAAAGACTGCGTTGATGATGACGAACGTCGTCCCGTAGTCGAAGGGGCTTACGGACGCAACTGCCCTCGTGAAGCACTGGTAGGGATCTGTCCCGAGAGAGGATGAACGCAGGAGCCCCGCCCCGATACCGAGGATGATCTGTCCCAGAAGTGTCATAAATATACGTCTTATAAGCTTTCTGTCATCTGCCATAGAGAGAATTATGAACTCCGGAGGGGATAATGCAATACCTATTCACACTTCAGGGTGAAAAAAACATAATGTAGCCATGGATTTCTTTCTCCTTACACAGGATGCGAAAGACGAAGCGGAAGCTCTCGTCTACAGAATAAGGCATTCAGGTTCGGTCTCGTTTCCGCCGTCGGATGAATACCCCCTTTCTCTTCTGAAGGAAGGGGTCATGCTCGGCACTCTCATAGCAGAGACGAAAGAGGGAGAGAGGAAGGTTCTCTACGGCTACTCCGGAGCCCTCAGCGGAATATATAATATCCCGGGGTATGTACACACATGCTTTTCAGAGAAGGACCGGGATGAATACATGCTTCTCTACGACAAGAGAATCCATGAGCTTACACGTCTCATCGAAGAGGGAGATGAAAGTCTGAGGGACGAGCGTCATGCCCTGAGTGCTGCGGCACAGGAGGAGTACGGCAGAATATTCCGCTTCTACAACTGGAGAGGAGAGAAGATAAGGGGACTTCCGCCCCGCTCTCCGACGGGGACGGGGGAATGTGCCGGCCTCAAGCTCATCAACACGGCACTCAGGAGAGGCTGGGAGATAAAGGGACTGGCGGAGTTCAGATATTCTCCATCCTCCGGGAAAATCGTCTACGTTCCGCCGTGCAGCGAGCGCTGCGGTCTTCTGCTTCCGTCAATGCTGGGACTGGAATACGTCTACCTCGACAGCGATATTGCTCTCGTCAACAAGAGGGCGGGAGAACTCAGTGTCCCCGGGCGCGGCGAGGAGAAGAGGGACAGCGTCTCCTACCGTTTTCACACCCTCTTTCCATCTTCCCCGGAGTCTGCGCACGTACACCGTCTTGATATGGACACCTCGGGACTGATTGTGCTTGCTTTCAACCCACAGGCGAAGAAGGATCTCTCCCTCCAGTTCGAAAAGAGGGAGGTGAAGAAGACATACATCGCGCTGCTCGAGGGTGTAATAAAGGAAGAGGAAGGCGACATAGACCTTCCCATTCGTCTCGATGTGGATCACCGTCCGGTGCAGATAGTCGATTTCGAACAGGGAAAGAGTGCATTCACCCATTGGGAGAGGCTGAGCGTTGAAAGACACGACGGAAAGCTCTGCACCCGTGTAAGATTCTTCCCTCACACAGGACGCACGCATCAGCTGAGGGTCCATGCCGCATCCGGGCTGGGGCACCCCATCATCGGTGACAATCTCTACGGAAAGCGTGAGGAGGGGGAGAGACTGTGTCTCCACGCCGAATCCATCACGTTCAGGCACCCGGGAACGGGGAAAATGGTTTCCTTTACTTCTGCTCCTGAGTTCTGACAAGCCTCTCGACAAGGCCCTCGAGCCTCTCTATCTCTTTCGATATCTCGTCAATCTGAGTGTCTATCCTGCTCTTCTCCTCCTCGAGGATGCGGATCTTGTTCCTCTCCTCCTCGATGAGGGCCTTGTAATCATCGGCCTTCGCCTCCTTCTGAAGCTGCTCCCTTCTCTTCTGCAGGCTCCCGTATTCGTTCTGGTTCTCCAGAATGAGCTGGAGAGCGTCAAGCACCTCCGTCGGAGTGTTCTCCCCTATCCATGCCCCGCCGCGGTCATAGAGATAGTTGCCGTAGTTTATGATGCATTCGTCGAACTCTGCCTTCCTTGCCTCGAGAGCGCTGCCGTCCTCCTCCATGCCCCCCTTCTCGAGGTTTTTTCTTCTTGATAGATTTTCAGAGAGGTATTCTTCAAGTTTCTCATCCTCATCAGTCAGAAGTCCCCTCTCGCTTTTTACATCGCAGAGCTCCCTGATAAGGTTCTGCGCCTTCTCCCCGGATATGAGAATGGCTGTAGCGTCGTTGTCGGCGAACGATGAATAGTCGAGGTATCGCTCCCTGTCGCTCCGCTTCATGCGGCTCAGAGCCGAGGATGAACGAAGACGGGACCAGAACGAGCGTGAACGGCTCATCTGAGCCAGGCTCTTCTCCTCGTCGGTATCTGCATAGACGGAGGAAAAACTTTCACGCGGAAGAAGATCGAGAGAGCACTGCTCGTAGATGAGTGCCCCGAGTTTGAGCCTTATCTCCCTCTCGCTCTCCCTCAGCTCCCCGAGTCTGTCGTCCTTCTCTATCTTCTCCCTCTTCTTCGAGTCATATTCTCCGGCGAAGCTTTCGTCATCCTTTTTCTTCTCTTCAGCCTCCCTCAGCGCCCTCTCGGCACTCTCGGCGGCCTTTACAAGACTGACCCCCATCCCTCCCGGAAGAAGATCGGGATTACGGAAGAGCATTATACCCAGATCGAAGAAACGGGATCTGAGCTTAAGTGTGGTGTTTTCAATCTTCTCTTCCGTCTCTCTGAAGAGTTCCTCTCGTGTTGTCATCCAGAAAATATTATCACAGAGAAAGAAGCATGTACATAAAACCGATGAGCCGTTGACAAATGAGAAGTGAGCTAATTATTCTATCACTGTCGGCCCGATCTCTCATCTGAAAAGGACGGACACAAAGGCGTTTACCCATTCACAACGTCTTAATTTTTCAACCCCGCACCCATGCGGGCGTGTACAGGAGATAACAATGGAAAGTGATAAGACAGAGCTTTCACAGGAAGTCTTGAAAGAGACCATCGATAGAATCATGGGCGAGCTCGGCTCATGCGAAAACCCGGATGAAATTGAAGCCATCAGGAAGACAATACGGCAGAACGTTCCGTTCACACGCCGCGGCTATTTCTCGGCAATGCTTCTCAAGGAGCTGCTCTCATCTCCGAAGAGCAGTCCCAGAAATGAAAGAAGCGAAAGAAAGGAAAGAAAGGAAAGACCGAACACAGAGAGGGAACAGAAGAACGTTACTTCCGAGAGCCCCGCACAGGGCGAGAAGAAGCCCCTCCCCGAAGGTGCAAAAACACTCTATCTCAACGTCGGAAAGATGAAGCACCTGTATGCAAAAACCCTCTCCCTCATGCTGCAGAAGGAACTCGGAATTACAAGAGACGACATATACTCCCTCCGCGTCCATGACAAGTATTCGTTCATAACGATGAGCGAAGAAAACTGCGAAAAGGCCATCAGTGCACTCAACGGCAGGGACATCAACGGCAGGGAAGCCCAGATCAACTACTCTAACAAATAAGAAAAAAAACGGATGAGAGAGGCCCGGGAAATCCCGGGTGTTTTTATGCTACAATGACTCCATGAAAACTACAGCTATCACAAGCGGACTCTTTGCTACCGACTCCTATCTCGTCGAAGACGGGAATGAGGTCTACCTCATCGACGCCCCCGACGGCAACGAAAGGATGTGCAGTCTCCTGAAAGAAAGAGGAAAACTTACAGCAGTATTTCTCACGCACGGCCACTTCGACCACATCATGGGACTTGAGAACGTGCTTTCCCTCTTTCCCCGGACTCCCGTATATCTTGAGAAGAACGACCTCTTCCTTATAGAGAAAAACAGGGTCTACCTCTCCGCCTTCGGCATCCCACGGTCTGTGTACAACATCCCGGAGGATATTGTCTACGTTGATTATCCGGAGAAAACCGGCCCGTTCAGGATTATAAGAACACCCGGCCATACACCGGGCTCCGTATCACTATATGCAGAGGATGAGGGCATTCTCTTTCCGGGAGACACACTCTTCGAGGGAGGAGAAGGAAGAACAGACCTCGGCGGAAGCTACCTTGAGCTGAGAGGAAGCCTCGCCGCCCTTCTCTCGCTTCCTCCCGCCACCATTGTATATCCGGGACACGGAGGAAGTACAAGGATCGGGAACGAGAGAGCTATCTGCCGCTTCTGACGAAATCCTCGATGACGGCGTAGAACTCGTCGTACGTCGTACAGAGCGGGAGCTCCGGATACTCTTCAAGTATATTCGCCGGCGCCCGGAAGAGAGCCCCGCTGTCGGCTCTCTTTATCATGGTGAGGTCGTTGTAGCTGTCACCGGCAGCGAATGTACGGTAGTTGAGACTTCTGAACGCATCCACAGCCTTCCTCTTTCCGTCCTCGATTCTCATCTTTATACCCGAAAGCATGTTATCACTGTCGACTACGAGACTGTTGCAGAGAATTGTCGGCCACCCCAGCTGCTTCATCAGCGGGGATGCGAACTCCTCGAATGTATCGGAGAGGATGACGACCTGCGTGAGACTCCTCACCCTGCAGAGAAACTCTGCAGCTCCTTCGAGAGGTTTTATCTCCGCTATCGTGTTCTGTATATCTCTCAGAGTGAGCCTGTTTTCTCTCAATATACCCATCCTCCAGTCCATAAGCTTATGGTAGTCGGGCTCGTCACGGGTGGTGCGTCTGAGAGCGGGAATGCCTACCCTGTCGGCAAAGGCAATCCATATTTCGGGGACGAGAACCCCTTCAAGATCAAGACAGATGATTTCCATATATTACTCCTCGCATTTTTCGAGATTACCGCCCGAAGAGAGCATGATAGAGAGAGGTCTCAGAGAGGGCACCGTCGCACAGATGACCTGAAGGACGCAGGTGATAGGGACGGCAAGAAACATTCCTGCAATTCCCCATATGTAACCCCAGATGGCAAGCATGATGAGGATGATAAGAGGCGACATATTGAGCTGTGCGCCCTGGAGTTTGGGATCGATGACGTTGCCCAGAATCATCTCCGTTGCAAGGAAGCCCAGGAATACGACTATCACAATACCCCACTGCGGCATGAACTGGATGGCGGCCATAAAGGTCGCAAGGATGGTCACTACGATGCTTCCGATCGTCGGGATGAAGTTGAGAAGGAATGCCAGAACACCCCATACGAGCGGGAAATCCATTCTGCTGAGAACTGCGATAAGGTAGAAGCATGCGCCGGTGGCAAGGCTTATCAGAATCTTGACCGACAGATAACGTGACGTCTGCCTCGCTATCGTTCTCACGAGAACAGAGGCCTCCCTCTTCGATTCGGGGAATGCCGCATGGATCTTGGGAAATATCGTGGACTCCTCCATAAGAAGGAAGAGAAGATATACGATGACCATCGCCACATCTCCGACAATCGACGCCGAAGCCGAGGAGAGGGTGCTGAGTATCGTCTTCACGTACTGCGCCCAGTCTATGTTGAGCATCTTGATTATCGAAGGAAATTCATCCCTTTCGATATTGAATAGATCCCTTATCCAGGAGGAGACGTAGTCATCGAATACTGTCACCTTGTTGAGGTATGTCGGAAGTTCCGCCATCAGGACGTTTATCATGGCGATGATGATGTAGACGAAGCAGAGACAGAAGAGCGTCGTGATCAGAAGGATGAGTGCAATGGAGATCACAGTCGGAATGCCGATCTTCTTCATCTTCTCCATGAGCGGACTCACAAGCATGAATACGAATATGGCGATTGCGAACGGGATGATGACCGACGCCCCGATCTTCAGAATCGCCAGCGCAAGAACCAGCCCGATGAATATGAGAACCCTTTCTGCAACCTTGTTCCTTTCCATTTTTTTCCTCGTTTTCTTCATATTATAGAAAAAAAGAAGACATCTGAATAGAATTGAATCCATGGATAGTACAGCCGGAAATGACAGAATCGAGATAGTTCTTGTAGATACACAGGACGGAGCCAACATAGGCTCGGTCTGCAGGGCGATGAAGACGATGGGCCTGACAAGGCTCACGATAGTCGGCGGGAGGACCTACGACGAGGACAGAGTCCGTACTCTGGCCCTCCATGCCGCGGACATATGGGAGAATGCGAAGCGCTGTTCAACACTCGGTGAGGCGCTCTCCTCCTCCATCTTCACTGTGGGAGCGACAAGAAGAAGGGGCAAGTTCAGAAAGATGAGCTCATACTCCCCCGAGCAGCTCTCCGAGAAAATAAAGACTCTTCCTGAGGGGAAGGTCTCGATAGTATTCGGACGCGAAGCCGACGGCCTCAGGGACGACGAAGTGAATATGTGCGCCGCAATATGTACAATCCCTACATCACCCCTCTTTCCGTCGCTCAACCTCAGCCAGGCTGTGCAGATCATATGCTACGCACTCTTCACGGGCGGACTGGAATATAGAACGGGCCTTTTCGCAGTGACAAAGGAAAGGATAGACAGGGCAGTTGAAGGAATGTCGCAGAACCTCGGACAAATCGGCTACTACAAATGGGACGAGGAGAAAAAGTGGACTGAACAGTTCCTCTCGGACCTCATTGAGAGAGCCGCACTCAGCGAAAGCGAACTCCAGCGCTTCGAGAAGATATTCCGAAAGACAGAATCCATCGTGAAATTCAAGGACAAAGAAAAATAACCGTCCTTTCCTCTTCTGTGTTAAACTCTTTCCAAGAGGATAACATGGAAAGCAGGGTTTATTATTCGAATCTGCGTACGACTGACGGCAGAAGCTTACTGGAAAAGCTTGACAGACTTATCTCAGAAGCAGGCTTCGACACTATCGATTTCAACAACCACTATGCAGCGGTGAAGCTCCATTTCGGAGAGAGCGGCAATCTGGCCTTTCTGAGGCCCAACTGGGCGAAGGTCGTCGTCGACAGGGTAAAGAAGAACGGAGGAAAGCCTTTCCTCACCGACTGCAATACGCTCTACGTCGGCTCGAGGAAGAATGCAGTCGACCATCTCGAAACGGCATCTCTCAACGGTTTCGGACCAGTCACGACGGGAGCCCACGTCATCATAGCCGACGGCGTAAAGGGTGACGACGATGTCGAAGTACCGGTAGACGGAAAATATGTGAAGAATGCGAAGATAGGACGCGCCATCATGGACGCCGACATCTTCATCTCGCTGACACACTTCAAGGGCCACGAGGCGACAGGCTTCGGAGGCGCACTGAAGAACATAGGAATGGGATCGGGCTCGAGAAGGGGAAAGATGGAGATGCACAACCAGGGTAAGCCGAAGGTGATTACCGCCAGGTGCATCGGCTGCCGTAAATGCACTCTTTCCTGCGCACACTCGGCACAGGTCTTCACAGACGGAAAATGCTCGATTGACAGAGAGAGGTGCGTCGGCTGCGGCCGCTGTCTCCCCGTCTGTCCGGTGAACGCAATCGTTCCGACAGTCGACAACTCTGCCGAAGAACTCAATATGAGGATGATGGAATATGCCAAGGCCGTCGTTCAGAAGAGACCCTGTTTCCACATAAGCCTCGTAATCGACGTCTCCCCCCTCTGCGACTGCTACGGCACGAACGATCTTCCGATAGTGCCCAATATCGGGATGTTTGCATCCTTC
Organism: Lachnospiraceae bacterium; assembly: GCA_963610485.1. Classification (GTDB taxonomy): domain Bacteria; phylum Spirochaetota; class Spirochaetia; order Sphaerochaetales; family Sphaerochaetaceae; genus Ornithospirochaeta. The sequence goes on from CAVDOI010000007.1 coordinate 26,314, forward strand.
GATCCCGTGGCCCTCGACCAGGCATGCGCAGACGCAGTCAACGCTTCCCCGGTCAATCCCGGAACGGCGCTCGAGGGAAAGAGGGAACACTCTCATGACCATTTCACAACCCTCCATCCTGATACGAACTGGAAACAGGGACTCGAATATGCCGAAAGCATAGGGCTCGGCACAAGACGTTATACCCTGACTGAAGTCAGGTGATACAAGGAGAAAAAACAATGAAAAAGACACTGATAGTACTGCTCGTTCTGGTGCTTCTTCTGCCTCTTTCACTTTCTGCATTCGATAAACCGGGGTCACAGTGGAATCTCCATATCGGAAGCAGTATCTACGTAAGCCAGATAGGCGTCAGCAGAGATGTCGGAGAGTGGGAGTTCGGACTCAACCTCGACTCAGGATTTCCGAACCTCGTAGTCTACAGCATGCTGCAGGAGCCGGGGGAAGGAGTAAGCAGAGGCCAGCAGTTCTGGGAGGCAATAAAAGGCAGCCTCACACTTGCGTATGCCGGTGACATCTACGCCAAGTTCGATGTTCTCAGAAGCAGTGCAGTCGACCTCGATCTTTCAGCGGGTATTGCGGGACTCTATGTCAATCTCGAACCCCTCGGAACGATAGCGGGAGGCTTTGCAGAACTGGGACTGAGACTGGGATGGAACTTCAATGCGCACAACGGCATCTACCTCGAGACGAACGTCCCGCTCTACGCCCTTATCGTAACGAAGGACAAATCAACCGGGGACAAGACTCTCAATCATGTCTTCCTCTTCGCAGGCGATGACGGAATCGGAACCCTTCTCATGATTACCGGTCTCTTCTGCACCCGTATAGGCTACAGGTACAGTTTCTAGTCCTCTGTCAGGGCTCTCTCTATGATTGCCGATGCGATGACCCTCTCTCCGTCATAGACGACGGCGCTCTGGCCGGGAGTGGGGGCCTTCACAGCCGATGAGAATGTCAGGTTGAATCCCTCTGTGGTCTTTTCCGCCGCGGCTGGGACACCGGGGGATGTGGAGCGTATCTTTGCCGAGTATATTCTGCCGCTCTCGAAATCAGTCTCTCCGACCCAGTTGGGGTCGAGACAGACAACGCCCTGCCCCGTTATATACTTCTCGGTTCCGACGATGACTTCATTCTTCCCGGGGTCAAGTGATACAACATATAAGGGCTCGGAATAAGAGACACCCAGTCCCCTTCTCTGCCCTATTGTATAGTGCCAGAAGCCGTTGTGGGATCCGACCTTCTTTCCCGTATCTGCAAGGATGATGTCACCCGCCCTGTCCTCGACCTCAAGCAGGTCTGTGTAGTCACCGCTGTAGAAATCCTGACTCTCGCTCATCCCTTCTCTGTGGAACCCCAGCGAAACATCTATCTTCCTGACATCGTTCTTCGTCATCTCACCGAGGGGGAAGAGCGTCGTGGAAAGCTGTTCCTGCGTCAGACGCGAAAGAAAATATGACTGGTCCTTCTTCCCGTCGACAGCCTTCAGGAGGTCATACCTTCCGGTTCTCTCATTCTTTCTTATGCGGGCATAATGTCCTGTCGCGAAGTAATCGAAATCGAAGAGTTCCCTGGCCTTGTCGACCATGGCACCGAACTTTATGAATCTGTTGCACCATATGCAGGGATTGGGGGTGCGGCCGTGCATGTACTCCTCCCTGAAGTTTCTGAGAACAGTCGATTCATATAGCTCCGAGCAGTCTACAGTGTGATGGACGATGCCGATCCTCCGGCATATCTCTTCGATTTCACGTATATCCTCCTCTTTTTCGGGGTTGTAGCAGCTGTTCGAGGAAACCGGTGCCGGATAGGGGGAATCCTTGCGCCATATGAGCATCGTGATTCCCTCGACAAGATACCCCTGTTCTTTAAGAAGTGCTGCGGCGACAGAGCTGTCGATACCGCCCGACATACCAACCAAGACTTTTTTCATGCATTGAGGGTATCACAACACCTCACTGATGATAAGAGGGGAAATACTTTGAAAAGAGCCTGCCCTGCGTCTATAATCAGAGAAGGAGATTTACATGAAGAAAGCCGTACTCACCCTTCTCGTCCTCTTTCTCGCCCTCGCCGCCGGAGCCGAAAACTTCATCATCGATTCCTACGATATAGAGATAACGGCCTCATCCGATTCGACGCTCCACATAAAGGAGACAATCTGGGTCGACTTCTCCCGACCCTCCCACGGCATCTACCGTGATATCCAGTACAGATTTCCGAACCCCGACGGCAACTTCGCCGACCCTGTCATAGCAACAGTCAGTTCATTTAAAAGCGACGACCTCTTCAAGACGGAGGATGAAGACGGCTACTACCGCTTCTACCTCGGCTCGGAGGACAGCTATACAAAGGGAAGCAGGGAGTACACAATCGAATATGACTACTCTCTCGGAAGAGACCTCGGAAAAGGCTATGACGAGCTCTACTACAATATAATATCACCGGACTGGGACACACCGATATGGAACATAACATGGTCGGTGACATTTCCGGAGAAAATCGACAGAAACAGAGTGTGGGTCACCGTCGGGGAAAAAGGCTCGACAAAGACGGGATTCTTCTCTGTCGACGACGACGGCCTCACTGTCCGGGGAGCAGAGGGCGGCCTCATGAACTACGGAGCGCTGACGCTTCGTGTCGAGATGAACGAAGGCTACTGGACAGGTCTTGAGGATAAAAAGGACAACTCTTCTGTCTTTCTTGTCATCTCGATAGTCCTCTCCCTCTCGCTTTTCATCCTTGCCCTCACCCTGTGGTTCCTCTTCGGGCGTGACAGACCCTACTCTCCCGTTCCATCCTCCGTCATCCCCGACGATCTCACACCGATGGAGGTCAGATACATTCTCGAAGACTCGAAGGGAAGGGACGAAACGGACCTCCTTGCAATGCTTCTCTACTGGGCGGAGAAAGGATACGTCAAGATTATCGACAGGGGCGACAATAAATTCACTGTAGTAAGAATCAAGAACATTCCGGAGGAAGCGGAAGAAATCGAGAGAAATCTTTTCAAGCTTGTTTTCAGGGGGAAAAGCGACCGCACTACATTCTACTCCATTATAAGTTCCACCTTTTCAATCTCATATAACAGCAAGGTTGCGAAGAAGATGGGAAAGAAGTTCTCCGAGGGGGAGAAGAGTCTGAAGAACAGAGTGAGCACGAAACTCGAGGGCATGCTGGTCTTTGCATTCTTCTTCCTTTCAATTACCGACGGCATCCTGATGGCGGCGAAGTTTCCCGGCATTCTCTCCTTCCTCTTCTCGCTCATCCTTGTCATCATCTATGTAATATCTGCCGTGTCGGGGTCGCTCTATCAGGGACGGAGGGAGATATGGACTAAGGGAAAGAGAACAGCGGCTGTCGCTGTTCCGTCTCTTTCTACGGCTGTGGCTGCATTGATTCTTCTTTCACTGGCGAAGACGACGTTCCTCAACGCCCCGCTCATAATCTACGCTGTAATGATCAACGTAATCTCCATAACCCTCGGGACATTCATTTCAAGTCACGTCGAGCAGAAGAGCATATACGGTCATGACATCTACCAGCGCTGTCTCGGTCTCAGGACATACATAGCGGAGAAAGGAGGAAAGGAGGACACAAGAGACGATTACGGCGCCCTCCTTCCATACGCCGTCGCACTGGGCCTTGCGGAGAACTGGGTCGAGAGTCACCGCAGTCTGATGTATGAGAATCCCCTGTGGTACGAGAGAGGAAAACGGGCCTCCAATGCCGATGCTGCAGCTGTCTGGTACACCATCTTCTCCGCCATGAGCAGCGCATACAGCGCAGAGCTCTCGCGCTACGTTTCATCACGCTCCTCTTCATCCTCATCGTCATCGAGCTCGTCTTCATCTTCATCCAGCGGTTATGCAGGCGGCGGATTCTCCGGAGGCGGAGGAGGCAGCTGGTGAAGCGTTATATTATGAGAAAGATTTTGCCCGAACCATTATATTGCGATAAATATAATGCGATGGAGAAAGAAGCATGAGGTTCGCTTCTGTAGGCGCCGTCATAGCAGCTCTAGGCAAAAATGATGCTGTCCCCCTTCTGAAAATAGGGACCATTCCGATACTGCGGCGTATTGTGCTCTCGATGCAGATGGCAGGAGTCTTTCCGGTCGTCGTGGTGACAGGAGCGGAAGAAGTGGAGGTGGTTCATCTTCTTGCAGACCTCGGTGTCGTATTCATTAATAATCCGGACTACGGGAAGAACCCCGAACTCTTCAGCTCTGTCAGACTCGGCCTGGAGTATCTTCTGGACAAGTGTGACAGAGTCTTCTTCTCTCCGGTCAACTTTCCGATGTTCGTTCCTCAGACCCTTACGTCCCTTCTCTCATCCGATGCCGACATAGTGACGCCGCTCTACGACGGCAGGGGCGGACACCCCGTCCTTATCAGAAACGCCGTCATACGTGAGATAATCTCCTACGAGGGCGACGGAGGACTCAGAGGCGCCATGAACAATCCTTCTCTGAAACGAGAAAGGATAGAGGTGAATGACAGAGGCGTTCTTCTCAGCGTCCACAACGAAGAGGAACTCTGGAGCTATCTTTCACAGCACAACGCATCACTTCTCAGCCCGAGTATAAAGATCTCGATAGACAAGGAGAACGTGATTCTCAATTCACGCCTCAACCTTCTTCTCTTCCTTATTGCCGACATGGGATCCATAAGACAGGCTGCAATGCATACGGGACTCTCGTACCAGAAGGCATGGGACATGATCAACACCCTCGAGAACGAAACGGGATACAATGTCGTGGAAAGAAGACGCGGCGGCAGGGACGGAGGGAGAACAAGCCTCACCGAAAAGGGGAAAGCCCTCATGTATGCCTTCCAGAGTTACGAAGAGGAGATGCATGCCCTGTCGCAGAAACGTTTCAGGGAGATATTCATCGACAAAGGCTATATCTGATAAGATGCCCCGGAAAGGGGCATCTCTGTTCACGAAAGACTTCTTTTCAGCCTTCTGAGGGCGCTTATGACATCCTCGAAATCCTTTTTCGAGAGCCTGGGGTTGAGAAGCGTGAACTTCAGCATCACGCGTCCGGCCGCAGTCGTCTGTCCGATGACAACCCCCTCCTCGAGGAGTGCCCTCCTCACCTTTCTGTTCACCTCGTCGGAGGCGTTGAGTGCGAATACGACAGACGAGAGCTCGGGCTCTATCGAAGTAATGTAGTCATCGTCGTCCTTTATCATCGAGTAGAAAAGAGAAGCGTTGTCGATGAGGCGTGTGACGATTTCGTCGTAGCCGTCCCTGCCCCTCGTCTGGAACGCCATGAAGACCTTGAGGGCATCGAAGCGGCGTGTCGTCTGCATACTCTTGCCGACGAGGTTTATATAGCCGTCCTCTTCATCCTCCTCACGGTTGAGGTAGTCGGCATGAAGCTCGAATGGTTCGAGAAGAGACTTGTCCTTCACGAGAACAGCCGAACACGATATGGGGAGAAGGAACATCTTGTGGAAGTCGACTGTAATCGAATCCGCAAGACTCAGATCTCCCAGCCTTGACCTGTATTTACTGCTCATCACCGCTGCCGATCCGTAGGCCGCGTCTGCGTGAAGATGCATGTGGTAGTGTGAGCACAGGGCATGCATGGCCGAGATGTCGTCTATCGAGCCGAAGTCGGTCGTGCCGATTGTCGCAACGGCCGCAAACGGGAGAAGCCCCGTCTTCGTATCCTCTTCGAGCATTCTTCCGAATGCGGCGATATCTACACGGTACTTCGAATCTACGGGGATCTTTCTCACAGCGTCGTAACCCAGTCCCAGTATGTGTGCAGACTTGTCCATCGAGAAGTGTGATATCTCGGAAGTGTAAAGCCTGAGCTTACGCCATTCTTCCGGAAGCCCCTTTTTCTTCACGTCCCATCCCAGCTCTTCTCTGCAGTAGCGGTCGCGCGCAGAGATTATGGCACTCATGTTCGACTGCGATCCCCCGGATGTGAATGTGCCGTCGGCATCATCCGTGTAGCCGTAGAGCCTCTTGAGGCCGTCTATCATGCTCACTTCGATCTCCGTCGCTGCAGGCCCCTGGTCCCAGCTGTCCATGCTGTCGTTGAAAGAGGCAATGAGGAGCTCCGAGGAGATAGTCTCCATGAGGGCGGGCGAATGGAGGTGCGGCATGTATTTCGTCGACCATGTTCTGAGAAGGGACGGAAGAATCACATCTTCTACCTTTTCGAGAGTCTTATCGAAGCCGAGGCCCTTTTCGGGGAGAAAGCCGAGTTCCTTCACCCTCTCTCTCAGCACATACGGATTTATACCCGAGAATGCGCTGTCATCCCCCACCGAGGAGAGAAAAGAAGCCATGGTCGACCTGACCACAGCTTCATATTCCTTTCTTGTTATTTCATCGTTTGCAAATATGGAGGGAAAATCAGACATAACGGCGGCTAATCTCTCTGACGACCTTCTCGAAGATGGAAATTCCCTTCTCGAGATCCTCGTCCGAAATGTTGAGTGCGGTGAGACACCTCATAACAGAGCCGTTTCTGCCGCCCTTCTCCATCACAAGTCCGTTCTCGAAGCAGAGCTTCTGGACCTCGGCACATATTCTGCCGCTTTCACACGGGTGTCCCATGATGTCCTTCTCTCCATCCGGATCGACGAACTCTATGCCGAGCATGAGGCCCTTTCCTCTGACGTCTCCGATAATCGGGCATTCCTTCTGGAGTGCAAGGAGTCTCTCCTTGAACAGATTTCCCTTCCTTACGACTTCTGCGAGGAACTCCGGCTTTGAAATCGTCTCCATGACGACTGTGCCCGCAGCCATTGCAAGCTGGTTGCCTCTGAATGTGCCCGCATGTGTTCCGGGTCCCCATACATCGAGCTTCCTGTTGTAGATGACGACGCTCATCGGCTGTGTTCCGCCGATAGCCTTGGACGCAAGAATGACATCGGGAACGATTCCCGCATACTCGAATGCGAACACCTTTCCGCTTCTACCCATACCGCACTGGATTTCGTCGCAGATGAGAGGGATGTCGAGCTCGGCTGTCACACGGCGTACGGCCTGTAAGAATTCGACAGGTGCTGGGATTACTCCGCCTTCACCCTGGATAGGTTCGATGATGACACATGCCGGCTTCGGAACACCGCTCTCGGGGTCCTTCAGAAGACGCTCGAAATATGCTGCGCAGGCCTTTGTGCCTTCTTCTCCTCCGAGTCCCATCGGACAGCGGTATGAATAGGGATAAGGCATGAACTGTACGCCGCCCATGAGATTAGGAACCTGACTCTTTGCATAGCAGTTGCCTGTAACAGCCATTGCTCCGTGGCCCATGCCGTGATAGCCGCCCGAGAATGCAATGACACCTGCCCTTCCGGTTGCTATCTTGCAGAGCTTGATGGCAGCATCTGTTGCATCGGTACCTGAAGGTGAACAGAACTGGATTTTGACATCGTCCGCCATACCGAACGGAAGAATCGAATGGATTGTCTCGACGAACCTGTCCTTGGTCGGTGTCGTAAGGTCGAGCGTGTGAAGCGGTGCACCGGAAGTGATAAGGTTTACCATAGCCTCGTTGACTCTCTCGTCGTTGTGCCCGAGAGCCAGTGTGCCTGCTCCGCAGAGGAAGTCAATATATTTATTGCCCTCCACATCCTCGAGCGTTACGCCCTTTGCCTTGTTCAAGGCGAAAGGAAACTTCCTCGGATAGCTTCTTGCCGATGATTCGAATTCATTCTGACGGTCAGTGAAGTACTTGTTAGTAAATGTCTTGTCCATTACCTTCTGTCCTTATTCCATAAAAATCTATTTCCGGGCTTTCCCCGGCCCCTGAGTTGAAAGTCTGCCCTTCTCCACCCTCTCCAGTCAACGAAAGAAGATGACAGAGGATTTACAGGCCCGCTCATATTAACAAGAAACGGGGGTATGGGCTACAAAAAAGTTTAAATTAACAGAAAAACGGCCTAGACCGGGTCCGCTTCATCGTAGTCCCGCAGAAACGAGACCTTCTCTCCTCCGTCCCTGTAGCCGGGAAATGTGGAGATATATACATTGTGGATGCTGTTGAAGATGGATTGAGCAACATGCGGATTATCCTTCTTCATGCTCTTTATGAGATTCTTTACCTCTTCCCGCTTGCTCCCCTTCCCGTCCTCTTCGTTCCGCTTCGTCACAGTGCATGCACAACGGATGAAAGAGAGGCTGTTCGACGAGCACCATGCTTCGATATCGTCTTCAGAGATGCGGTAGAGGGGGCGTATGAGTTCCATGCCCTCGTAGTTCCGGCTTCTGAGTTTCGGAGGCATGTTCTGGAGCTGCGATGAGTAGAACATTCCCATAAGGACGGTTTCGATGACGTCGTCCATATGATGTCCGAGAGCTATCTTGTTGCATCCCTTCTCCTGAGCCTTCTTGTACAGCCATCCCCTTCTCATGCGGGCACAGAGGTAGCATGGGTACTTATCCGCACTGTCGACAGCGGAGAATATGTCGGAGCGGAATATTTCTGCATCGACGGCGAGCAGATCGAGATTCTTTTGAACCAGAGCGAGAGTCTCCCTGCTGTAACCGGGATCCATGACTATGTATTCAAGGTCGAACGGAAAGTCGGATATCCGCTGGAGCATCCTCATGAGAACGGCCAGGAGCATCGAGTCCTTCCCTCCCGATATGCAGACGGCAATCCGGTCGCCGGGAGAAATGAGCGAGTACGTCCTGAGAGCATCGATGAATGGCGCCCAGAGCCGTGAACGGTACTCCCTCATTATCGAATTCTCTATCTTCCGGTACTCTTCAAGCTCTCTCTTCATGGGGTAAAAATACCACAATCGGGAAAGAACAGAAAGCACATTCCCCTGCCGTGTATCCAGGCTTACTCCGCCTCCGTCCGAGGTCTTGTCATTCATCCCCGTCTCTTCGGGGGGCTGATCTCTCTGTGGCTGAGGGGAATCGGAGCCGAATCTCTTCTGCTTTTCTGCGCTTCCGGCCCTTCCTGCTTCAAGTTCTTGCAGTAGTTAGTCGTTACGCATGAATCCTGGAAAAATCCATTTTTAGGAGGGCTAGTAGTCTGTAACATCTAAAACTTTACATTTTTATGTTTTGCCATTACTCTT
>CAVDOI010000008.1:0-33714 GCA_963610485.1 Lachnospiraceae bacterium
GTAAAGCGCCGATTGGAGAGATATGGGAGTTTCGATAAAGATACCAACTCTTACCTTATGTCGGCATTTCTTCTTGCACAGTTTGGAAAGAACTATGCACTTGGCGAAGATGACCGCATAGCAGGATTAGCCTTGATGGAATGTGTTGATTCCATATTGAAGAAGATTCAGTTTCAAGTTGGCGGCGGGGTTGTATATCTTGATTCATTAGATAACGAACACCTCGTTCATTTCTATTCTGATGTCTGCGGATATAGAAAAATAAGTGAGCGTGTTTCCGATTCCAATAATACGAAGTATCTGCAGTATCTGAAGTTCATCTGCTAACTGTGTTTATCTGATTGTATACAGGACTCTCCGACATAAGGAGTGTTTTTTTGATGGTCAGAGCAGATACCTTTATGCTGGTTGATTTTAAAAGTGACATTAAAATGTCATAATTCTTGTGAAGTGAACAATTAGATGTTATACTTTCCAATGAGATAAAAAATGAACAGAATCATCCTTTATCATGGATCTGGAGTTATAGTCGACAAGCCGAAGTTCGGAGAGGGTAATCCCCACAATGATTACGGCCCCGGCTTCTACTGCACACAGAACGAAAATCTCAGCAGGGAGTGGGCGGTGACGGAGTCCAGGGACGGCTGGTCGAACAGGTACGCTGTAGAGACTGCAGGGCTGAGGACACTCGATTTCTCCGACCCGGAGTATAATATACTGCACTGGATCACTGTTCTTGTGAACAACCGTGAGTTCACTCTCAAGAGTGAGATATCACGAAGGGGGAAGGAGTTCCTTACGGCCTCTTACTCCGTCGATATCGACAGGTATGACATCGTACGGGGCTACAGGGCTGACGATTCATATTTCACATTTGCCGATGCTTTTCTGAACAACACCATTTCGACCAGGAGACTCTCCGAGGCTCTGAGACTCGGGAAACTCGGCGAGCAGATTGTGATAAAAAGCCGAAGGGCGTTCGACAGGCTTGAATTCCTGGGCTATGAGAAAGTCTATTCTTCCGAATACTACCCGTTGAGAAAGGCCCGTAGTGATGAGGCGAGAAGAAGTTTCCTTTCCGATAAGGCCGGGGGATTCAGAAAAGACGATATATATCTTGTGGACATAATGAGGGGAGGTATCGACAAGAATGATCCGCGCTTACAGTAAGGATGCACTGGAAACAGCAAAGAGGAAACTGGGGGAGATGTTCGAGATAGCCGTCGACTTTGAGAACATCGACATAGATGAGTTTGCATCCGTGTTCGTATCGAATGCAGATGTCGTCAGGTCGTTCGAAACTGCATCCCCGACCATTTTCGAAGGAAAATCATCCAGTGAGATACTCTCTCTCCTCATTGAAAGAAAACATGCGGAATATGAACTTCCAGAGGAAGCGACTCCCGAATACTGGACTGGATGGGTGCTTGCCTGTGTGCAGTGGTACAGCGCATTGAGTTTCAGCCGCATTCTCTCACTCTTTCCTGCATCAACTCTCAGAGATTATTATTTCCCATACCATGAGGAGGATATTTCTCAGATAGTGAGAGTTGTGATGGAACGGATAAGGCCTCAGAGCCCCCTTAGAGAGAAGCGTAAGGCACTAGGCCTGAGTCAGAGAGAGCTTTCTTCTCTCAGCGGAGTATCTGAAAGGGTGTTGAAGGCATATGAGCAGGGGAAACTCGAGCTCTCAAAGGCAGGCGGCGAGACGCTTTACAGTCTCAGCCGTGTATTCTGCTGTCCGATCGAGGAGCTTCTCAAATAATAGAGCTCCGGTTGCCCGGAGCCTCTCTCTTATTCCCACTGTTTGATGCCGGCGAGAATCTTCTCCTCGCTGCGCTTCTTGGGATCTATCTTGATTTCAACCTTCTTCACTATCTCGGTCATGACGGCTGCGATGACAAAGTAGATTACAGCTGTCGCTATGAGGGGGAAGAATGCCTCATAGGTGCGGCTTCTCACCAGGTCCGATATCTTCGTAAGGTCGAGTACGGCGATGTAACCGACGACGCTGGATTCCTTGATGAGCGTCACTATGTCGTTGCGGTAGATGGGGAGGAAGTGCCCGGCAGCCTGCGGAAGCAGTATCTTGAAGAATGACTGGCTGTCCGTGTACCCCAGTGCCTTAGCAGCTTCGAGCTGCCCGTCGGGAACCGCCTTGCATCCCACGCAGAGCATGTCATACATCGAGCACGAGAAGATGAGCGTGAAGCCCACAACAGATACCCACATGCCGCTGAGCCTCGATGAGCCGAATACAATGTAGTAGAGGATCATCAGCAGCAGTACAGTCGGCATTCCCTCGATAAGCCAGTTGTAGAAGTTGTTAATGGCGTTGGCCACAGGGTCGCCGTGTCTGCACGAGAGGTATATGCAGAAGCCGAGGATGGTTCCGAGAAGTATCGAGCATATTGTGATGAGGATCGTGACTCCGGCGCCCTGAAGGAAGAGCTTCCATCTGTTTTCACGGATGAATGTCTTGTTGAACGAGGAGGCAAGCTTCTCGAAGAAGGAGAGGGTGCTTGTCTCCTCTCCGATGACGACAAGGTTGATCGGGGTGGTGTAGTAGACGTCGGAAAGCGTTCCCGTTTCGTTACGCTCCTCGCTGACGACGATGTTCATCCCGATATCATACTTGCCGGTTTCGACGCCGGGGGCTATTGCCTCGAACGGAACCTCGTAGAAGACAGGCTTGTAGCCGTAGGCAAGGCAGAATCGTGATATGAACTCGACATCGTAGCCCGAGAGACTTCCGTTCGATACGAAGGAGAAGGGCTCGTAGCCGCCTTCGACCGCGATCGATATCTCGCCGTTTTCTCCGGTGAACGGGTCAAGCGAGAATGTGCTTGTCTCTGGATCGAAGTTGTTTATCCAGTAGTCGTAGAGGTACTCTGATGTGCCGTCTTCCTTACACGCTGCTATGAACTCGTTAAGCTCTCTGAGAAGTTTGTCCTGCTTCTCGTTGTTCCCGATTATGCATGTTGCACTGATGTAGCCTGCAACTTCGTCAAGTGTCTCGAGCTCGGGATGGTTTGCCTTCTGTATGCCGTAGCTGACACCCTCGATGAGGTATGCGTCGACCTTTCCCGATGTAAGGGCGTAGATCATGTCGTTCGGCATCGTGTAGTACTGGAACGTCGTATCGGGAACCTTGTCGCGGATGAGCTCCTCGTAGAGAACAGCAGTCTGTACGGCGATGTTCTTGCCGTTGAGGTCCTCTATCGGTGTATCCTTCGGGTACTTCGCCGCAGAAAGGGTTGAGACGATGAGGAGAAGAAAGAGCAGTATTGCAAGAAGTCTTGTCTTTTTCATATTCTTCACTCCTCTATCCAGCCGAAGCTGAGGTCAAGGCGGTTAACATAGCCGTCGGGATCGGGCATTGTGTATTCCTTGATGGTCGTCGTCTTGTCTGCAAGCACGGAGAGGAAGAGCTCGTTGTCGCTTTTCGTGGCCTCCGCCGGCTCACCCTTGTACTTGATGAAGAGACAGAGCGTGTCGCTCTTCTCCGAGTATTCTATCTGTGCGATTATGTCCGGATTATCTTCGTATGCCGCGATGTTGTTGATGCAGATTTCCTCGAGTGCGATGCTGAGCTTGCTCAGTCTCTCGCTCTCGATGAGAAGCTTCTCACCGTAGCTCTGGAGTTCTTCGTTCATCGCTTCGACGTCGAATGATGTGGACTCGATCTTGTAGCGCAGTGTCGTCAGACGCTGTATGAAGCGCCTTGTCTTCTCCTTCTGCGGATGGTCGAAGATCTCCTTCGGAGTTCCCTCCTCGTAGATTCCCCCCTCGTCCATGAAGAATATCCTGTTGGAGATTTTGCGTGCGAAGTCCATTTCGTGCGTGACTATCATCATCGTGCGCCCGCTTTTTGCAAGCATCTTTATAACGGACTGGACTTCTCCGATCATCGATGGATCGAGAGCCGATGTGGGCTCGTCGAAGAGGATGATCTCCGGATCCATTGCGAGTGCCCTTGCGATGGCTACACGCTGTCTCTGACCGCCGGAGAGCTCGTCGGGGTAGGAGAACACCTTCGTTGCAAGACCGACGCTTGTGAGAAGCTCCATCGCCTTGTCGTAGGCTTCCTGCCTTCCGCGCCTCAGAAGCGTAATCTGCGGATTCATGATGTTCTCGATGACCGTCTGGTGCATGAAAAGGTTGAAGGACTGGAATACCATTCCCATCTTCTTTCTCACCTCGTTGAGATCACAGCCCTTGGCCGTGATGTCCTCGCCGTCGACGATGATCTGACCGCTTGTAGGTTCCTCGAGCATGTTGATACATCTCAACAGTGTGCTCTTACCTGTGCCGCTGGGGCCGATTACTGCTATCACATCACCGCTGTTGATGGTGACGTTGATGTCTTCGAGTGGACAGCAGTCATCAAACTCCTTTCGTAGATGCCTAAGTTCAATCATTGGCATAACCTTTGGAAAAGAAATCTTTTCCCCCAAAAAATAATGCCGGAAACCCGGACACATGAGGTGCAAACTGCACCCACCAAAGCATGCAAGGCATATTGTTCATAAAATGGGGGTATTTACAATAGCTTTGGTGAAAAAAAGTCGGAATTTTTCCAAAGTTTATTTCCGATTGGATATGAAAATAGCTGTAGGGGTGAGAGTTATGCCTCCTCATCTCCCTCCAGGGCCTTTCTGAGATCGACATCAAAGGGGGCGATACAGATCGACGTGTCCTGCTCGACAAGGAATGTGTGCTTGAGGGCGTTGAGGGCATCATCGTCGTACCTGACGACGTTGTCCTTCTGAAGGCGGGCGACAACGATGCCGGGGTCACGGTTTATCGAGGAGGCGAAAGATATGATGCTCTCCCTGTCATAACAGCGCCCTGCGAAGAAAGCTCTGTATGCATCGGGGGGTATCAACATATCCTCGGCATATCTGTTAGCCCTTTCCTCGGCTTCTCCTTCATCTTCCTCCATCGAAGCTCCCCAGTCCTTGTTCTTGATGTGCGCGATTTCATGCAGCAGTGTGAAGTAGAATGTGTCTACGGTCTTCATCGTGTTGTTCACGAGAAGCATGACCTTCCTTTTCATTCTCTTAGTCGCACCTCTCAGCTTTGCTCCCGGGAGATTCGGAAGAACGAAGAATGCGATTCCGATCTTTCTGAATGCCTCCTGAAGTGCGCTGTACAGTCCCTCGTAGTTCGTCGTCTGTGTCAGGATATACTCGACTGTACTGTCTATCTTTGCTCTGTTGAATGAGGCTGTCTCTGTCTTTATTGCAGCATTCTCGGCAAAGATAATCATGATGTTCGACCTGACTATGTTTCTCTGTGTTAGATTCTTCGAGCGGCTGCAGCAGGCGATGCGGGGAACCTGGCCCAGCGGCGTTAGATTCGAGTATCCGAGTGAGTGTCTGACTTCAGTTTTCTGTTCGTTCTTCTTTCTCGGGAGATCGGCAAGAGCATATGTCGAATGTAAATCGCTGTAACTGATATCGGAGACAATCTCATCCTCTGTATTAAGTCGGTTCTCATCATCGATTTCATCTTGCAACTCATCAAAACCCCTCTGGATGTTCATCCACATTTCGACACTCATGTTTGTGACTGAGGAGAGCTTTTTTGCCATATCCGATGTAAGAGACTGCTCTCCTTTTATGAGGAGACAGAGATTCTTGGGTGTAGTACCTACACGGTCGGCAAAATCTTTTTGTGTAATTCCGTAAAAATTGATAAAGTCTTCAATGAAATACCCGGGATGAAATGCCATCCTGTTTTTATATCTGAGATAGTTACTCATAGTGTTTGCTTATCTCCTTTATTTCTATTATTTTCACATAAACTGCTATTCTGTCGATATTGCACGGAATGAACGGCTGCATATTCTCGTCCAGTGGCTGCAGAATTATCCGCCAGGGCTCTTTTCGTGTTTTTACATCTATTGCAAAATAACCTTCCAGTCGTTTTCTTCCTTTGTTGTGAAGTTTGTGGAATCTGAATTGACCTGAATCGATAATATCCTTTATGGATGGAGCTGCCTCCAGAGCGTATATGCGGTAATGCAGACTATCGACCAGTTCTTTATTCCCTCCAAAAAGTTTACTTGCTTCTGCGTAATCAGAACATTGGTTCTTCACTCTTTGATTGGAATAGACAATCTTCAAGACAACCCCTCCAAAAAATTACTTGCGACGTAATAAAAATATTGCAGCTCTTTGTAGCTGTCAAGAGAATTTATTGTTATTTAACAAATTGTCCCGAATCAGCCATGATTTTCGGGACAAATTCTTTTCTTGTGAGATATTTCGTTTTTGTCTTTGACGGTTTCTCAGAAACTCATTCTGAAGGCGAGGGCGAACGGCACTGCAGATACTTTCACATCTTTCGAGAGCGAGTGAAGCCATGGTACTCCGAAGCCGATGACGGAGCCCAGTGCGGCGCCTGCAAGGACGTCTGTGAGGAAGTGCGAGCCGCCTGCGATTCTCAGCACCGCCGTAGCCGCCGCAAGTGTGTAGACGCCGATTGTGACGGGAAGACGCCACGGGCTTTCAGGGTTATATTTTCTGAATGTGTATGAGGTGAAGACTGCAGAGGCGAAGGCCACTGTCGTGTGCCCGGAAGGGAAGGACTTCTCCCAGTCATCCTTCTTCTCCTCCGGGGGATTGTCATAATAAAGATACGGTCTCGAACGCGAGACGGTATGCTTCAATAATTCCTTGGAGCCCCAGGCCAGTGCGAATGTTTCAGCATACATGACGGCCGTCGTTCCGATGCGTCCCTCTCCCGAGAGTGCCGTGATGACGGGAGCCGCGGCAAGTGCGATGTCGATAACCGTTGCAGTCTTGTCGAGTGCGGCGTTGTATTCTGTCATGAGTGCTCTGTCGAGCTCGTTCACACTGCTTTTATCGAGCGGTGTGTATGCAAAGGCCGCAGCCATGATCGAGGCGAGGACGAGGAGAATGAGAAGCTTCTTTTTCATGCTGTGATTCTACAATAAAAAACCGGACAGAAGAAGCTGTCCGGCCGATATCGAAAGCTGTCGTTATCTGATTCTGAGTTCTGTCTCGAGGTCGAAGAATCTTGCCTTCTCCATGTTGACGAGGAGCGAAACCTGCTCGCCGACTGTCGGGATGACCGACGGGTCGATCTTGCCGACGATGTTGGCGTTGTCTGTCGTGACGTAGACCTGAGTCTCGCTTCCGAGAGGCTCGACGACGCTTACGCTGCCGTTGATAGTCTTGCCCGGCTGTGTTGCATGCGAGAACTCCACATCCTCCGGCCTTATACCGAATGTGACCTTCTTTCCGACGTACGGGGCAAGGAAAGAAGCCTGTGCGGGAGTTACATCGAGTGTGAACGACTGACTCTTGAGATATGTTCTTTCTCCTTCCCTGACGACATCGACGTTGATGAAGTTCATCGGTGGGGATCCGATGAAGCCTGCGACGAACTTGTTGTCGGGCTCGTTGTAAAGTTCCATAGGTCCGCCGATCTGCTGGATGACGCCGAGCTTCATGACAACGATCTTGTCTGCCATTGTCAGAGCTTCGACCTGGTCATGTGTGACATAGATCATCGTAGCCTGGAGCCTGTTGTGGAGGTTCGAGATCTCTGCTCTCATCTGGACTCTGAGTTTTGCGTCGAGGTTCGAGAGAGGCTCGTCGAAGAGGAAGACCTTCGGGTTACGCACGATTGCTCTTCCGACAGCGACACGCTGTCTCTGTCCGCCCGAGAGTGCCTTCGGCTTTCTTTCGAGAAGTGCTTCGATGTCGAGGAGCTTTGCAGCCTCCCTTACTCTCTGGTCGATCTCTTCCTTGGGAAGCTTTCTGATCTTGAGTCCGAATGCCATGTTGTCATAGACAGTCATGTGAGGATAGAGGGCATAGTTCTGGAAAACCATTGCGATGTCTCTGTCTTTCGGTGGAACGTCGTTCATGACCTTGCCGTCGATTGTGAGGGTGCCGGACGAGATGTCCTCGAGACCTGCAACCATTCTGAGAGTTGTACTCTTACCACAACCCGAAGGACCGACGAGGACGACGAATTCCCTGTCTTCGATTTCGATGTTGACGTTGTCTACTGCCTTGACGCCACCATCGTAAATCTTACAAATGTTTTGTAGACTTACTGCAGCCATTTGTTTCTCCTTTCTGGTGATTGCATATATTTTCCATCCTCCGGCGCCGGAAAACAAAGTTTTTTCTCTGATTTGCGAATATTTTCAATCTTGAAAACTGTGTTTTTATAAATTAAACTGTCTGAAAAAAGGAATTTAGTCATAATGCCCAGAACATACAGCTCTGAGGAGAGAAAACACATCGAAGAGTCGCTCCACTTTGCCGCGGCCGAATGCCTCTCGCTCTACGGGGTGAGACGTACGACTGTCGACGAAATCGTGAATAAAGCACATATTGCAAAGGGAAGTTTCTATCTCTTCTACAGCTCGAAGGAGGAGCTTTTTCTTTCTCTTCTCGATTCCTTCATCCTCTCCCTGGAGGAGAAGTATCTGGAGATGCTCCAGAACCTCGACGAGAACCATATCGTGACATCGCTGACCGAGGTATTCTGTAAAACAGCCCTCCTTTTCTACAGGGAGGGCATATTCCGTTTCCTCGACAGGGAGAACAGAGAGCTTATAAAGAGGAAGGTGGGGGACGAAAGGTTCGCCATTGTCACAGCCGACGCCGAAAAGACACTGACGTCGCTCTTCTCCTATTTCTCGATTGATGACGAGGGAGATATCAAATCATTCATGAAGGCCTACACGGCCGTGCTCTCTCTCTTTCTCACGGAAGGTCCGTACGAGGAGAAGGAGAGCACGGTGAGGTTCCTCATTCGCGGTCTTGTTCTTCAGATGGTGGAGTAACGGTCTTCTCGACGATGACGCGCTGGATCCTCTTGTCCTCGACCTTGAGTACGTGGATGTGAAGATCCCCGGTTGTAATGTCGAACTCCATTCCGTCCTCGGGGATGGTCGAAAGATTCGACATGACGAAGCCTCCCACGGTGTCGTAGTCCTCGCTTGTCGGGATATCGAGTCCGGTCTCCTCGTTGACGTCGTCGATGAGAGAGTCGCCGCTTATGCTCCACTTTCCGTCGTCGAGCTTCGTGATCTCCTCTTCCTCGACGTCGTCGAATTCGTCGTAGATGTTTCCGACGATCTCCTCGATGAGATCCTCCATCGTGATTATTCCCGCGACTGAGCCGTACTCGTCGACGACTATCGCAAGATGGACCTTCTTCGCCTGCATGTCGGCGAAGAGTCTGTCGGCATGAATTGAATCGGGTACGAGATAGGCCTTTCTTATGAGGGCGTCGAGGCTCTTCGGCTCGGGGCTGTTCATATTGATGAGGAATTCCCTTGCTATGAGAATACCCTTTACATCATCATGGTCTTCGCCGTAGACGGGAAAGCGTGAGTAGCCGGAGTCCTTTATCAGGGCGAGGATCTCCTCGTTCGATGCATCCTTCTGTATCCAGAGGGCATCCTGGTCCCTTGTCATTATCTCATCGACAGGAGTGTCGTTGAATTCGAATACGTTCTGTATCCATTCCTTCTCGTCCTCTTCGATCGACCCCGATTCTCCCGATGCGTCGACCATCAGGCGGATATCTTCCTCGGTGACTTCCTCATCGGCTCCGTCCGTTTTGAGACGGAATAGCTTCAGAACGAGGTTCGTGCAGAATGAGAGAAGTTTCACGATCGGTTTGAAGAAAGTCTGGAGTGCGCTGACGATGCCGACAACGGCTCTTGACCAGCCTTCTGACTTCTGCTGCGCAATCCTCTTCGGGACAAGCTCGCCGAAGATGAGAGTGAAGAACGAGATGATTATTGTAATGAATATGACTGAAAGCGTGTTGAGAAGAGCCTTCGATCCCGGGCATCCCAGTCCCTGTAGCCAGTCGACGAGATGCTCAGAGAGCACATCTGCCGAGAATGCGGCGCCGAGGAATCCCGCGAGGGTGATGCTGATCTGGATAGTGGAAAGGAAGCTTGACTGGTTTTCGACCAGATTCAACAGCTTTGCAGCCTTCTTGTCGCCGTCATCAGCCTCTTTCTTGAGCTGTATCGCGTTAAGAGATATTACTGCGATTTCCGTTCCGGCGAATACCGCGTTGACGAATATGAGGAGGACCTGGAGTATGAGAGTAGCCTGAACGCTCATCGGTTTCCTCCTTTTCTGTTTCTGTAGTTGGCGAGAGGAGGAACCTCATCCGAATCTGTCTGCTGTGTAGAGTAGTGGCTACTATGGCCGTCGTCCATTAATGTAAAATCTGCCTTTGCACTTTTTTCTGTGCGTTGAAATATAAAAACAATATAAGATGAATAATAAGTAGAGAATTCTTCTTCGTCAATCAACAACCCCGCCTCCCCGGCGTCCACTTTGAGGACAAAAGAGAATCGGCCGGGTAAAACAGCCTTCAGTTTCCGCCGTAAAATGCGGTGTAATATCGTCCGCTGCATATAATTCATTGCAGAGCAGAAAGAAAAACGCTCGCAGAATCACATTTCTTAGCTAACCGGACTTTGTTAATCGCTTCCAAAACTCTGTTTTTTTTGAAGTTTTGGAAACGATTCATTTGATTGATAGACGTTATGGGGGTATAATCGAAGTAAGAAAACCGCTTGCGATGCGGTCTTTTGGTATCTATGGAAAGGGGAGTGTGAAGAAGATGATAGGAAGAGAAAAGGAAAAGAAGTACCTGCTGTCGCTCCTTGAAGAGGACGAGCCGCAGTTTGTCGCCGTCTTCGGAAGACGCCGTATAGGGAAGACATATCTTGTAAGAGAGACCTTCGACTATCACTTCACATTCGAGCATACAGGTGTGAGCAGCAGAAGCGGCGGCGGGAATATGAAAGTACAGCTTGAGAGGTTCGCCTCGTCGCTGAGAGAGAAGGGATGGAATTCTTCCTCTCCTCTTTCGTCATGGAATGAAGCTTTTGATGCGCTCAAGGAGATCATAAAGAATTCGGACGAGAAGAAGAAGGTCATATTCATCGACGAGCTCTCATGGATGGATACGAAGAACTCCGATCTTATCGCAGCTCTTGAAAACTTCTGGAACGGCTGGGTCACTGCACGTCGTGAGAAGGACGTAATCCTTATTGTATGTGCGTCTGCGACGTACTGGATGATCGACAAGGTCGTGAACTCCAGAGGTGGACTTCATAACCGCCTGACAGGACAGATTCATCTCAAACCTTTCACCCTCGGCGAATGCAGGGAATATATAGAGTCGAAGAAGATAAGGTTCAGCCTTCATCAGATTCTGCAGTGTTATATGATACTCGGCGGTGTTCCGTTCTACTGGAGTCTGCTCAGGAAGGAGATGAGCCTTGCCGGCAACATTGATTATCTCTTCTTCTCTGAAAATGCAATGCTCGGGGAGGAATACGACAATCTCTACAGGGCTCTCTTCGATTCGCCGGAACAGTATCTGAAGATAATAGAAGCTCTGACTGAGGCGGGAAAGGGGCTGACTAGGGATGAGATAATCTCATCAACCGGCATCCCGGGCTCGGGACATCTGTCGAAGGAACTCAGGGAGCTTGAAAACTGCGGTTTCATCAGGTCCTACATCCCTTACGGCTACAGACAGAGCATGATGGTTTATCAGTTGATAGATAACTATACTCTCTTCTATCATAGTTTCCTGAAGAGAAAGCACTATGACGAGAGAGGATGGAGCAGCCGTATGAACACTCCCGTCGTCACAGCATGGTCGGGTTTTGCCTTTGAACGTGTGTGCCTTGAGCACATCCGGCAGATCAAGAAAGCACTCGGTATTTCCGGTGTCTCCACGGAAGTGAATGCCTGGAAGTGCAGAGAAGATAAGGAAAACGGAATCAGGGGTTCGCAGATTGATCTCCTCATTGTCAGGAAGGACCAGACTATCAACATATGTGAGATGAAGTATTCTGAATCCGGGTTCAACGTCGATGCAAAGTTCGACAGGGATATGAAGCGCAAGATGGAGGATTTCAGACTGAAAAGCGGGACGAAGTATGCACTTCACGCCACGCTGATTACTACTTATCCTGTAGAGAAGACTCCATATTCGGATGACCTACAGGCTGTGATTACCGCGGATGACCTTTTCAGTTGATTCAATGTTTATCTGAGAATCCGTAAGTTGAAAAGCCAAAAAAAGAAGCGGCGTAAGGGAATCGGACCCTCGTACTCGGCTTGGGAAGCCGGTGCACTACCACTGTGCTAACACCGCATCAACTGAGAAAAGATTAACTCAAAAGAAGAAAGAAGGGAAGAGCGTTCAACAGAAAAAAGATTGAATGGTCAGACAAAGAGATCGTCGAGAGTGACGTCGGACTGAATGATTTCCGTATAGCAGGATGGGATGTACCCCCCGGTGGTGACCAGCGTGAAATGAATTCCCTTCTTCGTCTTTGTTTCACGCTTCAGCGCAGATTTCTTGTTGAGGAGACTGTCCAGGTCGGCTTTTGTCATACTGAACGGTTTTCCGTCCTCTGTCCATTTGACCTCCACGATGTTGATGATGTTGTCGGCCCTGTCGATCAGAAGATCTATCTGAGCTCCTGATTCATCTTCTTTGAGTTTCCGTGGATCGGATGACCAGCAGTACTCTGATGTGAGCATGCCCGATATGCCGAGTTTTCTTTTGACGTTGTCGATATGGAGAAGAACAACCCTTTCGTATGATATCCCGCACCATGAAAGGTAATTCGGAGACTCCATCATGTAGATCCAGCTTTTCGGCTTCTCCTGATCGGCGAGGAACTGGAGGTGGAAGAGGGAAAGCGAGTCAATCAGTTTGTACAGTGTCCCGTTCTTCTTCTTTCCAAGGGGAAGATATCCGTAAATGATTCCGCATTCCTCGAGTTCTTCAAGCATTTCTCCTAGTCGCTCGTTGTTTGACATTCCGGTCTCTTCCGCTATCTTCGTTCTCGAAAGCCCGACACTTCTTGTCCCGAGTGCCCTGACTATTTTCAGATAGCCGTCAGGGTTGCTGAAGAGTGAATTATAGAGACTCTTGAATTCGTCCCTGAGAATTCCATCGGATGAGAAGAACAACCTGTCGATGTTCTGCGGAACCGAAAGCCCCTTTGAGAGTCTGCTCCAATAGAATGCGACGCCGCCGAGAATCATGTAGGCAGAAAGAATCTGAAGTCTTGTAAAGCCGAGGTGCATATCCTCAGCCATTTCTTCGCATTCTCTGAGCGAAAACTGTTCCAGTTTTATCTTTCCTGTGATCCTGTTGTAGAGGCCGCCTCTGTTGTGGAAGACCTTTTTTATTATCCAGGAAGTAGATGATGCACAGATGATGAGGAGAATGTCATCACGATCGGACGCCCATTCATTCCAGAAGCCTTCAAGAGCCGGAAGAAATTCGGAGCCCTGGTTGTCCATCCATGCTATCTCATCAAAGAAAATCACCTTCTTTTTCTGCGCTGATGCCTTGATCAGTTTCTTCAGATATGAAAAAGCTTCGAACCAGTTTCTGAAGAATGGAGGATCGAAGTCGCCCTGCTCCAAAAGGGCCTCACGAAATGCAATGAGCTGCACTTCCTTTTTTACGTTGAGTCTGCCGGCATAGACGAAGGTGAATCTGTCTTTAAAGACATGTTTTATAAGATATGTCTTCCCGATACGGCGTCGCCCGTAAATGGCGATAAATTCCGGCTCCTGCGAGGAATAAGCATTGTTAAGAGCTTCGATTTCCTTTTCTCTTCCTATGAATTTCATCGTTCATGTCTCCAGCATTATTATATTCTCAAATAAAGATGAAATCAAATATTTTAGCCGGATTATATAAGTGAATTTGGCTAAAATGTTTAAAAAAAGAGATATTTTAGCCGGAAACTCTATAAATATTTGGCTAAAACATGCAAAAAAACGGGTGTTTTAGCCGAATTCTAATTCGATTTCCGGCTAAAACCCGGGATGATAGTGGCGCTGCATGGTGCTTCCGTCTTTTCGGACTGCCGGTATTCCCGTATTCATATTTTTCTCCGTTCGTCTTATCATCGGGGGTATGGACATCATGAAGATCAAGGGCGTAATCAAGAACTATGACTGGGGAGGAAAGGACTTTCTTCCATCTCTCTTCGGCGGCAGGGACGGAAAGTGCCAGGCCGAATACTGGATGGGAACCCATCCGTCGGGAGAGGCGGAGACGGAAAAGGGTGAACCTCTTTCCTCCTGTGTGGGAAGGCTTCCGTTTCTCTTCAAGGTATTGAGCATTGCATCCCCGCTCTCTCTCCAGTGCCATCCGACGAAGGCCCAGGCCGAGGAGGGATGGAAAAGGGAGAAGACCCTGAGGGAGAACGGCGGCGAATACAACTACAGGGACGACAACGAGAAGGCCGAAGTGCTCAGTGCGCTCACTCCCGTGACGGCGCTCTGCGGCTTCAGGGAACTCGATGAGATAAGGTCCTCCCTTTCTTCATCGATTCCCCGCTCTTATGAAAAGTATTATGAAAGACTGGAATCCATAAAGGATATATTCCTCACTTCATTTGCATTAGCGCAGGAAGTGAAGGATGAAATACTTGATGAGCTCGGGGAGACTGTCACATCTTCTCCTTATCCGTCTCTCGAGGGCGAATACCTCACTCAATACGGAATCATAAGGGAGACGCTCGGAAAGTATCCGGGGGATATAGGATCGGTGTTCCCGCTCATGATGAACATCATCCGCCTGAGGCCCTGTGATGCCGTCTATCTCGAACCCGATACTCTCCACGCATATATAAGGGGTAACGGAATCGAACTCATGACGGCATCCGACAACGTCCTCAGGGGAGGGCTTACGGCGAAGAGAGTAGATATTCCGGAACTCGAGAGGATAATGTACTTCGGCCCGACCAGAGAGCGTGTTGTCGACAAGTATGAAAGGGACAGGGTGATCTGGTATCTGACATCTTCGGAGAACTTCTCCCTCGGCTATGTCAATCGAAATGAAGCCTCCGCAGTGCTGCGTAATGATTCCATCATCCTTTCCATGGGTTCTGCCTCCGTCGGAGGTGTGAATCTTGAGAAGGGAGACTGCTGCTATATAAAGGGATCTGACGAGAGCCTTGTGATAAAAACCCCGGATACCGTATATATCGCGACGGGAGGAAGCCCTGAATGGAATATACGGCAATAGATTTCGAAACGGCTTCCGTCCTACGTGACTCCGCTTGTTCGATAGGTCTTGTACGCTTCGACGAGGACGGGGAGGATATCGACTCATATTACTCGCTCATAAGGCCGCCCGTCTTGAGGTTTGACAGTGTGTGCACGGCAGTGCATCACCTCGACCCTGATGATATAGCCCTGGCACCGACCTTTCTCGATATCTGGGACGAAGTGTCGTCGTTCATCGGCGGCACTCCTCTCGTCGCCCACAACGCCCAGTTCGACATGGGGGTGCTTTCGCATACCCTCCATTCGTGGGGGCTCGAGTGCCCGGGGTGGGATTACTACTGCACGCTCTCTTTATCCCGGAAGCTCTGGAAGGGCAGGGAGAGCTACCGTCTGACGGCGCTTGCGGACGAAATGGGATGGCACTACGACGCCCATAACGCCCTTGCCGACGCCCTCACATGCGGACGACTCTTCTCGCGCCTCTGCGGTGATGTGCTCCTGAGCGACGAGATGACACAGAAATTCTTCTCCCGTATCTACAAGAGAGGGGAGAAGCACCGTTTGCCGGAGAAGCTCAAGGCAGTGGAAGATTAAGATCCTTCTTTTTCGTAGAGTCCGAGCTTTGTGTAAATCAGAGGACAGATGAATACGACCCAGAGAATGAGGGCAAGGTATGATGCAGTCTGGATAACGTAGTGCAAAGTCTCTATCCTGTCGGTCCATAGAATCGTCAGGGCACATCCGAGAAGAACGTCGAGTGCGAAGAGAAGAACCCTCTTTCCCCGCTTCTCCGGTATTTTGAAATCGACGTACTTCTTTTCGAGCATCGAAGCGAGGAAGACCCCGGCCCATGCCGCGGAGGAAGCCGCGATGTCTTTCCAGAGAATCCTGTCGAGAAGTCCTCTGTCGACAAGGAATGCATCAATAAAGCCGACGACAAGAAGGACGGGAACGGCAGTGACGCTGATTCTCTTCAATTTTTCCTGATTGTCGTAAATGGAGACGAACTTTTCGACAAACGACGCCGTAAGAATTCCGACGGCGAGACCGAAGACGACATCCAGGGGCCAGTGGACACCGAGATAAATACGCGAGAGCGGTATGAGAACAAGCAGGATTACGGAGAAAGCCCTCACCGCCCTGTTTTTGAAGAGTCTGTAGAGGCTGTAGTAAAGGGAGCCCGCAATTGACGAGTGCCCGGAAGGGAAGGAGTAGCCTGTTGCCGTACTCTCTCTCAGGGGGATGATCTCGCCGGGATATTTCACCCATGGTCTCGGAACACGGAAGATAATCTTGAGAATGCCGTTTATGTAGTGTGCGCTCATCGTCGTCGCACCCAGTCCGAATCCCTTTCTCTTGTCTATGCACAGATAGACGAAGAATATGAGGATCATCGTCCAAACCGATTCCCCTAAAAATGATATTACCTCGGCGGTCGTGCACAGGAATCCCACTCTGAGGTTCTGGAAGAAGAGCATTATCGGTTTTTCAAAGGCAAGTATGGCGTCAATCATTTTTCTCTCCTCCTTCTGTAACGTCGATCTCCGAACCGTAGCGGCAGACTAGTGAGAGCACGATGAACATGAGGCCGATTGCTACGGGGCTTATCAGTTCGTACTCGTTCTCCCCGATATCGCCGAAGCGTTTTTGGAGGACCATATGGAAAACGGATTTTATAATAACAACTGTCACCGGTATTACGATATTGAGTATCCCGAGGGTACGAAGCCTCTTCGCATTGTCACTGTTGAAGGGCGTTCCCGCCTTCAGTTCCGCCTTGAAATACCTTACTGCATACCTTGAGACGATGATTTCCCCCAGGGATGACAGAAAAGCCGAGGAGATGGCAAGGTAGAGCGCTCCGGAAGAGACAGGATTCTCGACAGAGAAGAGTTCATAGACCATGCTTTCAAGCCCGAATGCGGCAAGAACGGCACCGGTGAGTGAGAAAACGAAGACCAGAACAGATATGACAAGCACTACCGTGCTGAGAATCCTCCCGAGTTTATGAAATGTCTGTATTGTCGATAACGCTGTTCTCACTTTCCTTTCCTTATATATAATACACGGCCATCATACCCGAATATGCCGCGTCTGTCTTCTCCCTCCTGCGGCGTAACAAACGGCTTTCCGTTATTGACTGATTCCGTAATTTGGTAGACTATGTTATTGACGATTCGGGAAAAATTGTAGAATTAAATCATTTAATTCTTTTTTCTTAAAGTAAATAACATGCTATCCTTCATAAAACTTCATCTTTTTGTTAAAAATTTGTGTAATATTGTTGAATAAAAATACATAAAACTGTATATTACTGCCAAGATTTTAGAAGGAGTCTATATTATGAAGAAGTTTCTTGCGGTAATGTTGGTCGCTTTTGCTGCAGCAGCATTCTGTTTTGCAGGTGGAAGCAGTGAAAGTACATCAAGCGAAATCAGAATCGGTTTTATCGGGCCGCTGACAGGTGACTATGCCAATTACGGCACACTCTGCAAGCAGGCAGTGGAAATGGCAGTCGAGGAGCAGAATGCCAAGGGCGGTATCAACGGCGTACAGATCAAGCTCTATGCCGAAGACAGCGAGGGAGATTCCCAGAAGGCTCTCGCAGCTCTTGAAAAGCTCAACAACACCGACAAGGTATGTGCAATCGTAGGTCCTGTCCTCACAGGCGAGACATTCGCAGTCGCACCGGTGGCACAGGCAAACGGAATCGTCTGCATCACACCTTCCGCATCACATAAGGATATTACGGCAGCAGGTGACTGCATCTACAGAACAACACCTTCCGACGGTCTCCAGGGCGTCGTTGCAGGCAAGTATTTCTATCAGGTTCTCGGTTACAGGAAGATCGCCGTTCTCTATGCAAAGAACGACTACAGCCAGGGACTCTATGAGAGCATGAGCGAAAGCTTCACGGAAGACGGCGGGCAGATTGTCGCCACAGCTACATTCATGGTCGGCGACAAGGACTTCAAGACACAGCTGACACAGCTCAAGAACACGGATGCAGAGGCGATCTACATCCCGGACTACACAGCCGAGATGGCTCAGATTCTCGAGCAGGCTGCACAGCTCAAGGTCGGCAAGCCCTTCCTCTCATGCGACGGATTCCTCAACGAAGAGATCTATGACCTCGCAGGGGACTATACAGACGGTATCGTATACACGGCATCGGCAAAGGTCGAGGAGAGTACACTCGCCCAGGATTTCAAGACCAAGTACACAGCCAAGTACGGCGTATCTCCCGACAGCTTTGCAACGAACGCATATGATGCTTCCTACATCCTCTTCTCCGTCATCGAGAAGGTCGGAACCGACAGGACAGCCATCAAGAACGGCATGAAGGAAGTCAAGGACTTCGTCGGTGTCAACGGCGTCATCAACTTCGACGAGCAGGGCGACCTCGTGGCTTACCAGGGCGTCTACAAGGTCGACGGAAAGACACCTGTATACATCGGAGCATACCAGGTCGTCGACGGAAAGGTTGTCGAAGCAGAATAAGAGAGGGTGTTAAAACCCCGGAGGGAAGAGCACCGCGGATACGGTGCTTTTTCCATTGCAATATGATATACAGAGAGAAATCTCTTTGGAGGAGACAATGGGATCTGTCAGTACTTTTTTCCAGCATCTCATGAACGGCCTGACACTCGGCGGAATCTATGCGCTCATCGCACTCGGGTACACCATGGTCTACGGCATTCTCAAATTCATTAACTTCGCCCATGGCGATATCCTGATGGTTGGAGCGTACATCGGACTCTTCGTCTTCGATGCACTGAGAGGATCCACCCCGCTGGGAGCATGGTGGCTCGTATCATTCTTCATCGCGATGATCGTGAGCATGCTTTCCTGTGCATTCCTGGGCATGGCAATCGAGAAGATCGCCTACAAGCCCCTGAGAAACGGATCCAGGCTTGCTCCTCTTCTTTCGGCAATCGGTATCTCGTTCATACTCTCGAACGGCTGTGCGTGGATGTTCGGTACCCATTCGCGTAAGTTCGAATACCCCTTCGACAACACGGCCGTCACAATCGGCGGCGTCGTCATCACTCCCCATCAGATTCTCGTGCTCGTCGTCGCAGTCGTGATGATGGTCGCCCTCAAGCTCTTCGTAGACAAGACGAAGATGGGAAAGGCCATGAGGGCAACATCCCTCGACGGTGAGACTGCCAAGCTCATGGGTATCAATTCCGACATGATAATCTCCCTGACATTCGGTATCGGGAGCGCACTCGCAGCATGCGGCGGCATTCTCATTGCGCTTGACTACAAGGTCTACGCGACAATGGGTACGATGGTCGGTCTCAAGGCCTTCGTTGCTGCAGTCGTGGGAGGCATCGGCAACATAACAGGAGCAATGGTCGGCGGCTTCCTCCTGGGCCTTCTTGAAACATTCGGTGTCGCACTCCTCGGCATCCCGTCCGGATTCAAGGACACAATTGCATTCGCCGTCCTCATCATAATCCTCCTCTTGAAGCCGGAAGGACTTCTGGGCAAGCAAGAAAAGGAGAAGGTCTGATGTTCAATTTCTTTCTTCTCATACTCATCTACACCTGTATCTACGCATTCATGTCCATCGGACAGAATCTCATCACCGGCTACACGGGAATGCTCTCCCTGTGCGGAGCGGGCTTCTTCGCCATCGGAAGCTATGCAACGGCAATCCTGACTACGAAGCTCGGATGGTCGTTCTGGGCGACTCTTCCTGTGGCAGCCGTGCTCTGCGCTCTCATGGGCGTCCTCATCGGACTGCCGACCCTCAGGCTCAAGGGCGACTATCTTGCAATCGCCACACTCGGCTTTGCCGAGATTGTCAGAAACATCATCAACAACTGGGACTCCCTGACGAACGGACCCAACGGCATCCAGCGCATTCCGATGATCACCCTTTTCGGCAGGGCGATCAGCCCGTACACGAAGTACGGATTTCTGGCACTCGAAATCGTGCTCCTTGCACTCTGCTACTTTCTCTACGAGAGACTTGCAAAGAGCCGTATGGGACGAGCACTCGAGGCCGTGAGGGAGGATGAGATTGCGGCAAAGTCCCTCGGCATCAACGTGACGAAGTACAAGGTGGCATCCTTTGCTCTCGGTGCAGCAGTGACAGGCATTGCAGGCTCGCTTCAGGCTGAATTCGTTCTCTCTGTCTCTCCCGGAACATATGTGTTCATGGTTTCCATCATGGTGCTCTGCACAGTCGTCCTCGGGGGCATGGGAAACTTCAAGGCCGTCATACTCGGAGCCTTCATCATCCAGTTCATCTCATATCTGCCGCAGCTGATCGGACTCTCGAACATCATTCCTGCACAGGCGAAGCAGATCATCTTCGGTCTCATCCTCGTCATAATGATGATCTACAGACCCCAGGGAATCCTGGGACGCGAGAAGAGGGACAACCGCAGGGCGGAGAAGGCATACTACGGGGAGAGTGCAAAATGAGCATGCTTGAAACAAAGGCCCTGACAAGGGAATTCGGCGGTATAATCGCAGTGAACAAGGTCGACTTCAAAGTCGAGAAAGATATGATCACGGGTCTCATCGGCCCCAACGGTGCGGGGAAGACAACGCTCTTCAACAACATCACCGGGCTCGACACTCCGACAGGCGGAACCGTCACGTTCAACGGAAAGGACATAACGGGGCTTCCCGCAAATAAAATATGCCGTCTCGGCATTGCACGCACATTCCAGAACATCAGGCTCTTCAAGGAGCTGAGCGTCATCGACAACGTGATGGTGGGGCGGCATGCACTCACGGGGAAGCTGAAAAACCGCACACTCCAGGCTTTCCTCTCCTATTTCAATGCGGAAAAGGAGGCTAAGGAGGAGTACAGGGAGGCGATGAAGTGGCTTGAGTTCTTCGGCCTCGAGAATATCCGGAACGAGAGTGCGAAGAATCTTCCCTACGGCTACCAGAGGGAGCTCGAGATAGCACGTGCACTGGCAACCGAGCCTAAGCTTCTCTTTCTTGACGAACCCGCGGCGGGCATGAACCCGCAGGAGACGGAGGCTCTGATGACGACCATCAGACGTATCCGCGACCTCGGAATAACAGTCGTTCTCATCGAGCACGACATGAAGCTCGTCATGAACATATGCGACAATATCACCGTTCTCAACTACGGCGTGAAGATTGCACAGGGAACGCCGGGCGAAATCCAGAGCGACAGCCGTGTCATCGAAGCATATCTCGGAAGCGGCGACGACGATGAAGAGGAGGATGAGGAATGACTGACAGGGAAATTCTCAAAATCGATGACATAAGTGTAAGCTACGGCAACATCAAGGCGCTCAGGGGTGTCACAATGAGTGTGAAGGAGGGCGAGATGGTCGCTCTCATCGGTGCCAACGGCGCAGGAAAGTCGACTCTCCTCAAGGCCATCGTAGGACAGGAGGGCCTGGAGACGGGAGCCGTCTACTACGACGGGGAACTCCTCTATTCCGCGGAGAAACATCATCACAACGTTCCGACATACAACGTCGTGAAGAAGGGCATCGCACTCGTTCCCGAAGGAAGGCGTGTCTTTGCCGACCTTACGGTCGAGGAGAACCTCGACATGGGTGCCTTCATGCTCTCCGACGACGCACTCATAAAGAAAAAGAAGCAGGAGATGTTCGATTTCTTCCCCATCCTCGGAGAGAGACGGAAGCAGAAGTCACGCTCGCTTTCGGGAGGCGAGCAGCAGATGCTCGCGGTTGCTCGCGCACTCATGATCAGTCCGCGTCTCCTCCTTCTCGACGAACCGGGACTTGGACTGGCGCCCCTCATCGTCCAGGATATTTTCAACAAGCTGAAGGTCATCAACAGGGAGGACAAGGTCACTGTCTTCGTCGTCGAACAGAATGCACGCCTTGCGCTCAAGAGCAGCAATGACGGCTATGTCATGGAAAACGGTGTCGTGGTGCTCCACGACGATGCAAAGGCCCTCCTTTCCAACCCGAAGGTGAGGTCTGCATACCTGGGAGAATAAATATTTGCTTCAAAACCCTGAGATGGTTTAGAATCTTGTAGGAGCTGAATATGATTATTGAAAGAAGAATGACCAAGAATCCCGTGACATGTGCACCTGACATGTCGATACAGGATGCAGCGGATCTGATGAAGAGGGAACACGTACACCGTCTTCCCGTCCTCGATAAAAACGGCCGTCTCATCGGAGTCATCTCCGAGAAGGACATCCTGAAGGCTGCGCCGAGTCCGGCAAGCACCCTCAGTGCATATGAGACGAACTATCTTCTGTCGAAGCTTACCGTGAAGAAGATAATGTCCCGCAATCCCGTCACTATATCGAAAGATACGACAGTCGAGGATGCGGCGATGCTCATGATCGACCAGGATCTGTCATGCCTTCCGGTTCTCGAGGAGGGAAAGCTCGTCGGAATTGTAAGCAAGTCCGACCTCTTCAAGATGCTCGTCGAATCCTTCGGTGCACGTGTCGACGGCACGACGCTGACATTTCTTGTCCAGGACAGGAAGGGGATTCTTGCCGAGATTATGGGAAAAATCAGCGAGAAGCAGCTTGATCTTGTGACATGTTCCTGTTTTGAAGGCACCGAAGCCGGCAACAGGTTCATATATATCAAGGTAAGGGGAGTCTCGTCCTCCGAACTTATCGACATCGTAAAACCGTATGCCATCGCAGTGATGGACGTCAAGGAGTCCAAGAAATGAGAAAACTGATACCGCTTTTGATCCTCATCGCCCTCTTTTGTATGACATCGTGTCTCTATGTCGCCGCACTCGACGACGATACCGGCACATACATCGAGGTCTATCCGAAGGAGACGAACTGGATTACAAACGATCTCACCACCGTTTATATTACGCTTGATGCCAATGCCACCACAGGATATGAGTGGGAGGCGTCGATCAACGGCGTAAGCATCGCCCAGACCTACGAGAACTACACAGCGCCTTCCTACAGTACGACGGGCCTCGTCGGAGTTCCCGGCGTATGGAATGCGAAGTTCGAGACGACAGGATACGACGGCACAAGCTACGTCACCCTGAGGTACGTCAGACCCTGGGATCAGACGGACGTTGCATACACGATCACATTCCGTGTAACAGCAGCCTACGGCATGATCAGCGATGTCACGGTGATGAACTGAGAACAACGGAAGCAAACGGATGAGAGCGGGAGAAATCCCGCTCTTGTCGTTAATGGTGAAAAGTTCCTTTACGGTATTTCCTTTCTGAAGATGGAGCCTTCTTTCCTGCTAAAAGGCCATCATGTACTACAGGACGGAGGAGAGCATCCTCTCCGCTTCCTCCGTATATAGTCTAATTTCAGTCGTATTCTCTCTGTCCCTGTTGGCATCTATCCAGCTCTTCAATGCTTCTATGACCGTGCTGTCTGCAGATAATGCGGCCCGGTCGGGCTGGAGAGAGGCAATTGTGAGAATTTCGCCGGGTGTGAGGGCGTTCCTCCTTATGGCGTCCGCCACTAAGCCTGCAGTCGTCCTGAGCAAACGCATCGCTTTTTCCCTGTGCTTCTCCCAGCTGTACGGATCGCCCTCCGACACCTCGAGATTCCTTATCTCGTCCATGAATGATTCAAATTCCGTCATGGCTGCATTCTAGCGGAAGCAGGAAGAAAATAAAACAATAAAAGTCCATGCAGAAAAGTGTATGTTTATGCAGTTTCTATACACCAATCTGATTGACAAAGAGGGCCGATAAGCCTATTCTTACGACAATATTTTTCAGCTAGTCTGAACACATTGGAGTTAACGATGAAGAAATATCTGTTTTTTGCTTTGGTTATGCTTCTCTCGCTTTCGCTCTTCGCCGGCGGCTCGACGGAAAAGAGCGGCGCTAAATATAAGGTCGGTATATGCCAGCTTGTACAGCATGTCGCACTCGACAGTGCCACACAGGGCTTCAAGGATGCACTCAAGGCCGAACTCGGCGACGAAGTCGAATTCGACGAACAGAATGCAAGCGGCGAGGCCGTGAACTGCGCAACCATCATCAACGGCTTCGTATCTTCAGGCGTCGATCTCATCCTTGCAAATGCAACGGCTCCTCTTCAGGCCGCAGCTTCCGCCACTGCAGATATTCCGGTTCTCGGAACATCTGTCACCGACTATGCTTCGGCACTCGAAATCGACAACTGGAACGGAACAGTCGGAACGAACGTCTCCGGCACCTCCGACCTCGCTCCTCTCGACGAGCAGGCTCAGATGATCAAGGAACTCTTCCCCGATGCGAAGACTGTCGGTCTTTTTTACTGTTCGGCTGAAGCCAACTCCGTCTATCAGGTGGAAACAATAGAGGGCTACCTCACTTCTCTCGGCTACAAGACGAAGAAGTATTCATTCACAGATACCAACGATGTCACAAGCGTCGCACAGAAGGCTGCCGACGAATGCGATGTAATCTATATCCCGACCGACAATACGGCGGCATCGAACACCGAAGCCATCGCGAACGTCGTCGTTCCCTCGAAGACGCCCGTCGTCGCAGGCGAGGAGGGAATCTGTGCAGGCTGCGGTGTCGCGACACTCTCCATCTCCTACTATGACCTCGGCTACGCTACAGGCGAGATGGCTGTGAAGATTCTCAGGGATGGTGCAGATATTTCCAAAATGCCTGTCCAGTATGCTCCGCAGGTTACAAAGAAGTACAATGCTTCGATCTGCTCCGAACTCGGCATCACACCTCCTGAAGGCTACGAGGCGATCTGAGTATGCTGTCGCTCGTAAACGCTCTGCCGGGAGCTGTATGTCAGGGCCTCATATGGGGCATCATGGCTCTCGGCGTATACATTACATTCCGTATTCTCGATACTGCGGACATGACAGTTGACGGCTCCCTGGCGACAGGGGGTGCTGTCTGTGTAATGCTGATAAGAGGAGGATGCAGCGCCCCCGTTGCCGTTCTCGCCGCATTCGCGGTGGGAGCCGCCGCGGGGCTTGTCACTGCGCTTCTCCACACGAAGTGCGGTATTCCCGCAATACTTTCGGGAATTCTCTCACAGCTTGCACTCTATTCCGTCAACCTCAGGATAATGGGCGGAAAGTCCAACCAGCCCGTATCTGTAGACAAATACAGCCTGCTTGTATCACAGAGATACGTAAGGACGCTGGGACTGAAGAACCCGATTCTCCTCGTTGTTATTCTTCTGGCGCTTCTCATCGCATTCATGTACTGGTTCTTCGGTACGGAGAAGGGCTGCTCGATAAGAGCAACGGGTGCCAACAAGCAGATGGCGAGAGCGCAGGGAATCAACCCGGACAACGACATCATCCTCGGCCTCATGATATCGAACGCACTTGTGGCGTTCTGCGGGGCGCTGGTTGCACAGTACCAGGGATCGGCAGATGTCAACATGGGGCGCGGTGCCATAGTCATAGGACTTGCGGCAATTGTCATCGGAGAGGGTGTCTTCGGCAGAATACGCCATAACTTCGCAGGAACGCTTTCCTTCGTCGTTCTCGGCGCAGTCGTCTACTACATCGTAATACAGGTGACACTCCTCTTCGGTCTCAACACCAACGACCTCAAACTCATCACAGCCGCAATCGTAGGTCTCTTCCTTGCCATCCCGTACTGGAAGAAGGGCATCAGTGAAAGAAAAGCGAGAAAGGGGGCCGTAAATGCTTGAAATCAGGAATATCTCGAAGACATTCAATAAAGGCACGATAAATGCCAAGGTCGCCCTCGACGGTCTTTCGCTGACTCTCGAAGACGGCGACTTCGTTACGGTGATCGGCGGCAACGGGGCGGGGAAGTCGACGCTTCTCAATGCCATTGCCGGCGTGTTCATC
Source organism: Lachnospiraceae bacterium (assembly GCA_963610485.1). Classification (GTDB taxonomy): domain Bacteria; phylum Spirochaetota; class Spirochaetia; order Sphaerochaetales; family Sphaerochaetaceae; genus Ornithospirochaeta. The sequence continues at coordinate 25,850 of CAVDOI010000008.1, forward strand.
GTCGACAGCGGATCCATCCTTTCCAACGGCAGGGACATAACATACCTTCCCGATTACAGGAGAGCCGGAATGCTCGGCCGTGTCTTCCAGGACCCGATGATGGGGACGACTCCCAACATGCTCATCGAGGAGAATATGGCACTTGCCTACCGCCGCGGTCAGAAGAGGGGACTCGGGTGGGGTATAAGCCGGGAGGAGAGAGAGATCTACTACAACTCTCTCAAGAGCCTCAACCTCGGTCTCGAGGACAGAATGACAGTCAAGGTCGGACTTCTTTCCGGCGGACAGAGACAGGCGCTGACGCTTCTCATGGCGACTCTCAAGAAACCGGAAGTGCTGCTTCTGGATGAGCACACGGCGGCACTCGATCCCAAGACTGCGGAGAAGGTCCTCACGCTTTCCGACAGAATCGTCGAGGAGAACAATCTCACGACGATGATGGTGACTCACAACATGAGGGATGCCATCGCACACGGAAACAGACTCATCATGATGGACAGAGGCCATATAGTGGTGGACATAAGGGGCGAGGAGAAGAAGAAGCTCACCGTCCAGGATCTGATGGCTCTCTTCAGCGAGAAGAGCGGCTCGACGGAAGCAAACGATCAGATGCTTCTCTCAAGATAAACTCAAAAAAGAAGGTGCTTCCTTGCGGGGCACCTTTTCTATTCATTTCATCGCCATCGTTATGAGGGATGTCAATTTCCGCTGTTGATGATTTTCAGAACCTTGTCTCTCACTTCAGGCGTGAGATCGGAATTCATAAGGTTAGTCAGTATTTTCATATAACTCTCTGCCCTTCCTCTGGCTTCTCCTCTGGCTTCACCCCTGGCTTCACCCAGGGCTAGAAGAGTCTCTTTCTCGGAGTCTATCTTTTCCCTTATGGTGTCATCCACCCAGATTTTGATCAGTTCTGCATTGTAGTCTTCCATGAATTTTTCCACCTCATACAGATGCTCCGACAGGAGCTCACAGAGTATATTCTCTTCAAGACACTTCTTTATCGTTTCCTCTACAGCCCTGTGATTCCTCCCGTGCTTCTCCAGAAGCGTATCATAAAGATAGACGAAATCAAAGAACTGCTTTGCAAACCCGCTTATATTATAACGCGTATATACGTTGACTGGAATATACGGCCTCCTGAAATCCATATCTGCCCCCGGACGGTTTTCCGTGATGTAAAGCTGCTCGTCGACCTGCTGTCTTCCCGTGTAGAATACGTTGAACTCGAAATCGGGCATGTTTATATCGGCTCCGTGAAACTTCCTTTTATCGAACTCCGGAATAATCGTCCTGTACATCTGGACGTAATACTCCATAAGACGGTGCTTTATGTTCTCCGTCCAGGTCGACTGCGCCTCGATGAGCACGAGAAGTCTGTTCCTCACGAGGAACGAACAGTCGTTCATGAGCGACGGATAGAAAAGCGGTGCGATATTGACGAGTTCGACTTCGTCTTCCCGTACCCCGGTATCCTCCGGATGAATCGATTTATAGAGCTCCAGAAGGTATTTCTTCTTCCTGATGATGAATGCGAAAAGCGTGTCCTTTACGTCATGCTTCGGCATCGGTGTTTCGTCTGATTTGATGTTTTTCCTGTTTGTCTTTATACACATGGACAGTTCCTCCATTATATAAAGCGCGGAAACTACCTGTTTTTGTCAAAAACGAGGTCTGGTGGCTGCCTGAAAAAGCTCCGTGATTTTGATGTATCCGGAACCGGAACCTGATCAAAAGCATGAAAATATAACAGTTGCAGTCAGAAACTGCTCTGTGCACAAATTTCAACTTTTTTCATCACGACTCTCTTTTTTCCACTATTGAATCGATGAAGGTGAGGAATTTCTTCATGTCGGATGTGATGTATTTTCCCTTCTTCCAGATGAAACCGACCTTGATGGGGAGGGGAGGATCGACCTCAATCGCCGTGTAGGCTCCGAGCTCGCCGCCGAGGCTCTCGAAGAGGAATGCCCCGACTCTTCCTTCGTCGAGGAACTTCCTTATCGTCATGAGCTGCGAGACGTGCATTACGATGTTGGGCCTTATGTTCAGCGTCTCGAAGCGCTGTCTTATGAGACGGTTCTGGACGCTGTCCACATTAAAGAGTGCAAGGGGAGTGTCTTTGAGGTCTTCGACAGAGACGCTCTTTCTTCCTGCAAGCGGATGGTTCTTCGAAACGTAGAAAAGGAGCCTGTCTTCGGCAAGTGTCAGTCTGTTGAACTTGTCGATGTCGTAGAATTCCATGTTGACGAGTGCAAAATCGAGTTCGTCGTTGTAGACAAGTTCGTGCGCCCTGTTGGAGCCGTACTCGAAGAGCGTGATCGATATCTCGGGATAGATCTTCCTGAGGTCGCTTATAAGGCCGGGAAAGTAGACGATGCTCAATAAGGGAGCGATTCCGAGCCTCAGAGGAATGCGGTTGTGCTTGACGGCGCTCATCTCGTTCTCGAGCTCTTCGTAGAGTCCGAGGAGTTCCGTCGCCCTGCTGTAGAGCTTCTCGCCCTCACGCGTAAGGGTGAGCTTGCTACCCCTGCGGTAGAAGAGGATTACGCCGAACTCCTTCTCGAGCTCCCGTATCGCAAGAGATATGGCAGGCTGAGTGACGAAGCACTCGGCGCTCGCCCTGCTTATGCTCTTCGTCCTGCATACGGACACGAAATAATTGAGCTGTGTGACTGTCATTCTCCCGCTTATCCTTGTTATTTTTTCCATTTTGCATGACCTCCGCGGTGCCTTCAATATTATTAGTTTTTCTTATAACCCAATTAAGATTATAAAATTTACTTATCTGGAAATCCACACCTAGAATGAGCCATCAACTCAAAAAGGAGAGGAAACAATGAGCCATGTAACCATAACGCTCTTACTGCTGCTCTTTGCCATAGTGATGTTCATCCTTGAGAAGATACCACTTGGCCTGACATCGTGTATCGTATGTCTGTTACTCAATCTCACGGGGGTGCTGACGGTATCTGAAGCATTTGCGGGCTTCGTGAATTCGAACGTCATACTCTGTGTGGGGATGTTCGTCGTCGGACAGGCTCTCTTCGAGACGGGGATGGCCCACAAGATCGGGCGCCTCGTCACGCGCTTTGCAAAGAGCGAGAGGATGCTGATTGTCGCTGTCATGAGCATCGTCTGTCTCATGAGCGGATTCCTGTCAAATACGGGAACGGCCGCAGTTCTCATTCCCGTCGTCTGTGCAATCGCCGATGAATCGGGATTCAAGAGAGGAAAGCTCCTGATGCCGCTGGTCTTCGCCGCAGCACTCGGAGGAAACCTTTCAATCATCGGTGCACCCGGCAACCTCATGGGTGTCAACGCACTCCAGGAGATGGGCGCTAAGACATCGTTCTTCATGTATGCTCCCGTTGCACTTCCGATGATCATCGCCGGCATCGTATTCTACGGCGTCTTCGGCTACAAGCTTCTTCCCGACACGACAAGCGACGAGCTTGCAGAGGATGAGGGAACAAAGACTGAGGCTCCCGTGTGGAAGCAGATAACGTCCCTTGTCGTTCTCATCGTCTGTATCTTTGCAATGATCTTCGAGGAGCAGATAGGAATCAAACTGCAGGTCACGGCATGCGTCGCCGCATGTTTCCTCGTTCTTACCGGAGTCATCAGCGAGAAGGCCGCTCTGAAGTCCATAGACCTCAAGGTCATCTTCCTCTTCGGAGGTTCTCTTGCTCTTTCAAAGGCACTCGAGAAGACAGGAGCGGGGGACGTCGTGGCAGAGACCATCGTGAAGATGCTGGGATCCAACCCGAGCCCGATAGTCATACTCATCGCCATCTTCGTCGTCGGCTGCACCATCACGAACTTCATGAGCAACACCGCAACGACGGCTCTCATGCTCCCCATAGCAACCTCCCTTGCAAAGGCACTCGGCGCAGACCCGAGAAGCGTCGTCATATGCACGGTCATCGCATGTTCCTGTGCCTATGCAACACCTATCGGAATGCCTGCAAATACAATGGTTGTCGGACTCGGCGGCTATAAGTTCAAGGATTACGTCAAGGGCGGCTTCCCGCTCATCCTGGTATCTTTTGTGGTCGTCCTCATCCTCTGTCCGATATTCTTCCCGTTCTATCCCAACTGATAAGGAGAAAATAGACTATGAATAAAGAAGAAATGGTAAAAAGACTGACCGACCTAGTAGCCGACTTTGTCACCTACACGGGTAAGGTACTTCCCGATGATGTGAAAAAGAAGCTCAGGGAGCTGGGGGAGAAGGAGGACGGAAAGCTTGCCGGAGTCATCTACGAGACGATGACGAGGAATCAGGAGCTTGCCCTTGCCCTCGACAGGCCTTCCTGCCAGGATACGGGCGTCATCCAGTTCTGGGTCAGGTGCGGAACAAGGTTCCCCCTCATCGACGAACTTGAAGCTCTTCTGAAGGATGCTGTCGTACAGAGCACCTTCACAGCACCGCTGAGACACAACTCGGTCGAAACATTCGACGAGTACAATACGAAGAAGAACGTCGGAAAGGGAACCCCGACTGTCTTCTGGGACATCGTCCCTTCATCAGACAAGTGTGAGATCTACTCATATATGGCGGGCGGCGGATGCACGCTTCCGGGAAAGGCGATGGTCCTCATGCCGGGCGCAGGCTACGAAGGAGTCACGGACTTCGTCCTCGATCAGATGACCTCCTACGGCCTCAACGCATGTCCTCCGCTTCTTGTTGGAGTCGGAGTCGCGACGAGCGTCGAGACTGCGGCACTGCTATCGAAGAAAGCCCTGATGAGACCTATCGGATCACATAACGAAAACGCCAATGCGGCGAAGATGGAGAGACTTCTGGAGGAGGGGATCAACAGAATAGGGCTCGGACCGCAGGGAATGGGCGGAAGAGCATCTGTACTGGGAGTCAACATCGAGAACACCGCGCGCCATCCGTCGACTATCGGAGTCGCAGTCAACGTCGGCTGCTGGAGCCACAGACGCGGCCATATCGTAGTGGACAGTAATCTGGACTGGACGTGTGATACACACTCCGGTTTCAAAGGCTGAGGAGGAAGAAAATGGTAGAAATCAGAAACGGAAAAAAGGTCCTCGTAACACCCGTTACAAGAGAAGACCTCGAGGGTATCAGAATCGGCGACATCGTCTGGCTCGACGGAGATTTGATGACATGCCGCGATGTTGCACACCGCCGTCTCATCGAATACGGCAGGGCCCTCCCCTATGATATAAGAGGAAAGGCTATCTTCCATGCAGGCCCCATCGTCAGAAAGAAGGAGGGGGACGGAGACGAATACGAGATGGTATCGATCGGACCCACGACAAGTATGAGGATGGAGAAGTTCGAATACGACTTCGTGAAGGAGACGGGCGTGAGAGTCATCGTCGGAAAGGGCGGCATGAAGGAGAACACCGAGCGTGCATGTCGCGAGTTCGGCGCCATCCACTGCGTCTTCCCCGCAGGCTGTGCCGTCGTTGCGGCGACAGAGGTCGTCAGGATAAAGGAACATCACTGGGATGAGCTCGGCATGCCCGAGACACTCTGGTGCTGTGAAGTCCGGGAATTCGGCCCTCTTATCGTATCGATCGACACCGAAGGAAGAAATCTCTTCGAAGAGAACAAGATCCTCTTTAACGAACGCAAAGAAGAGGCCAAGAAGGATATCTATCCCGAGGTGAAGTTCATAAAATAACCATACAGCTCCTTTGCTGGAGGCAGTCCGGACCGGGCTGCCTTTATCGTCAACTGACGGGAAAATAAGGCGGCAACCCCCATTGTCAGCTTTCACAGTGAGTATTGAAGATCTGCCGGGAGAAGGTATTCTGCTCTACACATACCCTGGAAAGGGGGTGTATTATTGAGAAGATGGAAAAAGAAGAAATCAGCAGGAGGCTTTCAGATATAGTCTCGTCATTCATAAACTACATGGAGATCGTCCTTCCCGACGATGTCGAGAGAAAACTCGCAGAACTTGAAGAGTGTGAGACGGCTCCTCTCCAGAAGGCGCTCTACAAGGCAATGAGGGATAACCAGAGAAGGGCGTACGCTCTTTCCCGTCCGTCCTGTCAGGACACGGGCGTCATCCAGTTCTGGGTGAAATGCGGATCCTCCTTCCCGGGGCTTTCCGTTTTCGAGGATTCTCTGAAGGAAGCTGTCAGGAAGAGCACGCTCACGCTTCCCTTAAGGCCCAACACAGTCGAGACATTCGACGAATACAATACAGGAGATAACATTGCCTCCGGAGCTCCGACGGTATGGTGGGATATAATCCCGGAGAGTAGAGACTGCATCATCTATGCATATGCTGCAGGAGGGGGATGCTCGCTACCCGGGAAGGCACAGGTTCTGATGCCGGGCGAGGGCTACGAGGGCATCGTCGACTTCGTCATAGACCAGACGTCACAGTACGGGCCCAACGCATGTCCGCCCCTCTTTGTCGGAGTGGGCACAGGCAACAGCAGCGAGACAGCGGCCCTCAATGCAAAGAAGGCCCTGATGAGGCCTCTCGGGTCGCACAGTGATAACGAGAAGGCCGCTGGGATGGAGAGGCTTCTAGAAGATGCGCTCAACACCCTCAATATCGGGCCGCAGGGACTCGGAGGCAGAAGAAGTGTGATGGGCGTCAACATCGTCGCGGGTGCGAGACACCCGGCAACGCTCGGCGTTGCGGTAGCCTACGGCTGCTGGAGTTTCAGACGGGGTTGCATAAAGATCACGGAAGACCTCTCCGTAGTGAGCGGGACTCATCCGGGGTTCATATATGAAGGAGACGGCGATGGTAGAGCTTAGAGGAGATAGGAAGATTCTCGTCACCCCGATAAAGCGGGAGGACATCGAGGACATAAATGCGGGCGACATCATCTATGTCGAGGGAGATCTGATGACATGCCGTGACTCTGTGCACCGCCGTGTCGTCTTCGACGGCATGGAACTCCCGTACGATCTGAGGGACAGGGTACTCTATCATGCGGGGCCGATAGTCAGGAAAAGAGATGACGGAAGCTTTGAAATGATCGCATGCGGTCCCACGACAAGTATGAGAATGGAGAAGTTCGAATACGGGTTTGTAAAGAAGACGGGAGTGAGAGTCATCATCGGAAAGGGCGGCATGAAGGAGAACACCGAGCGTGCATGCCTCGAGTTCGGCGCCATCCACTGCGTCTTTCCTGCAGGCTGTGCCGTTACGGCCGCCGAAGAGGTTCTGAAGATTAAGGAACACCACTGGGATGAGCTCAGTATGTCCGAGATGATCTGGGCCTGTGAAGTGCGGGAGTTCGGGCCCCTCGTCGTCTCGATAGATACACACGGCCGCAACCTCTTCGAGGAGAACCGCAGGATAATCAATACCCGTAAGGAGGAGGCGAAGAGTCGACTCCATCCGCTGGTGGCAGAGTATATGAAGTAGTTCTGTATGGATTTACGTGAGTAAGAACATATCACCAATCGTGACAAGTCTTACTCTCTTACATTCAAGCTTTTTCATTTCATCGGTGAATCCGCTTTTGGAGAAGAACCAGAACGAGATATCGTTTCTGCCGGCAAGACTCTTTGAATAGTCACACATCAGCTCGTATTCATCGGTATCGACCGGATGGTTTGTGAATTTACAGGAACCGATTATCACTTCTGAATCGAGGGCCGAGTGAGCAACGATATCTATCTCAATTGATTTCTTTTTCACATTGTCGTTTCCCCACCATGACCCGATATCCTTCAGGGGGAAGGCAAGCTGTGCCTTGTACATAAGGTATTCTCTCGATATCCTCTCGAAGACCCTGCCCATGTAATCATTCATAAGGGGCGTTATAAGCCTTTCGTAGTTCTCCTCCATCAGATCCTGCTCGATAACCGTCATGTATCTCTGGACAAAGAAATACCAGAAATTGAAATAGAG
>CAVDOI010000009.1:0-30528 GCA_963610485.1 Lachnospiraceae bacterium
CCGTCGGTATAAGCCACTGCTATGTGAACGCAAAGGGAACGGAGGCTTACGGTCAGACATTCATGAACGAATCACTCTCGCTGAGAAGACTTGTTCTCATCGCAGTATCATTCTTCAAGGCATTCACGGAGCAGAAGACGATTGTCATCGATGACTTCGGCCAGCTTCTCCATCCGTATGTACTCTGTCATATCGTAGAGCTCTTCCATGCCAACGATACTGAAAGCCAGCTCATCGTTGTCGACTGCAACCCGGCACTTCTTCAGAAGGGACTTTTGAGAAGAGACTCCGTCTGGTTTGCAGAAAAGGGTGAGGACAGCTCGACCGAGTTCGTCTCGCTTGCAGACTTCAGAGGCGTCAAAAACAAGGTTTCTGTCTATGATGCTTATCTCCAGGGTGTGTTCGGTTCTCTTCCGATCGAGAGTGATTTCTGTTTCCAGAACAAAAAGGAGACTAAATAATGACTATCAGAAAAAAGAATAAAATAGAGGCAAAGGGCTCAATTCTCATGCTCTGCGCTACAGACGCAGAGACGATCTTCTTCTCACAGCTCAGAAAGGACTGCAGGTACTCCAACCTCACTGTCCAGAAGAGTTCGTCCGTCAATCTCGACAAGATGCTCAGCGAGGCAGGCTCTCTGAGAAACAAAGGCAAGTATACATCGGTATGGTGTGTCTTCGGTCTTGATGATGTGAATGCAACAATCGAGGATGTTGCAAGAACAGAGGAGAGTGCAGAGAAGAAGAGAGTCAAGATGCTCTACTTCGCTCCGTCGTTCGATCTTTACTTCGCACTCTTCGAGATGGCTCCACGTAAGCTCATGACAAAGGATGAACTCGAAAGAAGATGCCAGGTGGCATTCCCGGGCTATGAACTCAGCGCAAAGTATTTCCTGACAGACGGTATAAACCTGAATTTCAAGATCTATCCGCGTCTTGCAGTCGCAGACCAGAATGCCCGTGCATACAACGACATTGCAGAGATGGATACAGGTTTCAAGGCTACAACACTCACTGAGTTCTTCGATGATCTCAAGGCTGTCTGCGGCAAGGCAAACATGTCCCAGGCCAGAAACAGATTCTGATGCTTGAAGCCGCCGTTCTTGTGTCTATGGCGTCACTCGTCATAGCATCGATGAACCTGTCGCTCTCCGTCGTTCTTGAGAAAAAGAACACAGATAAGTGGGCACAGTGGAATATAGTACTGTCAGCGACACTTCTGGCCCTGGCAGTCTTCTTCACACTTAAACTCGTTGCGGGAAACTACCTCTTCCAGGGGGTCCCGCAACTTGTTCTGAACTACGTGTTCGAGGCTCTCTATATCGTGGACAGCTCGTTCCTCGTAGTCTTCATCTGCCGTTTTGCGTCGTGGCTCATCGCACGTCCGATGTCGAAGGCGGGAATCGTCATAACCTTCATCATAGGGCTGGGTTATCTTGCGTCGGCTGTTCTGACGACGGTTCTCTACGTTCCCGTTCTCGAGGCTCTCCAGCCCCTAATCGCTGCAATCAACGTAATCTACTGTCTTGCGATGATGCTCAGCAACCGCAATTCGATAGAGAACAAGCTTGTGAAAGCCGCGGCATGGACGTTCTCGATCATAAGCTTCTCGACGCTTCCGCTTCTTGCGCTCTCCGCCATCTTCAGGCAGTGGAGGAGTCTTGCCTTCTCGATAATCATACTGGCGTACTTCATCATGCATCTCGTATTCATGTTCCTCGCCATCGAAAAGGCCGAGGAGGACAGCAAGAAGACGAAGAAGGCAGGTGAGCCGAAACTCGAGGATTATGCCGAGTTCAAGATCACCGAAAGAGAATTCGAGGTCATAAAACTAATCAAGAAGGGAATGACCAACAAGGAAATCGGATTCGAACTCAAAATCAGCGTCAATACAGTGAACAACCATATTGCGAACATCTTTCAGAAGACAGGAGTGAAGTCACGGATAGATCTCCTGAACGTTCTTCAGGAAGCAACCTGGTGAATCAATCATTCAAGAGAAAGAGATGGTGCCGGAGAAATCCGGCATTCTTCAGACTTCCGACACAGTACTGTCTCTGAGGGATAAAATAAAAAAGTCTCGCCAGAAGTCTAAAACGAGCGAGACTAATCATCTTGCGAATTGAGGCTGACCGCTACCGCAGCGCCTTTTTCTTTATTTAGGGTAATATCGCGAAACGTAGGTGTCAATCTTGCGTCACATCCATTTCTCCCCGCGCTGTGGCATATCTATATTCCACTTAAAAACACTTTTGTCCCTTTTTCGTGGGTGTTTTACATATAAAACAAGGATTTGACATATAGGAAATCCATACTTCACATGTTATTCTCTATCTGCTAGGCGCTGCGAGCGCTACGGCGGTCAGCCTCTTCCGAGATCATCAGCATCCGTGGAGGGGTTGAGTCTCCTCAAATCCAGCGGATGAGAGGAGGTGACTGAAATGAAAATAATCAAGATTCTCAAATTTCTGTTTGAGGTCCTGCAGGCTGTCGATGCAGTTCTGTCCCTGAGGGATAAAATAAACGCTTTAGTATAGATTTGTTGACTTAAACACTTTGAGATTCATTTCAATTAGACAAACAACAACATTTACTGTTATATTTGTCTAGTTTTGAGCCTCAAAAAACCAGCAAGTCAACAAAAATATACTATAGCCAAAATAAAAAAGTCTCGCCAACAGTCGAAAAGAAGCGAGACTAATCATCTTGTGAATTGAGGCTGACCGCTTTCGCAGCGCCTTTTTCTATGCTTATGATAATATCGCAGTGGGCAAGTGTCAACCTTGTGGTCTTGTGGTTCTGACTCCCCATCTGCCTTGAAGGATACCTCCGGTCAGAGATGAGCTAGTCTGATAAGACTGTCACTGCGTCCTTTCCCTGCTGAATATTTTGCTGTATTCAACAAAGCAGCCCCGGAGATTCCGGGACTGCAGCTCAAATAAATACACTATAAAGTTGCGGCCATCACCGCTTTTATTGTGTGCATTCTGTTTTCTGCTTCATCAAAGACTATGGATTTATCACTTTCGAAAACTTCGTCCGTGACCTCCATCGCCTCAATTCCGAACTTCCTGTTGATCTCCTTTCCCGTTTCGGTTTCGAGGTCGTGGAAAGCCGGCAGACAGTGCATGAAGCGGCACTGTTCTCCTGCATTCTTCATGAGTGCTCCGTTCACCTGATACGGCATGAGCGTCTTGATTCTCTCCTCCCATACCTCTTCACTTTCACCCATGCTCACCCATACGTCCGTGTAGATGACGTCGGCTCCCTTCGTTGCCTTTAAAGGGTCTGTTTCGAAGGTGAGGCTTGCTCCTGTTTCCTGAGCAATTCCCATGCACTCGTCGATGAGACTCTTGTCGGGGAAGTAACTCTCGGGTGCGCACGCCGTGAAATTCATCCCCATCTTTGCAGCGCCGACCATGAGGGAGTTACCCATGTTGAATCTTGCGTCGCCCGTGTAGACGAGCTTAATCCCCCTGAGGTGTCCGAAATGCTCCTGTATCGTCATGAAGTCGGCAAGAATCTGTGTCGGATGGAATTCGTTTGTAAGTCCGTTCCATACGGGGACTCCGGCATAGCGGGCAAGTGCTTCGACTCTCTCCTGTCCGAAGCCTCTGTATTCGATGCCGTCGAACATGCGTCCCAGAACGCGTGCCGTGTCGGCAATCGACTCCTTTTTCCCGAGCTGGGATGACTTGCTGTCAAGATATACCGGATGCATTCCGAGGTCCGATGCGGCGACTTCGAATGCACAGCGTGTGCGTGTCGATGTCTTTTCGAAGATGAGTGCGATGTTCTTTCCTTCGCAGAGTCTGTGCGCTATACCTTTCTTCTTCTCGTCCTTGAGCTTTATGGCAAGGTCGATCAGAGCCTGTATTTCATCTGGTGTGAAATCGAGCAGTTTAAGAAAATTACGGTTCTTCAGATTCATAATTATTCCTCATAATACTTTTGATAAGAATGTCCTGAGCCTTACACTTTCAGGGGCCTGGAAGATCTTCTCCGGGCTTCCTTCCTCGGCGATTACTCCCTCATCGAGGAAGAGCACGCGCGACGATACTTCCCTTGCGAAGGCCATCTCATGTGTGACGACGACCATCGTCATGCCGCTCTCTGCCAGCTCCTTCATAACATCGAGCACCTCTCCGACCATTTCGGGGTCCAGTGCCGATGTGGGTTCGTCGAAGAGCATGACATCGGGTTCCATGGCAAGCGCCCTGACTATTGCGACACGCTGCTTCTGACCGCCCGACAGTTCGTCCGGCCATGATGAGGCCTTGTCGAAGAGACCTACGCGTCTGAGGAGACGCCTGCCGTTCTCCTCGGCCTTCTCCTTCGGAATCTTCTTCAGCATGACGGGGGCGACTGTGAGGTTGTCAAGAACCGTCATGTGGGGAAAGAGATTGAAGGACTGGAATACCATGCCCATCTTCTGGCGGTGTCTGTTGAGGTCGACTTTCCTGTCGGTGAGGTCGTCACCCTCGAAGATGATGGATCCCGAAGTTGGCTTCTCAAGCAGGTTGAGACACCTCAGGAATGTGGATTTCCCGCCGCCCGAGGGGCCGATTACGGAGATGACGTCGCCTTTCTCGATTGTGCAGTTGATTCCCTTGAGAACCTCCAGACCGTCGAATGATTTTCTCAGATCATTTACTTCGAGCAGCATGTCCGAGCCTCCTTTCGAATTTCTTCAGAAGATACGAGAGTGCAACGACCATTACGAGGTAGGTGAGGGCTACGATGACGAGGGGATTCACGGCATCGTATGTGTTGTTCCTCACGAGGTTGCCCGCCCGTGTGAGATCTACGACTGCGACGTATCCTGCGACGGCAGTCTCCTTGAGGAGGGCGATGAGTTCGTTTCCGATAGCAGGAAGGATGTATCTCAGAGCCTGGGGAAGTACGATTCTCTTCATCGCCTGCATCCTCGACATTCCGAGACTGCGTCCGGCTTCCATCTGCCCCGGACTCACTGCGTTTATTCCGCTTCTGATGAGTTCCGACATGTAGGCCCCGGAGTTGATCCCGAATGTCAGGATGCCCACAGCTATGCCGTCAGCACGGCTGAGGATGATGAAGTAGAAGATCAGAAGAAGCACGACGACGGGAACGCCCCTGATCACGGTCACGTAGACGTCCGAGATTCTGGATAGAACCTTCAATACGGCGTTGTCTTCAGCCATGTACTTGATCACGGCGATGACAGTGCCGATGATGACCCCGATAAGGAGAGCCCCGAGGGTGATTATTATGGTATTTCTCAGCCCTTCGAGCATCAGAGAGTAGTATCCTGTCTCTATGAATGTCTCGTAAAGCTTGTCAATCCAGTTTCTAAGGAACATCTTTCAGTCTCAGTTTGACGCCGGGCTTGTATACGGAGCGTCATATTCAGCGAAGATCGAAGCTATCGTACCGTCATCAAGAAGTGTCTTGAGAATGGAGTTGACCTCCTTCACAAGGTCATCGCTTCCAAGTGCGAATGCAAATGCGTACGGCTCTGTCGTCATTGCGTCGCCGAGTATGACGAGCTTCTCCGATGCGTTCTCGTTGTATGCCTTGACCATCTCGGCGGCAGTGAGATCATCGATGACCCATGCATCAACCTTTCCCGATGTCAGGGCGGCTTCTGCGTCGCTGTTGGCTGCGAATGATGATACCGAGTAGCCGTTTTCCATAGTGTATGTCTCGGCAGTCGTTCCTGTCTGGACGGAGACCTTCTTACCCTCGAGGTCGGCCTTGCTCTTTATGGTGCTCGATTCGGTGACGACGATTGCCTGGGCTGCAAGGCAGTAGGGATCCGTGAAGAGTACGTTCTTCTTCCTCTTCTCCGTAATCGATATTCCCGATACTCCGACGTCGAACTTTCCCGCCTGCACACCGGGGAGGACGGAGTCGAAGTCCATCTGGTTGATCTCAAGCGCAACGCCGAGCTTTTCAGCGATGATGGTGAGGATATCTATCTCGATGCCTTCGACAGTCGAGCTGTCGCTGAGGGACTCGAAGGGCGGGAAATCCGGGCTTGTCGCAATTGTGAGTTTCCCTTTTTTCTGCACTGAGGAGAGCGATGTTCCGCTCTTCGAACACGAAATGAACGTGAATGCAGCCAGAACGAGTACGAGTAAAACGGTGATGGTTTTTTTAGCTTTCATAAATCTTTTCCTTTATATAATCAAACTGCTCCTGTATTCTTCCGGGAGCGCCGGTGCTTATTCTCTTCTTCACACATTCTCCCAGGTCGACGGCTTTGTATACACCGCTGTCGAAGAGTGCGGAATGTTTTCTGTATTCATCGAGAGGGAATGTCTCGAGTGTCAGGTGCTTTTCCATGCACTCTCTGACAATCTCCCCCGATATCTTGTAGGCGGTACGGAACGCCAGGCCCTTCTTCACAAGATAGTCTGCAAGGTCGGTGGCGTTTATGAAGCCTTCTCCTGCAGCCTCCCTCATTCTTGCGGTGTCGGCAGTGAGGGTGCCGATCATTCCCGTCATCACCTCGAGGCACATCTTGGTCGTATCGAGAGCGTCGAAGAGCCCCTCCTTGTCCTCCTGCATATCCTTGTTGTAGGCGAGGGGGAGACCCTTGAGGACAGTCAGAGCGCCCATGAGGGAGCCGTAGACACGTCCCGTCTTTCCTCTGATGAGCTCCGCCATGTCGCTGTTCTTCTTCTGCGGCATGATGGATGAGCCTGTAGTGTATGCGTCGTCGAGTGTGACGAAGCCGAACTCCCAGCTCGTCCAGAGAATGAGCTCTTCGCTCAGTCTCGAGAGATGCATCATGATGATCGAGAGATCGGAGAGCGCCTCGATTACATGGTCCCTGTCGCTCACGCCGTCGAGGGAGTTGAGGGTGACGGATCCGAATCCCAGCTTTCTGCCCTCCGCCTCCCTGTCGGTGTCGTACGTCGTTCCTGCAAGCGCACAGCATCCGATGGGGGAGACGTTCATTCTCTTCTGTGTATCCTTTATACGGTCCATATCCCTCAGGAACATCATCGAGTAGGCGAGAAGATGGTGGCCGAAGGTTACTGGCTGGGCACGCTGGAGATGTGTGTAGCCCGGCATGATTGCATCCCTGTATTCACCGGCCCTCTCTGTAAGAGCCTCTATGAGAGTCCTGAGAGAGGAGGAGATTTTACCGAGGTTGGTACGCATGTACATCTTGATGTCGAGAGCCACCTGGTCGTTGCGGCTTCGCGCGGTATGGAGCTTCTTTCCCTCTTCTCCTATGCGCTTTGTCAGTTCCTCCTCGATGAACATGTGGATGTCCTCCGCCGAGGGGTCTATTTCGAGAGTGCCGCCTTCGATGTCGGAGAGTATGGAAGCAAGTCCGCTGATGATCTTCTCCGCGTCTCCGGCAGTGATGATGCCCTTCGCCTGAAGCATCATGGCGTGGGCCATGCTTCCCTCCGCATCCTCCCTGTACATCCTTTTATCGAACGAGATGGATGAATTGAAGGCATCTGCAAGTTTATCTGTATTGCCGTCGGTTCTGCCGACCCACATCTTCGCCATATTTCCTGATTCCCCTGATCAGAGTTTTCCCTGTTCCCTGAGTGCCTCCACCTTTGTCGGGAGACCCCATGCATTGATGAAACCTGCAGCTCCCGCCTGGTCGTAGTCGCTCTCTCCGAACGTCACAAGGTTCTCAGAGTAGAGCGAGTACGGGCTCTCCGTTCCTGCGGGGATGATGTTTCCCTTGTAGAGCTTGAGCTTGACCTTTCCTGTGACGAACCTGTTCGCCTCGTCTGCAAATGCGATGAGGGAGTTTGTCAGGCTTGAATACCACTTTCCGTTGTAGATCTGGTCAGCCATAACGACTGCGAGCTTTTCCTTTTCATGGAGGGTGTCCTTGTCGAGAGTCAGCATTTCGAGCTGCTCATGGGCGAAGTAGAGTATGGTGCCGCCGGGTGTTTCGTAGACGCCCCTGTCCTTCATTCCCACAAGACGGTTCTCGACGATGTCGATGATTCCGATGCCGTTCTCTCCTCCGAGCTTATTGAGCTTCTCGATAATCCTGGATGGTTTCATCTTCTCCCCGTCGACGGCAGTCGGAACGCCCTTCTCGAATTCAAGTGTGACGTATGTCGGCTTGTCGGGAGCCTTGAATGGCGAGACGCCCATTTCGAGGAAGCCGGGCTTGTCGTAGTCGGGCTCCGATGCGGGGTTCTCGAGATCAAGGCCTTCGTGACTGAGGTGCCAGAGGTTCTTGTCCTTTGAATAGTTCGTCTCCCTCGATATCTTGAGGGGAACCGAATGTGCTTCGGCGTAGTCTATCTCCTCGTCACGCGACTTGATGTTCCATTCCCTCCACGGAGCGATGATCTTCATGTCGGGTGCGAAGCGCTTTATTGCAAGTTCGAACCTCACCTGGTCGTTGCCCTTTCCCGTTGCACCGTGGCAGATGGCGTCTGCGCCTTCCTTGAGGGCTATCTCGGCAAGCTTCTTGCCGATTACCGGGCGTGCGAATGCCGTACCGAGGAGGTAGGTCTCGTACTTGGCGTCCATCTTGAGGGCGGGGATTATGACGTCGTCCACCATCTCGTCGACGAGGTCTGCTACGATGAGCCTGCTTGCTCCCGTCTTGAGGGCCTTCTCCTCAAGACCCTCAAGCTCGTCATTCTGCCCGACATTGCCTGCGACGGCGATGATTTCGGGGTTGTTGTAGTTTTCCTTGAGCCAGGGGATGATTATCGATGTATCGAGACCTCCCGAGTATGCGAGAACGATTTTCTTGATATCTTTCTTATCCATATGATGAATACCTCACTAAATAATTTTGCAACAATTATTGATAATTATGCAGAACTGTCAAGTATTCTATGGAAAAATATGCATAAAAATTTAATTTCTATGAATTTTTATTCTCGCAAACCGGAATAATTATTCTCCGAGGGCCTCTTTTATCAAGCTGTCGAGCTTTGCTTTCATCTTTGCGGAATTAATCGATCCGAGTATCGGGGAACCGACGATGTTGCCGCTGCTGTCGACGACATATGTCGTGGGGTAGGCCGTAAGCGAGGAGACGAGCTTTCCCAGCTGGCTCTTCGAGGAGAATGTGATGTTGGTGTATTGAGCACCTTTCTTCTTGAGAATCTCCTGCGCTTTTTTGATCATCTTTGTATTGTTGTCGAGGGTGTCGGCGTTTATACCGATGACGGAGCCTCCCTTTTCTCTGAGCTCCTTGTCGAGTGCATCGAGGTCGGGTATTTCACTCAGGCAGGGCTGGCATGTCGAGAACCAGAAGTTGACTACGGTCACTGTATTCTTTCTGAAGATGCCGTCATTGACGCTCTTTCCTTCGAGGTCCGTTGCCGTGAAGCGGGGAAATGCTTCGGCAGATAGTGCGATCATCGTCAGGAGGACGATGAGGACTGTAAGAGTCAGTCTTTTAGCTTTCATTTTTCTTTTCTCCTTGTTGTTTGAATCTGAGCAGGGTTTCTATTGCGCCTGTCGGGCAGGCCGATGAACATTCTCCGCATCTTATGCATTCGCGGTGACTGCTGTTCCTTGTTATATCGACATCCATTCGACATACACGTGCGCATTTTCCGCACTTTATGCATTTACCGGTGTCGACTCTCATTGTTACAAATGAAATCGAATTGAAGAGGGAGTAGAGAGCTCCCAGAGGACAGATGTACTTGCAGAACGGTCTGTAGACAAGGATGGAAAACACCAATACCGTGAGAAGTATGAGGAGCTTCCATGAAAAGAGGAGACCGAATGCTGACCGGATGCCCTCACTGGCAATACCGAGAGGGATTGCTCCCTCCAGAATTCCGGCGGGGCATATGTATTTGCAGAAATAGGGGGAGGAGAGTCCGTCGCCGTCGACGAGAAAAACAGGCAGTGCGATGACGAAGACTATAAGTATGAAGTATTTGAGATATGTAAGGCGTGTTATCTTCTTTGTGGAAAGCTTTCTCGACGGAATCTTGTACAGCAGGTCTTGTATCCAGCCGAAGGGACAGAGAAAACCGCATATGAGACGCCCGAAGAGGGTGCCGAAGAGTATGATGAGGCCGCTGACGTAATATGACAGGTGCGGGTCCGATGCTCCCACCACAGCCTGGAAGGCCCCGATCGGGCATGCCCCCGTTGCGGCGGGGCAGGAGTAGCAGTTGAGACCGGGGACGCATATTCTCTTCATTTCACCCTGATAGATAGTCCCTCTGAAGAAATTGGTAATGTGTATGTTACAGAGGAGCGCGGCGAGTGCCTGCACGAGGCCTCTCTTCATATGTTTTCCTTTCTCAGCCAATTCCGATACACTCCATGCAGATTCTCACGGCTTTGCCCAGTACTGTGTCAGTCTCTCCTGTCACTATCCCGGTGATTATGAGAGCGGCGGAGAGAAGAACCAGGCTGATACGTATCACAGTTTTCTTCACAGTCTTTTCCTCTATGGCCCTTCCGGCAGAATTGTCCTGAAAGGCATTTCCCCTTTATATTCTATTAGTATAAATTACTGTTAAAAGAATACCTTTCTTCAGTATTTTTTTCCAGATACGACGGTGTGTCATATATGTAGTTTGTCTTGAGAGAAGATGTGGTCAGGGCAGAGCGTGAAAGAGAAGGGGTGCCGCACCATACGACACCCCCGTTCCTCTTCATTCCTGTCAGAGATAATACTCCATCGGATAAGTCAGATAGTGGTTGCTTTCGAGCTGGTCTGCGGTGACGTAGCCTGCGGGAGCTCTCAGGAGGCTCGGAAGCCTGTTGACGATTGTCGCGCATGTATGTTCGACTGTGTGGGGTTTCACGACGTGGAACTCCGTATCGGGTTCGCCTGTGAGATGCCAGTCGCACATATCGCCGTCTCCGGGACCGTAGACCTTGCCGATCGTCTCCTCCTCGACTGTTATTCCCTGCATCGTCTCGATTGTCACGACGCATGACATACCGATACACCTTCCGGCCTTGATCGTCCTGCCCAGTGTTTCGGAGTAGATGTCCTTGTCTATTATGTAAGGAACGTGCTTCTGGTCGATTGTCTTTATGGTGAGACCGAGCTTGTTGCAGATAGCCTCGCTTGCATTCCATGCATATGACGGTTCGAATTCTGTCGGGTGTGCGATCTTCTTCTCGAACTCCTCCTTCGTCAGGTCGCAGCCGTGTGCGTTTGCAAGTGCCAGACCGTATTCGTCGACGTTGTAGCTGTATGCTCCCTTGATTTTCGTGATCTTATGGCATCCGCCTGCAACAAGGCCCACCATGTTGATCCAGAATATATCCTGCATGCCGCTTCCCGTGATGGTGCACCCCGTCTCCTTTGCCAGTGCGTCAAGACGGTTGATCTGTGCTGCCGCAGTCGTCCACGGATAGATGGCTTCTTCACATGTGGTGATCACGTTTATGCCGCGCTTCACGCACTTCTCGACATGCTCGTATATGTCGCCGATGAATGAGAAGAGAGTGACGACTGCAACATCTGCATCACATTCGTCGAGGACCTTGTCAGCGTCGTTGGAGATTATGATTCCCGTCTTTACACCGAGTTCTGCAAAGTCTCCCACATCCTTTCCTACGACATCGGGATTGACGTCTATGGCTCCCACGATCTGTGCTCCGTGCTCGTGGAGATAGCGGAGAATATATCTGCTCATCTTCCCGCATCCGTACTGTACAACCTTGATCTTATCCATAATATGGACCTCCTTAAAATGATTTTCCCGCGGGTTTCCTCCCGCTCTGGAATCAGTCTAAAGTTTGAAGTCGGATTAAAGTCAACGAATATTTATAATTTTTTATTTATTGAATTTTACGGGTACCTGAAGCCTCATGAACATGCTCCGCCTCGAGTCGTCGAAGACATTGAACTCCGTCATTATCTCGCATATGTAACCGCCCGTTACGTTCCAGCCCTGTCCGGCGATATGTTCCAGCAGTCTTTCTGCATACTCCACTTCGTCGTCGAACGAAGAGAGATATATCGAGGCAAACATGCCGCTCTCGACGACCTTCGTTCCAGGGAGCGTCTCTAAATCGCGGTAGCCGACGAAGACGAAGAGGTCCTCCGGAATGAAGGAGCCCAGGATGAAATCATCCTTCCTGATCGATGTCCCGACACTGTATGCATGTACATGTGTCAGACCTGTCTCCATCAGGGCCCGCCTGAGCTTTACAAGCTCCCTCTCGAAGGATCTGAAGCCTTCCTCGTAGAAATTCACAGTGCACGGGACACTGTATATATATCTGCGGTCTATGTATTCGAGAACGACGACACCCTCCTCCGGGGAGCGGCGGTAGCGTTCAATACTGGCTATGGCGTGTTCGACGGCGTCGTGCTGTGCCTTGAGGGCCCGCATATCACGGTGGAGCTGCTCGTTCTTCTCACCCAGTATCGTCTCGATGAGGTCGATGTCCTCCTTCTCGAGGACCGTCTTTATCTCGTCAAGGCTCATCCCCAGTTCCTTCATGCATGCAATGAGATCGAGGCGTGCTATCTGCGCAATGTCGTAGTAGCGGTAACCCGTCTCCTCGTCACGGTACTTGGGACTCAGCAGTCCCATCGTGTCATAGAGACGGAGAGTCGCTGTCGTGAGGCGGCTCATCTGTGCCATTTTCCCGATTGAGAGAAGATTGTCGTCCATAATGGTGTCCTTAAACCTTATTCCAGGATTAAAGTCTGAGGGGTGATTTTTCTCCCGTCAAGTCTCTTTCCACGAAGGCAAGGCGGAGTCTTTCGACGACATAGTCGATTTTATCGCTTTCGAGTGCTCCGTAGTTCATGATGAAGGTATTCTTCTCGGCGGAAGCGGGATTGTGGTAGAAGGAGGAGAGGGGAAGCAGGGAGACAGAGAGTCTTTCAGAGTCCCTCAGGATATCCTCCTCGCACTTATCTGAGTCGACGTGCATGAGAAAATGGAGTCCCGCCTTCTCGTTTCGTATCTCGACGATTTCTCCGAGACTGCTTCTTCTGATAGCGGCAAGAAGGGCGTCGCGCTTACGCCTGTAGTAAGTGCGGAGTCTGTTTATGTGGCTCTCCATCCCTCCCTGGGACATGAAGACGTGGAGGGTGTACTGCTCGAATGTCGAGACAGTGGAGGAGTAGAACGAAAACTCACTGCGGTATTTCTTCATGAGGAACGGCGGGAGGACCATATAGCTTATCCTGACGGTCGGGGAGAGCGTCTTCGAGAAGGTGTTGAGATAGATTACCCTCCCTTCGGTATCTATGGACTTGAACGAGGGGATGGGCCTCGAGTCGAGTCTGAGCTCGCTGTCGTAGTCGTCCTCTATTATGTATCTGCCCTCCGCGGAAGAAGCCCAGGAGAGTATATCATAGCGCCTTGAAACAGGCATGACGATTCCCGTCGGGTACTGGTGAGAGGGTGTTATATGAACTATGTCGATTCTTCTCTTTTCGAGCTCGTCCTTTCTCATTCCCTCCCTGTCGAGGGGAATGTACTCCACCTTTACACCCTCCGAGAGATAGATTCTGCCCGTTTTGCTGTATCCGGGGTCTTCAAGAGCATAGATATTGTCTCTTCCGAGAAGGTTTATGAGAACTCCGTAAAGGTATTCGCTTCCGGCCCCCACGACTATGCACTCCTCGTCGACAGAGAGCCCCCTGTACTCTCTGAGATAGAGGGCGATGCTTCTTCTGAGCTCCGCTATTCCCTCCGAGGGGGAGGAGAGAAGAAGATTCTCCCTCTCATCTGCAAAGACCTTCTTCACAGCCTTCAGCCAGCCGCCGAACGGAAAGAGGGAAGGGGGAGTCTGACTCTTCGAGAAGTCGGCAAGGAGGGATCTCCTTTCCTCCGGTTCACATTCCTTCTCCCGGGGGAGAGGAGCCTCATCTCTGTTCTGTATCTGAGACTTCGTTATGTCCGAGACGAAGTAGCCGCTCCTGGGGCGCGAGTATATATAACCCTCGGAGAGAAGGAGGGAGTAGGCGTTCTCGACCGTGATTACGCTGACGGCGTTGTTTCCTGCCATCTCCCGCTTCGACGGGAGTTTGCTCCCTCCTTTGAGAATGCCTCTCATTATGTCCTCTCTGACTGCGTCGTAGAGGGAAATGTACAGCGGTCCTTCCTTTTTCCCGAGATCGTATGTGAGCATCCTGCGTCCTTTATCTGGTATTCAATCTGACCTTATAATAATAACCTTTTTTGGATATTTCAATAAGGCCAACAGGGGTGTATCGTATCCCCGGAGGTCGAAAGATGACTGAAGACAGAAATGAAAGGTATGAGCTCAACAAGAGCCTCGCGAGAATGCTGAAGGGCGGTGTCATAATGGATGTCACCACGCCGGAGGAGGCCGTGATAGCAGAAAATGCGGGGGCATGTGCCGTAATGGCGCTCGAGAGGATTCCCGCCGACATAAGAGCTGCGGGGGGCGTTGCCAGGATGAGCGACCCGAAGATGATAAGAGGCATCCAGGACGCGGTGTCGATTCCGGTGATGGCGAAGTGCAGGATAGGACACTTCGTGGAGGCACAGGTGCTCGAGGCGCTGGAGATAGACTACATAGACGAGAGCGAGGTGCTCTCTCCCGCTGATGATGTCCATCATATCAACAAGCGTGATTTCAGAGTCCCGTTCGTCTGCGGCGCGAGAGACCTCGGAGAGGCCCTGAGAAGGATAAACGAGGGCGCCAGCATGATAAGAACAAAGGGAGAGCCGGGAACGGGGGACGTGGTGCAGGCCGTGAGTCACATGAGAGCGGTGAACGCCGCAATAAGAAGAATAGTCTCGATGAGGGAGGATGAACTCTTCGAGGAGGCGAAGAAGCTCTCGGTGCCGTACGAACTCGTCCTCTACGTACACGATAACGAATCCCTTCCCGTTGTCAACTTCGCGGCAGGTGGAATCGCGACTCCGCAGGATGCCGCACTCATGATGCAGCTCGGGGCCGAGGGTGTCTTCGTGGGATCGGGTATCTTCAAGTCGGGCAATCCCGAGAAGAGGGCCGCGGCCATCGTGAAGGCTGTCACAAACTACAGAGATGCTTCGCTCATTGCCTCTCTTGCATCCGACCTCGGACCTGCGATGGTCGGGATCAACGCCGATGAGATAAAGCTTCTCATGGCAGAAAGGGGGAGATGAGGTGAGAATAGGTGTCCTCGCCCTCCAGGGGGCGTTCATAGAACACGAAAGGAAAATACGCGGGATGGGAGCGGAGAGTGTGGAGCTGAGATCTCTGAGGGATCTTTCCTCCTCCCTCGACGGAATCATCCTTCCGGGAGGGGAGAGTACTGTGCAGATGAAACTTCTCGGGGAGAGCGGGATGTATTCACCGCTGAAAGCCATGATAGAGGACGGCATTCCCGTTCTCGGAACATGTGCCGGTCTCATCCTCCTCTCTTCCTCGATAGAGGGTCAGACAGAGACGTGCTTTTCAACGCTCCCCGTCACGGTGAGGCGTAATGCGTACGGCCGCCAGCTCGGAAGTTTTCATACATCGGCCCCTCTCGAAGGAGAGGGCGTTGTGGAGATGACATTCATCCGTGCGCCTGTCATCACGGAGGCGGGTGAGGGCGTCGGGATTCTTTCCAGAGTCGACGGAAAAATCGTTGCTGTCAGGTACAGGAATCAGTATGCGCTTTCGTTTCATCCCGAACTGGAGAATGCGGAGGATTCGGAGTGGATCTACAGAAGAGCATTCGGGCTCTGATTTCATTACCACATAAGAGCACCCCCGGAGAGGGGGTGCAGTATTGAGTGAGGCTTCTCTATACGTCGCCGAAAGGAACTCTCGGTGAGTATGAAGTGTGAAGAAGCTTGTGTGCGAGGCGTGAGTTGGGCTTCCCGAGGTAGTCCTTGTAGAGCGCCTGGATCTGGGGGTTGTTGTGCGACTGCCGTATCTTCTGGCTGCGGTCGTCAGAGTAGAGCGCCGATGCTCTCTTCTCCCTGTACGTGTCGACGATGTCGTGGTCTTCCTCGGGGAGGAAGCACTCCCTCACATAGGGCTGTCCGCCGCCGTTGACACACCCGCCCGGGCATCCCATGATCTCGATGAACGAGTATCGGCTCTTTCCTTCGCGTATCTCGTCGAGGAGAACCTTCGCATTCTTCATGCCGGAAGCGACCGCCACGTAGATATCTTCTCCGCCTATTGTGATTTTCGCCTCCTTTATGCCGTCGAAGCCTCTCACCGTACCGAATACGATCTTCTCGTATTCCTTACCCGTGAGTGTGTGGTAGGCAGTTCTGAGAGCCGCCTCCATGACACCGCCCGTGACTCCGAATATGACACCGGCACCGGAGGATGTGCTTACGATATCTGTATCGAAAGGTTCGTCGGGAAGACGGTTGAAGAGAATTCCGCTGCGTCTGATGAGGCGCCCGAGCTCCCTGGTCGTGAGTACTGCGTCGACATCCCTCAGGCCGTCCGTGACAAGCTCTTTTCTCTCCTTCTCGAACTTCTTCGCCGTACAGGGCATTATCGAGACGACGAACATGTCCTCCTTCTTGATTCCCTTCTTTTCGGCATAGTAGTGCTTGAGAATCGCACCGAACATCTCGTGGGGAGACTTGCATGACGATACATGGTCCAGAAGGTCGGGGTAGTAATACTCGGCATAGTTTATCCATCCCGGGGAGCATGAGGTGATGAGGGGAAGCTTTCCCTTCTTCTTTATTCTCTCGAGAAGCTCTGCCGACTCCTCCATGATTGTGAGGTCCGCCGCATAATCGGTGTCGAAGACCTTCCTGAAGCCGAGCCTCCTCAAGGCCGCCGTCATCTTGCCCGTGACGTTGGTGCCGATCCTCATGCCGAACTCCTCGCCGAGGGCGACCCTGACAGCCGGAGCCGTCTGGACTACGACGTACTTGCCCTCCCTTATGGCCTCGTCGACCCTGTCGATCTCGCTCTTCTCCATGAGTGCACCCGTCGGACAGACTGAGATGCACTGTCCGCACATGATGCACGGAGATGAGTTGAATCCCCTGTTTTCCGCCGGAGCGACTATCGTCTTGAAGCCTCTGTTCTCGAAGCCGAGGATTCCGTTGCCGTGGCTGTTGCGGCAGCGCTCTATACAGCGGCCGCAGAGGATGCACTTCGATGTATCCCTGACGATTGCGGGATTGCATCTGTCGAGTGTGGCCTCGGTCTTCTCTCCCTGGAACATGCCTTCCCTTGCACCTGTAATCTGGGCGCAGTACAGAAGTTCGCAGTGTCCGTTCTTGTCACACTGCTGGCAGTTGAGCGAGTGGTTCGAGAGAAGAAGCTCGACGGAAGCTCTTCTTGCAGTCGTTGCGCGGGGGGAGGAGATGAGTATCTCCATACCCTCGCTTACGGGGAAGACGCATGATGCGACGAGTCCGCGCTGTCCCACGACTTCGACAAGACACACCCTGCACGAACCGCGGTTGCATTCTCCGTGGTTATATGTACAGAGCGTCGGTATCTCGTAGCCGCAGCGGCGTGCCGCATCATGTACCGTCAGTCCTTCTTCAACCTGGTAGTTCTGTCCTTCTATCTTTATGTTGACTAATCCCATATTCTCCCCCCTCAGATCTTGTCGATTGCGCCGAAGCGGCATGTACTGCGGCATATACCGCACTTCACGCACTTGTCCTGGTCAATTTCGTAAGGCGACTTGATGACACCTTTGATGGCCTCGACGGGGCAGTGACGTGCACAGGCCGAGCATCCGCGGCACTTGTCCTTGTTGATGACGTACTTGAGAAGATTCTTGCATACCCCGGCACGGCACTTCTTATCCACGACGTGCTCGATATACTCCTCCCTGAAGCTCCTCAGAGTCGAGAGGACGGGGTTCGCAGCCGTCTGACCGAGTGCGCAGAGCGAGCCGATCTGGATCGTCGATGCAAGCTCCTCGAGCTCCTTGAGGTCGTTGAGAGTTCCCTTTCCCTCCGTTATGCGTTCGAGGTACTCAAGCATCCTCTTCGTTCCGATGCGGCAGTGCGAGCACTTTCCGCACGACTCGTCGCAGATGAACTCCATGTAGAATTTCGCGACGTCGACCATACAGTTGTCCTCGTCCATGACTATTGCGCCGCCCGAGCCCATCATCGAGCCTCGTGCCTTGAGAGTTTCGAAGTCGATCTCGGTGTCGAGGTCCTTTTCGGTGAGACATCCGCCCGAGGGCCCTCCTGTCTGGATGGCCTTGAACTTCTTGCCGTTCGGAATTCCGCCGCCGATGTCGTAGATGAGCTCCCTGAGAGTCGTTCCCATCGGAACCTCCACAAGACCCACGTTGTTTATCTTGCCGCCGAGAGCGAATACCTTCGTTCCCTTGCTCGTCTCAGTACCGAGGGAAGAGAAGCTCTCCTCTCCGTTACGGAGAATGTAGGGTACGACCGAAAGCGTCTCGACGTTGTTGACTATCGTCGGACATCCCCAGAGTCCGCTCACTGCCGGATACGGCGGCCTGGGTCTGGGGTTTCCGCGCTTTCCTTCAATCGAGTTGATGAGCGCCGTCTCCTCGCCGCATACGAATGCACCCGCTCCCAGCCGGATATGTGCATGGAAGGAGAATCCCGTGCCGAGGATGTTGTCCCCGAGAAGCCCGAGCTCCTCGGCTTCCTTTATACCGACCTGGAGTCTGTGAACGGCGATGGGGTACTCGGCTCTGACGTAGAAGTAGCCTTCGCTTGCGCCGATGGCGTAGCCTGCAATCATCATGCCCTCGATGACTGCAACCGGGTTGCCCTCGAGTATGGACCTGTCCATGAATGCGCCGGGGTCACCTTCGTCACCGTTACAGATGACATATTTCTGACCGTCAGGCTGGTCGAAGGCGAACTTCCACTTGCGGCCCGTCGGGAATCCCGCGCCGCCGCGTCCTCTGAGCCCGGAGGCGAGGATGGTGTTGATGACGTCCTCCCTCTTCATCCCGAGAGCCTTTCTCAGACCCTGGAATGCACCCGAGCCCAGTGCCTCCCCGATATCTTCGGGGTTGATCATGCCGCACTCCTCGAGTGCTATACGGTGCTGCTTCTTGTAGAATGTGATGTCGTCCTGCTTCGTGACCTTCTCGCCTGTGACTGGGTCGGTGTAGAGAAGCCTCTCCACTACGATTCCCTTTTCGAGGTCCTTCTCAACAATCTCGTCGACGTCCTCGACTGTCACCGCATGGTAGAGCGTGTCCTCGGGGAAGATCTTCACAAACGGCCCCTGCGAGCAGAAGCCGAAGCATCCGACCTGGTTGACGCTGACCCTCGAGTCGAGTCCCTTTTCCTTTATGAGCTCCTCCATCCTCTGGAGAATCTGGTGGGAGTTCGATGATATGCATCCCGTGCCGCCGCAGATGACGACGCTCCGTTTCTTGTTTTCTCCTGTGAACTTCTGTGCCAGGAGTACAGCCTTGTCATGCTGTATGCGGTTCAATTCGTCAAAAGTCTTAATTTTCTCCATACTTCGTCTCGCTCTCCATCAGCATTAAGTCTTCGATGATCTTCTCCACCTGTCCCGCATCGACCTTCGGATAGACCTTTCCGTTGATCGATACCGCCGGTGCGATACCGCATGCCCCGAGGCACCTCAGAGCATCAAGGGTGAAGAGACAGTCCTCTGTCGTCTCGCCCGGCTTTATTCCGAGGAGTTCGGAGAACTTCTCGATCACGAGCTGCGCACCCTTTACATAGCATGCCGTCCCGAGACAGCATCCGATGACGTACTTTCCCTTGGGCTTGAGCGAGAAGAAGGAGTAGAAGGTGACGACGCCGTAGATTTCGGCGACGCTTATTCCGGTCTCTCTGCTCACGATTTCCTGCACTTCGAGCGGAATATATCCGAATTCCTTCTGGATATCACTCAGAATCATCATCAAAGGCGTTTTCTCGTCTTTGTGCCGACTGCAGATTTCCTCTATGACTGCAACCGCGTTTTCACTTAGTTTCACGCTGTTTTCCTCCAATTAGTCTAGTCCAGATAATTTGTTATCTATAATTATGTAGCGGGTCATAAAGTGAACGCAATTATTTTTTTTCGTCCGTCCGTCTTTTTTTTTCTTTTCCTTTCGTTTTCTTTCCGGTTTCTTAACCGGCCGCCCCGGAAGAGCACAACTGTCAAAAACGACTTCTTTCCATATCGCGGGGGAAGTGTTATCTTCGGGGTATGAAAAAGCACATTCTGATTATTCTCATTGTTTCTCTTCTTGTCGTCTCATGTTCGCCCTCCCGCAGCACAGGCATATTCCACATAAACAGTGACGGAAGCATAGTCCTCAATAAGGAGGGTACGGCCGAAGGAGACATAACGGTCCCGCCCGCAGTCGGGGGACAGACTGTGAAGGCCCTCGGGAACAACGCATTTGCAGACTGCCCGAAACTCAGAAGCGTGACACTTCCTGACACAATCACAAAAGTCGGAGCAAGAGCATTCTATGACTGCTCCTCTCTTACGTCCGTAACGCTCGGAAAGAATGTCACTGAAATCGGACAGGAGGCTTTCTCCGGCTGTATAAAGCTTTCATCAATAACGATTCCCGACGGCGTGAAGACGATTGATGCGAATACATTCCACGGCTGCGAGGTCCTGAGGGAGGTGAACCTTCCTGAAAATCTCGAGGCTATAGGAACATCTGCATTCGAGGGCTGTTCCATCCTCAAGTCTCTGACGCTCCCGGGGAGTGTGACGGGAATCGGAGAGAAGGCATTCAGATACTGCACGGAGCTCAGGGAACTCACATACAATTCGACGATGGCGGCCTGGGCGAAGATTGATAAGGCTGACGGCTGGAACAGCGGCAGTGCAGTCACCACCGTAAAATGCACCGACGGCGACATAACAATAACCGAGTAAGTCTGATAGTAATGCATACGGGCCTTCATTTGGGGCCCGGGGTGTGTTGTTCTTTTCCTTTCAACAGTTTAGAATTCCATCATCATCACTAATCAGGAGAAAACGATGGAAGTTCGTGTCCGCTACGCCCCGTCGCCAACTGGGCTGCAGCATATCGGCGGTATAAGAACCGCATTATTCAACTACTTTTTCGCCAGATCTATGGGGGGTAAGTTCATACTCCGCATAGAAGACACCGACAGGGAGCGTTATACCGAGCAGTCCCTCCAGGACCTCTACGACACTCTCTCGTGGCTCGGAATCGAATGGGATGAAGGCCCCGTTGTGGGCGGCCCCTACGGTCCGTATGTCCAGTCCGAACGATTCGATATCTACAAAGAGTATGCCGAAAAGCTCGTGAGAGACGGAAAGGCCTACTACTGCTACTGCTCTCCCGAGAGACTCGAGAAGGTGAGAGAGGAACAGGTCAGAACCAAGAGCCAGTACCAGGGCTATGACAGACACTGCGCCGCTCTTACTGAAGAAGAGAGAAGGGAGATGGAGGCCGAGGGGATAAAGCCCGTCATCAGACTGCGTGTTCCGACGGAAGGCAAGACTACGTTCCACGACGTCATCATGGGCGACATCACCAGAAAGAACAGGGACGTATCCCCCGATCCGATTCTCCTCAAGAGCGACGGATTCCCGACATACCATCTTGCAAACGTCATCGATGACCACATGATGGGCATCACACATATCATGCGTGCACAGGAATGGATTCCCTCCGGACCCCTGCACATCCTCCTCTACGAGGCATTCGGCTGGGAGCCCCCGATCTACTGCCATCTTCCGATGGTAATGGGAAAGGACGGCCAGAAGCTGAGTAAGCGCCACGGCTCGACTGCCGTCAGGGATTTCAGGGAGAAGGGGTATCTTCCGGAGGCGATCATCAACTACGTCACGCTCGTGGGATGGTCGCTTGACGACAAGACCGAGTTCTTCTCGAAGAGTGACCTCGAGAAGTGCTTCCGCCTCGAGAACATCCACTCCGCACCTGCGAAGTTCGACTACAACAAGCTCGACTGGTTCAACGGCCAGTATATAAGGCGCAAGAGTACCCAGGAGCTTGCTTCGCTCTGCATGCCCTACTTCCAGAATGCGGGATACATATCCCCCGAGCCTACGGAGAAGGAGAAGGCATACGTGCTCTCCCTCATGGGGAGTCTGAGAGAGAGAATGAAGACGCTCTCCGACTGCGTTCCTCTCACACAGTTCCTCTTTGAAGACAAACCCGTTACAGATGCATCTCTCTACACGGCTAAGGGAAGCACGGACGGAGAGGCTCTTGAAGCTCTCGAGAAGGGATCGAAAATCCTCCTCGACGGCATCGAAGGCGGACGGGAGGAGAGTGCAATAGAAGAGGATCTCGTCGCGCTCTCGAAGGAGCTCGGCGTCAAGGTCAACGGCGTCTTCCAGCCCATAAGGGTAGCGCTTACGGCGTCGACAGTATCACTTCCGCTCTTCGATTCAATCAGACTGCTCGGAACAGACGAATGCAGGAAGAGACTCGAAAGGGCAATCAATTTCTTAAAGGAGAATCAAAATGACTGAAGTTACAATGGATAAGATCATATCTCTCTGCAGGAGAAGAGGATTCATTTTCCAGTCCTCTGAAATATACGGCGGCCTCAACGGTGCATACGACTACGGTCCGATGGGCGTCGAACTCAAGAACAACATCCGCGATTTCTGGTGGAAGGAGATGACGAGGATGCACGACAACATCGTCGGCCTCGATGCATCGATTCTCATGCACCCCCGTGTGTGGGAGGCAAGCGGACATGTTTCGAACTTCACAGATCCTATGGTCGACTGCAAGGTCTGCAAGTCGCGTTTCCGCGCAGACCAGATCGACCTCAAGGCACCGTGCCCGGTCTGCGGCAACAGGGATTCCTTTACTGAGCCGAGGAACTTCAACCTCATGTTCGAGACCCATATCGGGGCGAACAGGGACGCAGCGTCGGTCGTCTACCTCAGACCCGAGACTGCGCAGGGTATCTACGTTGACTACAAGAACGTCCTCCAGTCGAGCAGGGTGAAGGTCCCCTTCGGGATCGCACAGGTCGGCAAGTCCTTCAGAAACGAGATAACGACCAAGAACTTCATCTTCCGCTCCTGTGAATTCGAACAGATGGAGATGCAGTTCTTCTGCAAGCCCGGCACCGACGAGGAATGGTTCCCGTACTGGAGGGAGGAGAGAATGAAGTTCTACTCTAAGATGGGTATCCATCCGGAGCATCTGAGATGGCACCAGCACGGACCGGACGAACTCGCATTCTATGCAAAGGACGCATACGACATCCAGTTCCTGTTCCCGATGGGATGGCAGGAGCTCGAAGGCGTGCACTCAAGAACGGACTACGACCTCACACAGCATACGAAGTTCTCCGGAAAGGACCTTTCGTACCTCGATCCCGAGACCAACGAGAGATACATCCCCTACGTCGTCGAGACATCTGCCGGACTTACGAGAAACGTCCTCATGGCACTCAGCGATGCATACGACGAGGAGCCGACTCCGGAAGGCGACACAAGGACCGTGCTCCACTTCCATCCATATATCGCACCTGTCAAGGTCGCGGTTCTTCCCCTCGTCAAGAAGGACGGACTCGGGGAGTATGCACAGAATCTCGAGCACTCCCTCAGAGGCGACTTTACCACATACTACGACCAGTCGGGCGCCGTGGGACGCCGCTACCGCCGTCAGGACGAGATCGGAACTCCTTACTGCGTGACAGTCGACTACGAGACGCTTGAAGACCAGACGGTCACGGTGCGTTTCCGTGATTCGATGAAGCAGGAGAGAGTGGGAGTCGATTCACTTGTCACATTCATCAACGAAAAGATGAAGGAGTACAGCAGAGTATGAACAAGGCATTACAGGTATTATTCGACAGGGGCTTCGTCAAGGACTGCACAAACCTCGAGGGACTGAGTGACCTCATGGACAGGGAGAGTGTGTCCTTCTACTGCGGAACAGACCCCACAGGACCGTCACTTCATGTCGGGCATATCGTCCCGTTCTTTGCGATGCATCACCTTCAGATGTACGGCCACAGACCGCTCGCACTCGTGGGCGGCGGAACGGGCCTCATCGGAGACCCGTCGGGGAAGACCGAGATGAGGAAGATCCTCCCCGTCGAGGAGATCAACAGGAATGCAGAGAACATTGCGAAGCAGCTTTCTACTGTTGTCGATTTCTCCGCGAATCCTCCCGCAGGGTACGGGAAGGCATCGATTGTCAACAACGCCGACTGGCTTGTCGACCTCAACTACATCTCCTTCCTGAGGGATGTCGGAAAGTATTTCTCCGTCAACCGCATGCTCACGTTCGAGGGCGTAAAGCAGAGACTCGAGAGAGGTCTGAGCTTCATCGAGTTCAACTACCAGCTTCTCCAGTCGTATGACTACAGGATGCTCAACGAGAAGTACGGCACAAGACTCCAGATAGGAGGCGCCGACCAGTGGGGCAACATCGTCGCCGGCATCGACCTCATACAGAGGATGGGAGGCGAGGAGTGTTTCGGCCTGACCTTCAACCTCATCATGCGTGCTGACGGCAAGAAGATGGGTAAGAGCGAGAAGGGGGCCGTGTTCTTGGACGGCAGCCTCTACTCCCCGTACGACTTCTACCAGTACTGGAGAAACATTGCAGATGCAGATGCCGTCAAGTTCATGAAGCTCTTCACATTCATGGACCTCGATGAGATAAAGGAGTACGAGGATCCGAAGAGGAACATCAACGAGGCGAAGGCAAGGCTCGCATACGAGATCACGAAGATCATCCACGGCGAGGAGGAAGCCGAAAAGGCGAAGGATGCCGCAGCATCCCTCTTCTCCGGCGGCGGCAGCGGTCTCAATCTTCCGACTGTCAAGGTGGAGAAGGCTCTCCTGGACGAGGGTATCGGGGTACTGGACCTCTTCACTAAGGCGGGTCTCACTACGTCGAACGGAGAAGCGAGAAGACTCGTCACGCAGGGCGGGGCCGAAGTCAACGGCGTCAGGGTCACCGACTTCAGAAAGGTATTCACCACAGCCGACCTCGAAGACGGAGCACTCCTTCTGAAGAGCGGCAAGAAGAAATTCATGAGGGTCATTCCCGAATAAACAGAGAGAAAAGGGTCTTTGAAAGGAAGGCCCTTTTCCTTTCCGTACGGCCGGTATTCGGTTATATTGATATACATATGGAAAAGGTACAGCTCAGATTTCACCGCTTGTTCATCTCGGTAATAATGCCACTCAATTCATTCATCGGCATCTACTCGCTTCTCACGGCAGTGAAGATGTGCGTCTCCGAAGGGCTGAGTGCGTTCAACGTCATAACGCTTCTCGAGAGCATTGTCGTACTGGCACTCATTTTCTGCACATTCCGGGGTCTGATACACCTGAAACTGTCTTCGCTCATCTCCCTCATCGCCCTCATGGCCGTGAAGGCGGCGGACAACGTCTGGGCCCTTGTTCTTTCACTTCAGAACTCACTCTATACCTATACTGTATCCGCAGTGTTAGGAATCGTCTTCTCCGTCCTCGTCTCCGTCTACTATCTCAGGAGACGCTCCCTCTTCAGCAGGGAGGGTGCGGTGATCGTCAATATGACTCTTGAGGATGCAATGAGACTCAGAAAGAGGCTCAGAGAAGAAGAGGAAGCGAAAGAAAAGGAGAAAGAGGGTGATAAAGCACCCGAGGTGGAGACGACAGAGGAGGTCGTTCCCGAGTATGACTGCCCGCGCTGCGGCTTCCACATAACAGACGGAGCCGTATTCTGCCCGAAGTGCGGCTGTCAGACGAGGAAGGTCAATCACTGACGAAGAAATCTTCTATCTCTTCAAACTGCGATATGACGGCATCGGCATAGCTCTCGAGGTCCTCCCTCTTCATCGTCCCTTCGATTGCGATCACCTTCCCGCATCCGGCATTCCGTCCCATCACAAGGTCCTCGGGAGTGTCGGAAAGGAGTGCGATTTCATCGCATCTGATACCATTGATCTCGGCAAAGACTCTGACGGCGTACGGATTGGGTTTTCTTATGCGCGACGAAGAGTCGACATAGTAGCTGAATGCGGCGGGGGAGAGTGCGCCGGTTACTATCTTCACGGAGGCTGGGGAGTCATTCGAGAAGAGCGCCAGGATTATTCCCTTCTCCTCAAGCTTCAGAAGCGTATTCCTCACATTCGATAAATCATACTTTCCCAGTTCCTCTTCAAAACCGTAGAAGTATCTGTCGCGGAGAGTCAGAAAGCCCCTCAGGGCCCTGTAGGGGTTGAGGTGGTATTTCAGGGTGAGGGCAATGAGCCTGACTGCTCCTGCCATTCTCTTCTTTCTGTCGAAGAGGAGGCTTCCTCTTCCGATTTCCCCGTCCACGACGCCGAGCACGGAGAGGAAAGAGGTGGCTATCTCGTCCCGGTTCTTCCTTTTACCTATGGGAAGGTTCTCACAGAGGGCCCTCCTCATAGGAGCGGTCCAGAGGGAGTACGGGAACAACGTTCCGTCCTTGTCGAGAATAAGAGCTTTGAGCTGACTCATGGGATAAGAATATTCAAAAAGCCGTCTTTAGACTACACTGTCGCCATGGTGTACAGGACAGAGGCTTACGCGAAGGTCAATATAGGGTTGAAGATTACGGGAAGGAGAGACGACGGCTATCATACGCTCTCGTCATATTTCCTCCTTGTTCCCTTTCATGACGAGATATCTCTCGAGATAAAAGACGGAGATGAAACGACAATCGACGGGAACGGGAGCTATCTCACATCGGGTGAGGACCTTATGGCGAAGGCCGTGAGACTCTACAGAGAGAAGACCGGACTGAAGTCCGGCACTGTCATAAAGATAAGGAAGAACATTCCGGTGAAGGCGGGAATGGGCGGCGGAAGCAGTGACGCTTCGGCGGTGTTGAGACTCCTCAACGATCACTACGGTGCACTTACGGACGAGGAGATGATCTCCCTTTCAAGCGCTGTCGGAGCAGACGTTCCGTTCTTCACCTCGCGCCTTAAGTTTGCCTACGTCGAAGGGAAAGGCGAGATAATAAAAGAATGCGCTTTCCCTCCCGGGTACAGATACATAACACTCTTCAGAGCAGATGCCGGAGGAACGGAGACGAAGGAAGCCTACCGCATGCTTGACAATCTCGGCCTCGACTTCCGTCCTCTCGGAGATATTTCGTACCCCCTTACACGCTCGTCTTTTCCCAACGACTTCGAGAAAATCGGGGGAACGGCGGTGTACGACAGGCTGAAGGACAGGTTGAGGGAAGGTGACTACCTTTCTCTTACGGGAAGCGGAAGCGTGTGGTTCCTCCTCTCCGAGAAGAAGTGGACGGGTAAGGATGAAGCTCTCATCGCAACGGAGAAACTCTTTGTAGACTGAAGTCCTCTTTTCTGCTATCGTTGCTCTGTTCTCAGGGGCGTAGCCCAATGGTTAAGGCAGGAGATTTTGATTCTCCATATCACGGTTCGATCCCGTGCGCTCCTGGTTCTTAAATTAAACGCCTGCTGTCATGACCACATGACTTTCAACCTGTTTTTATCGTCATTTCCGTCTTTTCTTTCAACTTACGCACAGGCTGTAACTTTACAGGCTCCGGTTTGTTTGTAAAAATGAAGTAAAGAAATACAAAGGAAGGCCCGACAATGAAAAAGACTCTTCTCCTAGTAGTCTGTAAACTCTAAATCTTTATTCTTCCTCCATCTCGATTATCGGGTACAAGTGCTTCAATTTCTTTCTTGCATCTTCAGTTGTGAACTGCCAGTCGATTCCCTTTTGTCTAGAGTTTCTGTCTACATACCAAGCTGTAGCCTCTTTCTGTAAGTTCTCCATAGAATCGATATGCCTAGAAAGGCACTGCTTTGTGAAGACACTGAGTTCTATCTCTGCCATATTCATCCAGGAGCCGTGCTTTGGGGTATGATGGACTTCCAGTTTCTCCCAAATTCTTCTTGCTTCTGAGGGCTTGAATGCTTCGTATAACGAAGACACATTGTGCGTATTTAGATTATCGCAGACAAGGACAATCTTTTCGACATCCGGATAGTCCTCATCAACGAGTTTCTTGATCTGCTCAGCCCAGTCTGTCTTCTTTCTGGTCTCATTTATGGTGACGCGACGCCAACCGCCTAACGGTTCATTAAACATGAATGCGCAACATGTACCTTGTCTCACATATTCGTGGTCGACCTTCTCGGTGTGGTTGTTTTCACTCATTTTTATGGTAGGTCTTGAGTCAGAGAGGAGCTGTATCGGCTGTTCATCCATACATACCACAGGTTTCGACGGATCATACGGCCTTGAGTAAACCTCAAGAACATCCTCCATAGCAGCAACAAAAGCTGCATTCTGGTCAGGAGGAATACACCACATTTTTCTCAAATGAGGCTTAAATTCGTTTTTTTTAATATCCTCCCAACCTGAGTGTGCGAGATTGAGTCTACAATCTCGAGTTGAACACTCCTCTCGGATAAAAGACGGAGTGTCCACTTCGTTCTACCTTCAGGAGGTGCCGAACAGGCAAGAGCAATTATCTTTGCTTCTTTTTCTCCGTCTATCTTTGGCTCAACAGGAGGAGTTTCTCTCTTCTTCCTTGCTATCTTTTCAGTTGCCTGAGCTTCTTTGACTCCGGAAAGGTACTTAACCTTTATATTATGGACAGTCTGCCGAGTAATATTAAGAGATGAGGCGATTTCTTCCTCAGTCTTTTTTTCGCCTTCGGAAGAATCAGACATAAGGATAACGTTGGCTCTTCTGATAACAGTAGCCGAACTTTTCCCTTTTTTCACCACATCCAACAGTTCCTTCCTCTCATCGGGAGATAAGATAATCGTCAGCTTTTGATATTCTTTCATACTTTGCCACCTCTTTTTATATGCTAAATAAAGAGTAATGGCAAAACATAAAAATGTAAAGTTTTAGATGTTACAGACTACTAGCACTTCTTCTCCTGGCACTTCTCGTGCTCTTCGGCTGCAGTGCAGCTCCCGACAGCGGTAAGACCGATAACCCGGTAACGCCCGAACAGCCGGTGCCCCCCCGGAAGATCCGGTAACTCCGACAGATCCTGTAACTCCTGTTGACCCTGTATCTCCGTCAGAGCCGGCAGTTCCGGAAGGAAGCAAAGCATACACGAAAGGACTGAGCAGTCTCTTCAACAAGACCGGAGTCAAGGTTTCCGATATCACACTCGAGATAACCCTTCTAGACGGACTGAAATTTGACTCGTGGCTGTTTTCCGGAATGTCAGCCATGTCGTTGTTCAGAGGCGGACTTCCCGACGATCTTACACCATACATCAAGGAACTCAAGAACGATTCCGGCAGTGGACAGAGCATCTCCGATGGAAGTGCCGGTTCAGTTTCGTCGGAATCTGAGACATATACAACCGTAGTCATCGGCTTTCTTGGAGATATTGTAGCAAAGCCTTCTGAGGAGCTGTCCCTCTCGATATACAGCTCCTGGATCTATAACTATGACGGACCTTTAATCGAGGTGGCGGTCGGCAATAGTGATGTATGGTATGAGGAGCACGAAGTGAAGTTCGTCCTCAACAACGGGGAGACCGATGTCGTAAAGAAAGTCGGTACCGGGGAGACGGTTCTCGCTCCGTCAGTCCAGAAGGAAGGTTACAACTTAGTGAACTGGTATCTGGGAGATGAAGCGTTCGACTTCACGACAAAAATCAGAAAAGATCTGACAATCGAGGCAAGATGGGACCTTATCGGTGATGAGGTCACAGTCACCTGGGTCTATGACAGCATCACAGGCAGGAAAACGACGACAAAGAGTCCGAAGGGACAGAAGATAACTAACATTGCCGACGGAGAGTCCGGTGCGGAGAGCGTGGCAGATACATTCAAACACTGGTCGGCAGAAAACGGCGGCGCGGAATTCGACTTCGGGACAGTCGTCAATGACCATATCACACTATATGCCGTCTACAACGAACTCAACATAGGCGACATATACACAGTAAATGAGTACAAAGGCAACTACACCGAGATAGCCGATGATATAAAGGATAAAGGAATAAGGCTCTATATCATTGCAAAGAGAGGAGTCAGAGGCTCTCTCCCCGCAGAATCCCCATACAAGTACATCGGAGTCGATATGGATCACGATCTCTCGTACTATATCAAGACCTCACGGGGGAATGACTACTACAATCAATTGATAGAAACACATATCAGCTACAAAGATAAGCTCTGGGTCAAATGGGGACTCTCGGCGGATGCAACGGCCGGGACTGATTTCTCCATCGGCGGAGGATACGCAAATACAGAGAAGGCTCTTGCTCTCAAAGGAGTGCTTTACAAGACCGAATACGAAGACGGCGAGGAGACGATATGGAACAGGCTTCTCGAGTTCAGAGCGGACATATCGGATGACAAGGGACAGTACTGGTTCATCCCGTCACATTCCGAGATGCTGGACATTGCATATTCTGCAAGAGATGAGAAGATAAATAATCTGACTAATAAAGGCGGTCCGGACTACTACTGTAATTATTATTTCACCAGTACGGAGTTCGGTGCCGACGATAACATAGTTGCATACAGAGCTGTCGCTCTCGCTGACGGACAGCAATATGAGCCGGGGAAGAGGATATATGGGGACAAGACGGCGAAAAGCGCAAGCAGAATCAGACTCTGCAGGATACTTTAGCCCCCGTTATCTGGAGGTACGAGCCGGGACTTTTCTCCCGGCTTTTCCTCTGATTGAAGGTAGGACATACGCATCAAATTAAGATTTGAAAAATTAATGCAATAAGAGTAAACAA
>CAVDOI010000010.1:0-30078 GCA_963610485.1 Lachnospiraceae bacterium
CGGACCGTAGAGCGACAGACCAGGACAACATCTATCGGTACCTGTATATTCTCCCGTAACGTAGTGCTTACGCACTGAGGCTAATCAACAAGGGCATGTTCACTTTCGTTCACATACCCCGGGACTTGTCCCGTGGGTTGTTGATTGTCTATCTTGCCATCCTGTATATTGCTTCGATGTCGTTTCTCTCAAGCTTCATGATGTCGCCGACGGTGCGGGTGGAGTTGAATGAGCACTTGTCTGCAAGTTCCTCGATATCCTCTTCTGTCGGGAAGATATCCGCCTCGCTGAGTCTTGTCGGCATCTTTATCGACCTGTAGAACTCTTCGAATGCCTCGATCGTCTTCTCTCCGTCCTTCATGTAGTCACCGGATGGTTCTATCGAATAGAGGGAGTAACCGAGGGAGGCGAAGCGCTCCGGAGCGGAAGAGAGGGTGTAGCGCGCCCAGCTCGGCCATACCGCCGAAAGACCGGCGCCGTGTGCTATGTCGTACTTTCCCGAGAGCTCATGCTCTATCTGATGGGTCGCCCAGTCACCGCGTGAGGAGTTGCCTGCAGCCATGAGGCCGTTGTGTGAGAGGGAGGAGGCCCACATGAGGGTCGCTCTCGCCTCATAGTTGCCGCTTTTCTCGAGGGCTGTGTATCCTGCAGTGCGTACTGCGTTGAGGAGTGCGAGGGCCAGTTCATCGGTGAGGGCGAGGGAGTAATCCTTTACGAAGTACCTCTCGAGTGTGTGCATCTGTATATCGACTATCGCGCACGATGTCTGATAGGGTGGAAGCGAGAATGTGAACTCGGGGTTGAGAAGTGCGAAGGTCGGACGGCACAGGTCGCTGTTGCAGCCGCGCTTCAGAAAGCCGCATTCGTCGTTCGTGATGACACTGCTGTCGCTCATCTCGCTTCCCGCAGCCGCCATCGTGAGTATGCATCCCACCTTCATGGATGCCTCGGGCACGGCCTTCTTCGAGTAGAAGTCCCAGACGTCGCCGTCGTATCTGACGCCGTAGGCTATGGCCTTCGATGAATCGATGACGGAGCCACCTCCGACAGCGAGGATGAAGTTGACTTTCTCGGCTCTCGCTTTTTCTATCCCCTTTCTCACGAGCGAGAGGCGGGGATTGGGGACGACACCTCCGAGTGTGGTCCAGCTTATTCCCTCCTTCTCGAGAAGCGCCTTTATCTTGTCGAGGAGTCCGCTTCTCTCGATTCTGTCGGAGCCGTAGTGTATGAGAACCTTTCCGGCATTCTCTCTCTTAAGTTCAAGGCCGACGTTCTCTTCGGCGTTCCTTCCCATCGTCACCCTTGTCGGTGCATAGTATGTACTCAGTGTCATTCTCTTGTTCTCCTCTCCCAATCATAAATGATAGAAGGAAAGCTTGAAAGTCATAATCCGGTATTGAAGAAGTATTTGAGGTTTATCTAAAATGAAGGAGATGAAAACCGTAGTAATAGGAAGAGGATGCGTGGGGGCTACCGTCCTTCACAACATATATGATGCGGGCGGGGTCTTCTCCCTTGTGGACGGGGATCGTTTTTCCCGGCTCTCTCCTCTCGTTTTCAACGGAATGAAGATGGAGGTTGAGACTATCACTCCTTCCGCTGCCTTCGATGCCGACATCATCATAAACACAGTCAAGAATTTCAGCCTTACCTCCACATTCCCCCTCATGGACGCTTTTGTCGGGGACAATACCGTTATTCTTCCTCTTCAGAACGGACTTGAAAGCGAGGATGTGATTGCATCCCGCTACGGCAGGGAGAAGGTCGTTAGGGCCTTCATCTCGGGACTGAGTACGCAGCGTGAAGGATCGTCTGTCACGTCGTTCACCCCCGGGCTCATCACCTTCGGTGAAGACGACGGCTCCGGGAGTCCGAGGATAACGAAGCTCTCGGATTTCTTTTCCTCCACCGCTCAGCCTTTCCGTATCTCGGAAGATATCAAACACGACCAGTGGGTGAAGTTCATGACGAACACATGCTTCAATTCCCTCACTGCGCTGATGGAATACGACTACGGCACATTCATGGCAAGCGGAAGTCTCATGAGGGCCGTCAGGATTGTGGCGCGCGAAGTGCAGGCTGTGGCCGCCGCCGAGTCCGTCACCATCACCCAGGATGATATAGAGAAAATGATCAGGGAGAGCTCTGCGCTTCCCCCGAAGGGAAGGAGCAGCATGGCAGACGACATTGCCGCGGGGTGCAGAAACGAGAACGCGTGGTTCTGCGGCACACTCTCGGCAAAGGCGAAGAAGCATGGAATAAAGACTCCGTCATCCGATCTCCTGTACATTCTTCTGGAGGCGAAAAGTGGACGATAAACTCCTCAGGGAAAAGGCTGCGGCATTCACAGCCCTTTCGGCATTCTACGGAGGTGACGAGAAGAAGGCATGGGATGTGCTTACCGCAGTTGATGCCGACTACTCGGTTCCCTTTGCTTCCTACACCCGTGAGTTTACACAGAATTCTGAAGAGGAGGGTGTGTTCAACGCACTCTGGCGTGATGTACGCTCATCTTTCGACTCTACACGCATTCCGTTCACCGTTATGGAGTATTCGTCTCCTCTCTCCGATGTGCATTTTCTCTATCTTGCAGGAAGAAGGGAGATCCTCGACGGAAGGAAACTCTGCTTTCTCGGTGCCGTGATGCCCTCCCTCCAGGGCCGCAAGGATACGGCACTCTGCGCCCTCGAAGCCGTGAAGATGGGCTGCACAGTTACGGCTCCCTTTGATTCGGGACTGGGACCGTACGCACTCTCGGTCGCCCTGAAGGAAGGCGGGAATGTGTGTGCGGTGCTCTCCTCGTCGCTCACGAAGTGCCCCAACGAGAATCTTTTATCTCTTATGGAGGCAGTCTACGGGAAAGGACTTCTCATTACACAGTTCTCCCCCTACACGAAGAGGGAGAAGTGGCACGTGGTGCTCCGTAACCGTTTCCTTTCATCTTTTGCCGACAGCTTCTACATGGCCGAGGAGAAGGACGGGGGGCCGGGATGGGCCGTCTTCGATGCCGCACTCAAAAGCGGCAGGAAGTGCGCACTCTCCTCATCCGCTGCAGAGAACCCCAACTTCACATGGTGCCGCACGCGTGCCGGGGGCGGGGCGGCAGTTATTAAAAGACCGTCACAGATAAAATCGCTTTTCCCCGCTGAACCGAGAAAGAGGAAAACGGCACAGCCGGATCCCTCACAGCCCGACCTCTTCTCCGATCTTGAAAGCTGAATCTGTTTGATAAGCGGATACTTCCGCACTACAATGGAAAACCGGAGGATGAAAGAGTCTTCCGGCAGAAGTACATCTCTCTGTCATCGTTTTTTTACAGTGCGGCAGGCTGCAGGGAAAGACAATCCGTTTTCATCAAGCCGGTCTCCCCTGAGGAACCGGTGCAGAGGACGGAAAACTACGGACGACTGGACTCAGTGCGGCCGGAACGGACATTTTCTGGTAAGGGAGTTTTATGATGAGAATCAGTTTTTGCGACGGCTGG
Source organism: Lachnospiraceae bacterium (assembly GCA_963610485.1). Taxonomy (GTDB): domain Bacteria; phylum Spirochaetota; class Spirochaetia; order Sphaerochaetales; family Sphaerochaetaceae; genus Ornithospirochaeta. The sequence continues at coordinate 3,485 of CAVDOI010000010.1, forward strand.
GAGTTCACCCCCCGCTGGACGGAGGATTTCGGCAGGGGGCTTCCTGCGGCTGAAGTGGAGACAGTGCGTCTTCCTCATACATGCCGGGAGGTGCCTCTGCACTATGCGTCTCCGGCAGATTATGAGATGCACTGCGGCTACCGGAAGCGGTTTTCCGTGCCGTCATATGAGACCTCCCCGCGGCTTTTTGTACGTTTCGACGGCGCGGCACATCAGGCGGTGGTCTATGTCAACGGAAAGCGGGCCGGAGAACATAAGGGCGGCTATACATCCTTCGAGGTCGAGATAACAGACCTTGTCGGGAGAGAAGGCGAGAATCTGCTTGCGGTAGAGCTGGATACCAGCGAGGACCCGTCCGTTCCTCCCTTCGGATTCGTCATTGATTATCTGACATACGGAGGACTGTACCGTGAAGTCTGGCTGGAGTCATCGTCGGAGAGCCGCCTGACGGACCTCTTCGTATATACGCCGACATTGAAAACGGCCGCCCTGCAGTGGACGGCGGAACGCATTGAGAATATCGTATCGGTCCGTATTAAAGTGGAAACGGAAGACGGCACTCTGCTTGCAGAACATACGGAAGAAGCAGCGGAGAGAGGGAAAGCCGGGATCTCTGTCCCGGACGCCGAGGTGTGGGATGTCGGGCACCCGGTTCTCTATCATGCAAGAGCGGAACTGCTGGATGCGGAGGGAATGATTGTCGACTGCAGGACGGAGACTTTCGGTTTCCGTACGGCCCTCTTCAAAGCGGACGGCTTCTACCTCAACGGCAGAAAGATCTTCCTCAGGGGGCTCAACCGTCATCAGAGCTACCCTTACATCGGCTATGCGGCCACGGAAAGTCTCCAGAGGGAGGATGCCCGCATCCTCAAAAAGGAACTAGAGTGTACGGCGGTGCGCACCAGCCACTACCCGCAGAGCCGGTATTTTCTCGATGAATGCGACAGACTGGGACTTCTGGTCTTCACCGAACTTCCGGGCTGGCAGCATATAGGGGATGAGGAATGGAAGGACAGGGCATGTAAAATGCTGGAGGAGATGATCGTCGAGGACCGTAACCATCCCTCCATCATTCTCTGGGGTGTCCGCATAAACGAAAGCGTGGACGATGATGAATTCTATGCCCGGACGAACAGGATAGCACACAATCTTGATCCCGGCCGTGCCACTTCCGGCGTGCGGTACCTCGAGAAAAGCCGGCTTCTGGAAGATGTCTATGCCTACAACGACTTCTCCCATGACGGCAGAACGGGCGGTGCAAAGAAGAAGAAGGATGTGACACCGGATATGACTAAGGCGATGCTCATTTCGGAGTGCAACGGTCATATGTACCCCACCAAGTCCTTTGATGACGGCCCGCATAGAGAGGAGCATGCCTTAAGGCATGTGAGGGTTCAGAATGCCGCCCTCTCGAGCGGCGAACATGCCGGCTGCTTCGGATGGTGCATGTTCGACTATCAGACGCATAAGGATTTCGGCTCCGGAGACAGAATCTGTTACCACGGCGTGATGGACATCTTCCGCAATCCGAAAACAGCGGCGGCGGTATATGCCAGCCAGGGCGATGAGTCTCCCGTCCTGGAGATAAGCTCATCCATGGCCATCGGCGACAATCCTGCCGGGCAGCTCGGCTTGATCTATGCGTTCAGCAATGCCGGCCAGGTGAAGCTTTACAAGAACGACGTCTTCGTGACAGATCTGCATAAAAGCCGGTGGAATGCCCTGCCGCATCCGCCCTTCGTCGTTGATGACACCATCGGAGAACTCCTGGAAACGCAGGAGCATTTCTCCCGTTCAAAGGCGGCAGTGCTCCGCTCCGCTCTGCTCGCGGCGGGGAAGTACGGACTTGCGGGCCTTCCTCTGAGATACAGCCTCAAGCTGGCATGGTGCATGCTGCGCTACAGAATGACATTCTCCGACGGCGTGGCACTTTACGGTAAATACGTAGGTAACTGGGGAGGAGAGGCCACCAGGTGGCGCTTCGATGCCCTCGAGAACGGGAAGGTCGTTCAGAGTGTCACACTATGCCCCGGCGTGAAGCTCCATCTGGAAGTGAAGGTGAGCTCTACGACACTGAGGGAGAAGGACACTTATGACATGTCGGCCGTCAGAGTACGCATTCTGGACGAAAACGGGAACACTGCCCACTATGCGCTTCTTCCCGTCAGCTTCAGCGTGGAAGGCGATGCCGCTCTTGTCGGACCTGGGACTGCGGTGGCCGAGGGCGGCATGACCGGCACTTATCTCAGAACAACGGGTACTCCGGGAAAAGCGGTACTCAGCATTTCAGCTCCGCAGGTGGAAACTGTCACTGTGGAGTTCAAAATAGAAAAGGAGGAGGTCGTATGGAACTGACCTTGAAGGAGAAGGCCGCATTCGGCATCGGTGCCGTGGGTAAGGATATGGTATATGCCCTGTCGGCTTCGTATGTGATGTATTACTATCAGGATGTGATGGGTCTTTCGGCAAGCTTTGTGGGACTCGTGCTCATGCTGGCGAGGTTCTTCGATGCTCTCAATGATCCCTTTATGGGGATTATAGTGGCGAAGACCCGCACCCGCTGGGGCCGCTTCCGCCCCTGGATATTCTCCGGAACAATACTCAATGCACTTGTGCTCTATGCGCTCTTTGCTTCCCCTGTGATGAGTGAAGCGGCACTCATGGTCTATTTCAGCATCGTCTACGTTCTGTGGGGCGTTACATACACCATGATGGATATTCCCTTCTGGTCTATGATTCCTGCAGTAACGGAGACTCCGAAGGACCGTGAGAATCTTTCTATGGTGGGACGTACATGCGCAGGTGTCGGCTCGGCTATAATAGCAATGTTCACCATGCTCCTCGTCGGTCTTCTCGGAGGAGAGAGCGAGCGCTCCGGTTTCAGATGGGTGGCGCTGATCGTGTCGGTGATCTTTGTAGTGACGGAAGCGCTGTGCTGTGCTTCCATGAGGGAGAACACCGGGAGCGAGATGAAGACGGCTACGGTGAAAGAGATGTTCTCTGCGCTCTTTTCCAACGACCAGGCCATGGTCGTCGTCTCCAGCATCGTTCTCATCAACTCGGCTCTCTATCTGACTTCGAACTTCATCATCTATTTCTTCAAGTATGATTTCGGCGGCACGGGATGGAAAGCCACCTATACGCTTTTCTCCACTGTGGGAGGTGCTGCACAGATACTCGGAATGATGATTCTCTATCCGCTCATAAGACGGAAGCTCAGCAGCACTCAGGTCTTCAACCTCAGCCTTGTACTGGCCCTCTGCGGGTACGGGACACTGCTGGCTCTGTGCCTCGCCGGGCTCTCGCACAGTCTGATTCTGCTCTGTATACCGGGAGTGGTCGTCTTTGCATCGAACGGTATGCTGAGTGTGCTGACGACTCTCTTCCTCTCTAACAGCGTCGACTACGGCTTCCTCAAGACGGGGCGGCGGGAGGAGAGCGTCATATTCTCCATGCAGACATTCGTCGTCAAGGCTGCTTCCGGTGTGGCTGTATTCCTGACAGGAATCGGACTCGATCTCATCGGACTAGCGGGAAATACAGATGAAACCGGCCCTGTCGCAGAGCAGAGTGCATCCACACTCCTGGGACTGCGCCTGATGATGACGGTTCTGCCGATGCTGGTGCTGATCTCCGCGCTCGTCCTGTTCCGCCGTAAGTTCATCCTGAGTGACGAACGTGCCGCCGAAATAAGTGCACGCCTCCACGGGAAGGAGACGGAGAATGGCTGAAAATCTGCACTGGCGGGCCGAGACGGGAGGATGTATAAGAGAAGGTGAGGCTGAAGTACCACATTACGGAGAACTCCGTCTTGCCGTAGAGCTTCCTCGGGGAACGGTGAAAAGCATAAAGGCTGAAATCGAATGGCCGATGGCCGATGACGAGCATCTCTTCATGAACGGCTATCAGACGTGGACATACAGTCCGGAACTGGAAAAAGACGGAAAGATACGCGGTATTGACCATATCCCGTCAATTCTCCTGAAGAAGTATTTCTTCGACCGCTACGGTGATTATCATTTTGTCCGCTACGACCGCCAAAAAGGGCAGAGCCACGGATTCTCATACTGCTATTTCCGAAGCGGCGGCCGTTTCCGCCTCATTGCATCGCTTGACGAAAGGCCGGGCTATACAATCTTCCGCTATGACAGCCGGAAGGGAATCCTGACGCTGGAGAGGGACTCTGAAGGCGTTGAACACCCCGGCGGCAGTTTCCCGCTCTTCGATCTCTTCTTTGCCGGGGGCGGCGGGAGGGAGGTCTTCGACAGCTGGTTCGGGGCAATGGGAATCAGGCCGAGGACAGAGGAGAAGATTGCCGGCTATTCAAGCTGGTACAACCGTTACCAGAATATCACTGAAGATGCCATCCGTGAGGACCTCGACGGATGCCGGAGCCTCTTTTCTGCCGGCGATCTTTTTCAAATCGATGACGGCTGGGAGCCGAAGGTCGGGGACTGGCTGGAGACCGACAGAGAGAAGTTCCCGAACGGGCTGGAAGGCATTGTGGAGGAGATTCATGCTTCTGGCTTCAGGGCGGGACTGTGGCTTGCACCCTTTGTATGTGAAAAGGAATCCGTTATCTGCAGGGAGCATCCGGACTGGCTTTTGAAAGTCGACGGCAGGCCGTGGTGCTGCGGCTCTAACTGGAGCGGCTTCTATTCTCTCGATATCGACAATCCGGAGGTGCTGGAATATCTCGGGAAGGTCCTCGACCGTGTACTCGGTGAATGGGGATTCGATCTTGTCAAACTGGATTTTCTCTATGGGGCTGCACCCTTCGGCAATGCAGACGAGAGCCGTGCGGGCAGAATGTACCGTGCCATGAATCTGCTGCGATCCTGGTGCGGTGAAAAGCAGATTCTCGGCTGTGGTGTTCCTGTGATGCCGGCCTTCGGAGTAGTTGACTATTGCCGTATAGGCTGCGATGTGGGCCTCGACTGGGATGACGTGTGGTATATGCGCCTCTTTCACCGGGAACGCGTCTCGACAAGACAGGCGATCAGCAACACCGTTTTCCGCCGCTTTCTCAACGGCCGCGCCTACGGCAGTGACCCCGATGTCTTCTTCCTGAGGGATGAAAACTGCAGGCTGACTGAGAAAGAGAAACAAACTCTTTCCGTGGTGAATGCTCTTCTGGGAAATGTCTTCCTCACTTCCGATATGCCTTCACGTTATACGGAGAAACAGAGGGAGGAGTACCGCCGTCTCAGGAAGTTGTTCGAATGCGCGGAAGATGTCGAGGTGAAAACAGAAAAGGACGGAATCTGCATTCAGTATTTCCTGGACGGGAAACGTCAGGAAGTGCATCTGGAGGGTATTTTCCGTTGAGAGGGAAAAGCCGGGAGGTCCTTGACCTCTTCATGCACTGGGAATAACATCTAGTCTTGATTTATTCAAAGGAATTAAAAATCAATGAAACCCATTACAGCGAACGAACTGAGAAAAAAGTATATCGACTTCTTTGTCTCCAAGGGACACAGACAGATTTCGGGAGCATCCCTCATCCCCGAGAACGACCCGACCGTCCTCTTCACGACGGCAGGCATGCATCCCCTTGTTCCGTATCTTCTTGGAGAGGAACATCCCGCGGGAAACAGACTCTGCGACTATCAGAAGTGTATCCGCACCGGAGATATCGACTCCGTCGGAGATCCCAATCATCTCACATTCTTCGAGATGCTCGGCAACTGGTCACTCGGTGCATATTCCAAGACCGAGATGATCGGCTACTCGTTCGAGTTCATGACAGAGGTTCTCGGTATTCCAGTAGATAAACTCTCCGTCACAGTCTTCGCAGGAGACGAATCGGTTCCGAGAGACACCGAAGCTGCAGAGAAGTGGAAGAGCCTCGGTATTCCCGGGGAGAGAATCTACTTCATGCCGAGGGAGGACAACTGGTGGGGACCGGCAGGCGAGACAGGACCCTGCGGACCCGACAGCGAGATGTTCATCGACACCGGCAGAGAGAAGTGCGGACCGGAGTGCAAGCCGGGATGCCACTGCGGCAAGTATTTCGAAATCTGGAACGACGTCTTCATGCAGTACCGCAAGGAGAAGGACGGCACATACCACGAGATGGAGAGAAAGTGCATCGACACAGGTATGGGCATCGAGAGGACGATAGCAATCCTCCAGGGCAAGAAGAGTGTCTACGAGACGGAGGTCTTCCAGCCCATCATCAGGGCAATCGAAGGCCTTTGCGGGAAGAAATACGGCGAGAATGAAGAGGATGATGTCTCGATCCGTATCATATCGGACCATGTGAGGACATCCGTCTTCATCCTCGGCGACCAGAAGGGAATCGCTCCGGGAAACGTCGGACAGGGCTACATACTGCGCCGTCTCATCAGAAGGGCCGTCAGACACGGCAAGAAACTCGGAATCGAATCATACTTCCTTTCCTCCCTTGCACGCGTCGTCCTCGATCTCTACGGTGAACCGTATCCCGAACTCATCGAGCATAAGGATTTCATATTCGACGAACTTGAGAAGGAGGAGGAGAAGTTCAGCAAGACGATCGTCAACGGAGAGAAGGAATTCGAGAAGATGCTGCCCAACCTCATGAAGGGCAGCAGCAGGGTGATCGGCGGAAGAATCGCCTTCAAGCTCTATGATACATACGGCTTCCCGATCGAGCTGACAGAGGAGCTTGCCAGAGAACACGGCTTCACAGTCGACAGGGAAGGCTTCAAGGCTGCATTCGAGAAGCATCAGGAGATATCACGTGCGGGAGCGGAGCAGCAGTTCAAGGGAGGTCTTGCAGACCACAGCGAAGCAACCACCGCCCTCCACACGGCAACCCATCTTCTCCACAAGGCTCTCTGCATAGTCCTCGGAGGATATGTCAAGCAGCTGGGTTCAAACATCACTGCCGAGAGACTGAGGTTCGATTTCAACCATCCGCAGGCTCTTACGAAGGAGGAGCTGAAGAAGGTCGAGGACCTCGTCAACGAACAGATTCAGAAGGATCTCCCCGTCGTCTGCGAGACGATGACGCTGGATGAGGCGAAGGCGAAGGGTGCGGCTGCACAGTTCGATGCAAAGTACGGAGAGAAGGTGAAGGTCTACTCAATCGGCGACTTCTCCGTCGAAGTCTGCGGAGGACCCCACGTGGAGCATACATCCGAGCTCGGTCACTTCAGGATTGTGAAGGAGCAGTCCTCATCGGCCGGTGTGAGAAGAATCAAGGCCGTCCTTGAGAAATAAGAAGAAGGCCCTGCGTTGAGCGGGGCCTTATATAATATCTGATTCTCAATTCCTGAACACTCGTTTTATCAGTTCGTGCAATGCTGATATGACGTTCACGTAACAGGCGTCGGTTTCCTTTTTCATCAGCTGGCATGTCAGAGTGTAGAAATCCTCTTCATTCACTTCCTCGTCGTCATGTTCCTCGAAGAGTGTGCTGATGCTTACGCCGAAGGCTTCTGCCAGAGAGTCGAGACTATGGAAACTCGGAGCACTGGCGGCCTTCTCGTATCTGGCAATCGTCTTCAGACCGACGCCGATGCGATTTCCCAGTTCAGTCTGGGACCAACCCCTTTCTTGACGGAGCCTCCTGATGTTGCTTCCTACAATCTGCGTCGCGTTATTGTTCTCCATATTCCTAATTATAACTGTCACGGTTTAATCTGTCTTTGGTCATTTCATTAGGTATTGGTTAGGACATTTTATGGTCATGTTCTGTAACGAGCATCCCGCATGCCGCCTTTTCGTCACGCCCCTTGCTTCTTCTTATCGTATATGAGATGCCGTATCTCCGCAGCTCGGCTGTAAAATCCCTGACCTCCCTTTCATCCGGCGTTCTGAACGGCAGGGAAGGGATGGGATTCCAACTGATGAGGTTTACGAGGACATCCATTCCCTTTATGAAGGATTTCAGCTGGGCGGCACTTTCCTTTGTTGTGTTCAGCCCTCCGAGGAGGCAGTACTCCAGAGTGATACGCTTCCCGTTTTTCTTCTGGAATGCGGAGAGGGCCTTTCTGAGCTCACCCAGAGGATAGCTTCTGTTGACCTTCATGATGGACGACCTCAGTTCATCGGACGCAGATACAAGGGAAACGGCAAGCCGCAGCGGCAGATCCAGTTCTGCCAGTCTCTTGATTCCCGGCACGAGGCCACATGTCGATATCGTAATCCTCCTGCAGGATATGTTTATCCCGTCCTCGCGGTGGAGTTCGGTGATTGCACTCATGACCTGGGTGAAGTTGTTCAGGGGTTCACCCATCCCCATGAACACTATGTGTGTTATGTGCTCTCCGAGCTTCTCGAGCTGGATGTATTCCTCGACTATCTCGCCGGCTTTGAGGTTGCGCACCAGTCCCATCGTGCCTGTAGCGCAGAATGCGCATCCCATTGCGCATCCCACCTGAGAAGAAAGACACGCCGTATATCGTCCGGCGCCGTCGGAGAGCCTCACGCACTCAATGAGAGCGCCGTCTTCCATTCTGAGCGCAAGCTTTACGGCATCCGTTCCGTCGGAGCGGTCTGCCACAGTGCTCGAGAGTGCCGACGGGTAGAGGGAGGAAAGCCTTTGTCTCAAATCCTTCGGAAGCGATGTCATACTTTCGAAGTCAGTCACGCCCCTGTCAAGGAAAGACCTTACGATTTTAGCCTGGAAGGGTTTATCGAGGCCCAGAAGGGCGCTCAGTTCATTATTATCTATACAGTAGAGCTGCGGCATTTCTCCTCCACACATCCTTGATGATAACACATGAAGAAAAGAAGAAAAACAAGCATAAGCCTTTTCAAAAATCGATTTTTGTACGACTATTACACCATCAAATCTTTATTGAAATGGAGAAATGAAAATGAACAAGAAAATCATTGCCATAGTTCTCGTTGTTGCACTCGCCCTCTGCTCGCTCACTGCTGCAAGCACAACAGGTACATCAAAGAAGAATGCTTTCTCACTCGGTGTCGGACTCGGAACAAACAGCGGCGTTGCTGTCAAGTACGGTATGGGTAAGTTCGATCTTCAGGCTAATGTCGGTATTGTCATCAGAAACAGCGAAGTCGGCTTCTCTGGCGATGTAGGTGCTTTCTACAACTTCTACGACATTAACTTCAAGGCCGGCTCATCGAAGCAGACGATCTCTCTCACGACTGGTCCTCTCGTAGGCATGAACGTTCAGAAGGGGCTCTTCGGACTCGACGCTATCTGGACTATCGGTGCTGAATACACATTCAACAAGGTTCCTGTAACAATGTTCACGAAGCTCGGCGGCGGTTACGGCATGGTATTTGCTGATTCTGTCAACGGCAACTTCGCATTCTACGGCGTGCTCGGAGCAGTCTACACATTCTGATTGTTTCACAATGTGCTTATCGGGGTCTCGGAAGGGACCCCTTAATTTATGGCTCATCACTCAGCTTCCGCAACCTGTAAAACATGACTTTCCTTTTATGAAGAAAGGAAAGTTAGAGGGAAAGATAAGGAGTAAGTTAAGGAGTAAGTTAAGGAGTAACTGTTTGAATGTAAATGAGATAAATAAGAGGATAGAGGAGCTCATTGGAAAGCTCAAGGGAAAGCTTAAGGGAAAGTTAAAGGGAAAGTTAAAGGGAAAGTTCTTTTCCTTAGAGTGTATTTATAGACCGAAATTATACTCAAACGGGACGGGAGGATAAGTAATGCAGATAATGGGGTCTTTAATGCCAGTAAAAACGGATTTTTTTTTGTAATTGAAGGCCGTCATTTCTGAAAGGAAGTATAAGTCTCGAAAGCCCCTCCTCTGAACATCTTCTCAATATTGTGTCCCCATCTCAATTCCTTTTCAGTACAGTCGGAGAGAGCTTTGATCTCATTGTGGTCCAGTATAAAATTGCAGTCAGGCCTTAGAATGTCATTCGACATCAGGTATGTGTTATGACTGGTCAGGAAGACCTGGGTGTCGAGACAGAATAATCTGCGGCATACGGCTACAGACAACCTGTAGTGATAGAAGGCATCGAACTCATCTATGAAAAGCAGTTTCACGCCGTCAAGATTTTTCAGCCAGTAGTACAGTAATGTCAGAGAGCTTGTTCCGGTGGAGCGTATGTCTCTGAAAGAAACGGCTGTGTCACCGACAAGACAGAACAGGATCTTGTCACCTTCTTTCGGTGGGACGAAACGATAATCCTGGCCGCTGACCTCCCTGAGGAAAGAGCTGAAATCATCAACAAGCCTGTTCGATATTATGTATTCCTCAAGGTATTGAGGACGGCTTTTCAGACCTATGAATCCGCGCTCCTCCAGACTTCTGAACCAGAGCATAGAATCTACAAAGCCCAGAAGCCTGTTGAGATAATGATCCGAAGAGAGAGGATAGGAATTCACGAGATAGTTGACTATCGAGATATTGTTGGAGTTGTCGCTCAGAGCTCTGATCCTTTCTTCGACCATAGGAAACTGTTCCTGATCCAGATGAAACTCTGTGTAATCTCTGTCGAAAACAGGCGTGGAGTTCACCTTCAGACTCTCCTTGACAAGAAACTGTCCGTCATTCTTCGAGTATTCATATTCAACGATGGTACCGTCGAAATCGAAGATGTACTCGAATCTCATGGGAGAAGCGCTGTTTCCGGCATATACTGCGGCTGCATAATACTCCGGAGCCTTCATCTTCGAGGAAAGGTGATTGACTATATCGAAGACGGCCAGACCCAGATTAGATTTTCCCGAGCCGTTGGGGCCGTAGATTATCCCGTCCTTGACGATGTTGTTCTTGATGGCGAATTCGTTGAAGGCATAATTGCGGTGTTTTGAGAGATCGAGCTCGATCCGGTCCTTGAATCCCTTGAAATTGGTTACTGCAAATTTCTTCAGCATATATTGTTCTTCTCCTGTTCGTATTCACATGAAAAGTTTCCATCATAACCGGATGCTGAGTCAAATATTTTCGTAATTTTTTTACGGTAACCGTAAATTGTATTTCTGTTTCCTGATAATGAGAAGATGAGGAACGGGAAGAAGCACCGGCATTCCCGGTGTGGCTCTCTGGAAATACTGACGGCTGTCTGTCAGACTCCGTTTCCGAGAGCCGTGAATGGAATGTATTTTTCTCTCTCCCTCATGGGAACCTCCGCTTCGACGAGGATGCCGTCCTCTTTGTACTCTGCACTTTTAATCATGTTGCTGCGGCTGAGTGTGGAGAAGAGGGGTGAAGAGTAGGGAAGAAGAAGGCTCAGCCTGACGTACTCTCCGCCGGCAATGTCGTCAAGGGCTTCAAGAAGTTCCTCTATCCCCTTTCCATCCCTGAAGCTTGTCTCGACCGTCCTGTATCCTGTGCTTCTCAGCGTCGAGAGGGTTATGTCGTCCGAGGGAGAGTCGATCTTGTTTATGACGACGAGTCTGATCCTGTCGGAGGCCCCGAGGGACGTCAGCGTCTCGAGTGTCGTTCTGTAGCATTCGACGGCATCGGGGTGCGAGGCGTCGCATACGATGATCACCGCATCTGCAGAGAGGGCTTCTTCGAGCGTCGAGGAGAATGCCGCGACGAGGGACGGCGGGAGATTGCGGATGAAGCCTACCGTGTCAGATATGACGGCATTCCTACCGGAGGGAAGGGTGAGGGAGCGGCTTGTGGTGTCGAGGGTCGCGAAGAGCTTGTCCTCCGGCCGGGGAACGTCCTTTGCGAGTGCACTCAGTATCGTGGTCTTGCCGGCGTTGGTGTAGCCGGTGAGGACGAAGGAGAACACCTCGTTCCTCTCCCTCTTGCGGCGCTGTGTCTCTCTTGTCTTCCTTATCTTTTCGATCTCCCTGTCGAGAGACGTGATGATACGGTCAATCGAACGTCTTCTCAGTTCGATCTCCTTCTCGCCTTCGCCTTTTGCGCCCCTGACTCCGCCGCGTTGCTGGGCGTATTGAGCCTCCCGGAAGACGAGGCGCGGCTTCTCGTAGACGGCGGACGCCTTCATGGTCTGGAGGCGTGCCTCCTTCGAGTGTGCACTCTGACGGAATATCGAGAGAATGACGGCCTCCCTGTCAGATACCGCAATTCCCGTGATATCTTCAATCCTCTTCTCCTGCCCGGGGGAGAGGAATGCATCGACGACAATTTCAGTCGCATCGACAGCCGCTGCAATCTCCCTCATCTCCTCGATCTGGCCGCTTCCGAAGAGGGATGCTCTGTTCTCGTCCTTTATCGTGAAGCTCTTCTGGAAGACGACGGGAAGGGAGAGCGTTTCGATGAGAGATCTCATCTCCGCTTCCCTGAGGTAGACTCTTCTTTCGTTTTCTCCGCATTCACGTGTCGTAATGAGAAGTACTCTCTCTTCTTCCATATCACTGATAATAGCAAAAAAAACTGAATTGCTGCATAATGGAGGCCGAGGAAAAGCAATGAGTTTAAATTGTGGTATTGTCGGACTGCCCAACGTCGGCAAGTCAACTATATTTTCAGCTGTCACAGCTGCTCCCGCCGAAGCTGCGAACTATCCCTTCTGTACGATAGATCCCAATATAGGGATGGTGAATGTCCCGGATAAGAGACTCGACAAAATCGTCTCCCTCATACCTCCTGCAAGGGTTGTTCCCGCAACTGTCGAATTCGTCGACATCGCAGGCCTTGTAAAGGGCGCGAGCAAGGGTGAGGGACTGGGCAACAGGTTCCTCGCCGCCATAAGGGAGGTCGGCGTCATCGCGCACGTCGTGAGATGCTTCGACAACAGCGACATCATCCACGTGAACAATAAAATTGATCCCGACAACGACATAGAAACCATCGACATAGAGCTCGCCCTCGCCGACTATGAAACAGTCGACAAGCGCTACCAGAAGCAGAGCAAGCTCAGCCGCATCAGCAAGGAGACGGCAAAGGAGAACGAGAAGCTCCTTCCTCTCTACGAGAAGCTTCTGAAGAACCTCTCGGAGGGTATTCCCGCCCGGAGGCTCGCCCTCAGCGAAGAGGAGAAGGCTCTCCTTTATGACCTCCATCTCATCACCCTCAAGAGCGTGATCTACGTATGCAACGTCGACGAGGATGCGCTTGGGGAGGACAACGACTACGTAAAGCGTGTGCGCGAGATAGCGGAGAGGGACGGCGATGCCCCCGTTGTCGTAATATGCGGCAAGATCGAGGCCGAGATAGCAGAGCTCGAGACAGAGGACGAGAAGAAGGAGTTCCTGGAGGCTGTGGGTCTCGAGGAATCGGGACTGGACAGTCTCGTCAGAGCCGCATACCACGCTCTCGGACTCAGGACGTTCTTCACAGCAGGTAAGGACGAGGACAGGGCCTGGACATTCAGGGAGGGAAGCAAAGCTCCCCAGTGCGCCGGCATCATACACTCCGACTTCGAGAAGGGATTCATCAAGGCCGAGGTATATAACTACAACGATCTTGTGGAATACGGAAGCGAACAGAAGGTGAGGGAAGCGGGGAAACTCAGGCTGGAAGGCAAGGAATACGTTGTGCAGGACGGAGACATCGTCTTCTTCAAGTTCAACGTCTGATCAGCTCGTCTCCCATCGTCTTCATCTTCTCCTCATCCATCTTCACGACCTCTCTGTCGTACGTGACAAGGCCGTTGAGTTCGTCTTCGACGTCACTCAGCTGCGTGTAAACCGCAGCACTGAGGCCTTTCTCCTTCGCCGGGAAGATATCCCTGCGGTACATTGAGACGACGGCGTCGGTGAGCTCCTCCTTCGTTTTGTATCCCCTGTACTCGAACTTCGAGGAGGAGAAAGTGTGGCCCTCGACTTCCAGTCCGTAGCCGCCGAACTCCGAGAGGACCGTACAGCGGCTGAATCTGTCCTTTCTCCAGCGGTAGCGTCTGAAGTATACATGCTCGCTTCTGAGCGGTCCTTTCTTCTGGTCAAGCCATCCCGAATGATAGTCCACAGTACGTGTCGGATCCATCTTTTCGACCATCCCTCCGATTCTCACGCTGTCGAACTGTCCCCACGCCTCGTTGAAGGGGACCCACACCGCTATCGAGACGACATTCTCAAGGAGCGTGATCATTTCTCTCAGGTGCTCCTCGAACTCCCTCCTCATATTCTCATCCTTCCGTGCAAGAAGGGAGTAGTGGGAGTCAGAGAGGTGTGAGCCCAGAAAGAGCGGACCCGATATTACGGGAAGATGGTATCTGCCGCCGCCCGAGGGCATGTCCTGCCACACGAGAATGCCCAGTCTGTCGCAGTTGTAGTACCATCTCAGGGGCTCTATCTTGATGTGCTTGCGGAGCATGTTGAATCCCATGCGCTTTGCCAGCGTTATGTCGCCCGTCATCTCCTCATCCGAGAGCGGAGTATATAAGCCGTCCCTGTAGTAGCCCTGATCCAGGAGTCCGTGGTGGAAATAAGGCTTTCCGTTGAGAAGGAGCCTCTTCACACCTCTTTCGTCCTTCCCGATTCCGAATGTCCTGAGTCCCGTATAGGAGTGTACTCTGTCTTCACCGAAGATGACCGTGAAGTGATACAGATAAGGGTCCTCCGGAGACCAGAGGTGCGGATTTCCGATTTCTATGTCAGTCTTCTCTCCCGCCCTGTACGGGTATTCCCTTTCTCCGAGGATTATCTTTCCCTCTCCGTCGTCTGTCGTATGTACGGTAATCGAAAAGCCGGTGAGGGAGGGAATGACGGAGAGCCTTTCGATATGTCTCTTCTTCACCTTCTCGATCCACACGCTCTGCCATATGCCCGACTGGGGCGTATACCATATGCCGCCTCTCTTGAGTTTCTGTTTTCCTCTCTCCTGTTCTTCCGTGTCCGTCGGATCGGTGACGGCGAGCGAGAGGGAGAACGAGCTTCTATCAACCGTTACTGAGAAGGGAAGGTAGCCGCCCCTGTGCTCCATCACTTCCTTTCCGTCAATCATCACACGGCTCAGGTAGTCCACGGCGCCGAAGTGGAGGATGAGATCCTCACACCCGCTGTCGAAGGGGAAGGGCCAGACGACAGTGCGGGAATAGAAAAGCGTTTCGTCCGGCTTCAGGATATGTTCCACCCCGCTTCGCCTGCTCTCGGGGGAGTAGGGAACGAGGATCCTGCCCTCTTTCACCGTCTTTGATCTGCTGTCTGTTATTCTGTAGTCCCATTCACCGTTGAGGGAGAGCCACTCTCCCTCCCTCTCGAGCTGGGGTCTGGGGTATCCGGGAAGAGGAATCATCATCGAGCCTCCCTCTTTCTTAGAATGAAGACCGGAATGAGCGTGAAGACTTCGACGGCGGCGGCGAGGACGAAGATGAGGGGCGTCGGCACAGTCTTCTCGACTCCGAGTTCGACGTATGTGAGGTCCGAGCCCTTTATGGCGAGTGCCCCGATATAGGGGCCGATGATCATGGGGAGCATGACCTGGAATATCATGCGGATACCCTGTATCTCCCCCTCGTTCCCTTTCGGAGTGTAGTCCCTGACCATCCCCGAGAAGATGGACGTGGAGAGAAGATAGCCGCTCATCATCACAGTGCCGGCTATCATCGTGAAGACGAGGGACCTCGCCGCGGCCATCATCAGAAGACCGGCAGTCATCAATGCAACCATCGGGATGGTACTCTTTATGCGCCCGATTCTGTCGACGGCCTTTCCTCCCGTGATGCAGACAATGCTTGCGGCGGCAAGAGCCACGGCGAGTATTATGACATACTCGCTCCCGAAGCCGAGATATGTCTGCATATAAATAATAAGGTATGGGAAGAAGACCTGCATTGCGAGGGCGTTGACGGCATAGGCCGAAAGCGAGATGTAGAGACTGCTGTTGCTCTTTATCGTGCTCTTCATGAAACCGAAGAGGAGGGAGTCCAGGAGGTGCACATCCT
Organism: Lachnospiraceae bacterium; assembly: GCA_963610485.1. GTDB lineage: Bacteria > Spirochaetota > Spirochaetia > Sphaerochaetales > Sphaerochaetaceae > Ornithospirochaeta. Next base: position 19,220 of record CAVDOI010000010.1, read on the forward strand.
TTCGTCTCTCACACCTGTCCTTATCGAGGAGGAAGATGGAGAGTATGCCGGATACGAGCATGATGGCGGCCGTGAGAGCGAAGAAGAGAGGCCACTGACCATTCTGCGTGAAGCCGTCCATGACGCCGAAGACGAAGAGCATCGAGACCATCGGGAGAACCTGGACGACAGCTTCGACACGTGTCCTGTTCTCCTTTTCAACGCTCTCTGTTATGTAGGCGTTGAAGGCCGCGTCGTTTGCCGTGCTTCCGAAGAATGTCATGACGCAGTCCATGATGACGACGGCAACGGCGGCAGCTCTGACTGACGGGAACGCCGAAGGCTTTATAAAGCTGAATGCGAATACCGTGAAGGCCCAGATTATGTAACCCAGTGTTATGAATATCCTGCGTCGTCCGATCTTGTCGCTGAGGGCACCCATTATGAGGGTCGTCAGTGTCGCGACGACAGCCGATGACGATACCATCAGTGCGATATAACCCGGATCGGATGAAATCGTATGGTACATGAATGTGTTGAAGTACATGTTCTCTATAGTCCAGGCAATCTGCCCGGAGAGGCCGATTATTATGAGGGCCAGCCATGATTTTCTGCTCATGAAGTCATTATAACAGTTCATCTTCCGGAGAAAAGGGGAAAAAAGAGGCTCTTTCAAATTGACCCTTTATTTTTATTGGAGTAAATTGGACGAGTCGAGTTTCGACACTAATCAAAAGTTCTAACTGGAGGGTCTAAATCATGGGAAGAAATTTCACTCCTAGATTTAAGCAGTGCAGAAGACTTGGGGTTAATGTATGTGGACACCCTAAGGCAATGAACAGAGCCGGTAATCCGGCTTTCGCAAAGAGAAAGAAGCCTACTGACTACTCGAAGCAGCTGACAGAGAAGCAGAAGCTGAAGGCTTACTACGGCATTATGGAGAAGCAGCTCCGCCGTTATTATGAGAAGGCTCTCAAGTCTTCCATGATGACCGGTGACGCTCTTGTCATCTCTCTCGAGAGAAGACTCGATAACGCTGTGTACAGAATCGGTTTCGCAAATTCGATCAGACTTGCACGCCAGCTTGTCAGCCACGGCCACATTCTCGTCAACGGAAAGAAGGTCGACATTCCTTCTTACCAGATTCAGGTCGGAGACGTAGTATCACTCAAGGAGAAGTCACGCAAGAACGCACAGTTCGAAGCATGCTTCAAGGGTCCGAGAAGGTCCTTCAACGGTGAATACTTCACTATCGATCAGGATAACTGGACAGGTACACTTTCCAGACTTCCCGAGAGAAAGGAAATCCCGATCGAAGTCAATGACCAGCTTGTCGTAGAGTTCTACTCGAAGTAAGCCCAAGTCTGATAGATGTAGTGTTCCCCGTCCGGCCACATACGGACACAGGAGAGAGGAGAAACGGCCTCATTCCGAATCTGCCGTCCTCTGTCGCTTCTTCTGGCGGCTACCCTCAAAAACAGAAGATGTGGAACACAGCAGTCTGGAGCTCCCGCAAAGCGGGGGCTTTTTCTGTGCCTCATTTCCAGCTTATCGAGAATGAAAGGGGATCGTTGAGAAGAAGGAAGTCTATGACGGGGAATGTATAGACGGCAGTCGAAGTGCCTGTCTTCACGGCGCCCGTCACCGAGGTAATCGTTCCGGGAACGGTGATGAGGACGGTGACGCAGCTCTTCTGAAGAGCCTCCGGGCTCTCGTCGCCGAGGAGGAAGGTGATCATGTCGGTATACTCCTCCTCTGTCATTCCGTTGGAATACTCCGGGCCGTATACTTCGAAGTTCTCGTCACTGAGGAACGGAATGACGTTCTTGAGCTCGTCGTAGTTCTCCATCGTCAGCTTGAACGAGAGCGAGGAGGATGTGATTGTGAAGAGGGTGTTGGCCTTTCCGTCGTTGAGATCCCTCAGGAGCTTCTCGAGGGACGAATAGTCGAACGAGATTACATATCTTTTTCCGTCACCGCCGGAGAGGAGGCTGACGGATGATGCTGCCGCCGAGGAATTGACAGAGGATGCGAAGCCGACCATCGCATCGTCCATGATGGTGTAGCCGTCACCGGAGGTGAACGAGGAGAAATCCTCGAGGACGGTGAGGAAGAACGGGTCCACGGTGAGATCGGTCTTCGACGATCCCGAATAGCCTGTCGAGGCTGTTATGGACTCGGTGACGACACAGGAAGTGAGGAGCAGAAGAAGCATCAGGAGAGCTGTTATTACCTTTCTCATGGGTTCAAGTGTAAGTCAGAGGGTGAGGAAAGTGAAGTCAATTGTGATGACTACATATACTCTTTATCCTGACACAAATATCAAATATGTAAATTCATAGGGCCTTTCCTCTGTTCATATCCTTTTCTTTATGATAACCTCACTTCTCCGTGGCAGAGGTCGCCGTATCTATGGACTTTATCCTCTGCCGGTGATAGAAAAGGAACTCTGACCGCAAAGGGGATTCGAGATGATAAGAAAAACAGTCGTACTGGCTTTACTTTATGCGCTGTGCCTTACTGCGCTTGCAGCGTCATGGGACGGAACATACAGATGGGACAACAATACCGGCAAGTCAAACTGGGGGAAGGTGAAGGAGCTGACAATCAGAGCCGAAAGCGTCGATAAGGACTACCTCTATAACCTCTACCTCGTCTACGACGGGGATGAGTACCGCATATTCCCCCTCATCGCACCCGGGGAGCCGGGCTACAGCGACTGGCATGACTACGACGAGGACAGTGCGGCTGCCGAGGCGTTCAGAACGAACAACAAACGTATGAACAAGACGATCATCAACCCCGGTAAATGGATGATGGGGGAGAGTGAAGTAACGGCGGACAGAATCGTGACGAAGATAATCGCTTCGGCCTTCAACATACATATCACAATAGATATCACGTACGAGTTTTCACTTGACGAAAACGGCAACAAGCAATTAACTTTCTCAATGGACGCCGACCAGGACATCGCAAAGGGAAACTTCTTCCAGAACGTTGCGAAGGGAAGTGACGGCAAATTCACTCTTACCTGTATAGATTAAGGAGGATGCATCTTGATTGCAGACCCTGGCAAGAAGACATTGATCATCGTCGAGTCACCGACAAAGGCCCGGACCATAAAGCAGTATCTGCCGAAGAGCTGTACGGTTATGGCCTCCCTGGGCCACATAGTGGACCTCAATCCCAATCCGGACCCGCATGGAAAGGGAGTCTACGGCATTGATGTCGACAACGGCTTCAAGCTCGACTACACGGTGGTCAGCGGCAAGGAGAAGCTGATAGGGGAGCTCAAGAGTGCGCTCAGAGATGCCGAGCAGCTCGTGCTCGCAAGCGATGAGGACCGCGAGGGGGAGAGTATCGCATGGCACCTTTACAACGTCCTCAAACCCAAATGTCCCGTCTACAGGATGGTATTCCACGAGATAACGAAGAAGGCCATCACGGATGCCTTTTCATCATGCCGCAGTATAGATATGAACCTCGTCTACGCACAGGAGGCGAGACGTGTCGTCGACCGCCTGCAGGGCTACGGCATCTCCCCGATACTCTCGCGTAAGCTCGGCGGAAAGTACTCCGCAGGGCGTGTGCAGTCACCGGCGCTGAAGCTCATCGTCGAGAAGGAGAACCAGAGAAGGCGCTTCAGAGCATCGGACTATGCAACTGTCACGGCACTCTCCGCAACAGATCCTTCATTTAAATCGACACTCGTGTCGATAGGCGGAAAAGTCGTCGCTTCATCCAAGAACTTCGACGGCGACACGGGAGAAGTGAAGAAGGGCGTGAGGGTGCTCAGTCTGAAAGAGGGTGAGGAGATAGCATCCTCCCTCACGGGAAAGGAAGCTGTGGTGACATCAGTCAGCCAGAGCAGGAAGATCGAGAAGCCCTCATACCCCTTCACGACATCGACACTCCAGCAGGATGCGACACGCAAAATGGGTAAGAGCGCAAAGGAGATCATGGCGATTGCCCAGCGCCTCTACGAGAACGGCTTCATAACATATATGAGAACGGACAGCCCGACACTGAGCGACGAATGCATCAGGGCGGCGGCCGCATACATAAGGGACAACTACGGAGATTCCCTTCTCCAGATAAGGCAGTACAAGGCGAAGACCCTCGGAGCCCAGGAGGCCCACGAGGCAATAAGACCCTCCGGCGACAGATTCCGCTCCCCGGAGGAGACGGGGCTCAAGGGGGACGAACTGAGGCTCTACACCCTCATATGGAAGAGGACTCTCGCATCCCAGATGAAGGACAGCATAAAGGCAGTCACGACAGTGAAGATGGAGTGCGGAGAGTACGGCTTCACGTCTTCGGGTGCCGTCGTTCTCTACGAAGGTTTCAGAAAGGTCTACATGGTCTCCTCCGATAAGGAAGAGGAGAAGGAGGAGGTCCTTCCTCCCCTCAGAGAAGGCGAAAAGGTGACTCTGAAAGCCCTTGAGGCGAAGAGCCATACGACACAGCCTCCGCAGCGCTACACCGAAGCGGGGCTCGTGCAGAAACTCGAAAGCGAGGAGATAGGACGCCCCAGTACATATGCGACCATCATCTCCACACTCATAGACCGCGGCTACGTCGTGAGGCAGTCGACGACGCTCGTTCCGACATTCACGGGCTTCTTCGTCGAGGCCTTCCTCGAGAAGAGCTTCCCGTCCTACATCGCCTATGATTTCACGAAGGACATGGAGGCGGGACTGGACCGCATAGCCCGCGGAGAAGAGGAGAAGGAGGAATATCTTTCTCAGTTCTGGTTCGGCAAGGAAGGAAAGAATGGGACTAAGTGAAGACCTCAGGAAGGTCGGTGAGACCATCACGACAGGAGAGGCGAAGAGCCTGATGCTCGACGGCCTCGATTACAGCTTCATCCATGACGGAGAGAAGGTGACCTACGAGATAAAGATCGGAAAGTTCGGTCCCTATGTCCTTTCGTCCATAGAGGACGAAGGCGGAAAGGCTCTGATGCGCTCCATACCCCCCACACTCTTTCCCGGAACATTCAGCGACTCCGATGCCGAGAATCTTCTCTTTCCTCCCGAAGAGGAGGGAGTTGTACTTTACGGCCGCTTCAACCTGAAGAAGGGACGCTACGGCGACTACTTCGAACGCCTTGACGACGGCGCGACTGTTACATGGCCCAAGGCATTGAAGAGAAACGCGAAGGATGCGGAAGAGGAGATGATTGACCTCCTGTTCGCGCTTCCGAAGACAATCGGCTTCGACAGCGACACGAACCCCGTGGTTCTGAAGGCGGGGCCCTACGGCTTCTATGCCCAGTACAACGGAAAGAACATAAAGGTTTCCGATCCCCTCCACCTTTCCGTTGAAGACATCGTTGCTCCGACGGAGAAGGGCGGCCTCAAGGGCGAGTACATGGGAAAGCCCATATCGCTTGTGAGCGGACGCTACGGCCTCTACATAAAGTGGGGTGACGAAAACATCCCGCTTCCGCCTCAGGATAAGAAGAATCCCGAGGATCTTACACTCGGGAGAATCGGAGAGATAGCCTCGGCTCATGCATCCCGCGCCGAAAAGAGCGTGGAGGGGGAGAAGGAGTTCGCCCCCGTGGAAGGCACGAAGCCGGTGCTCGTCAACGGTAAGTACGGCTACTACATAAAGTGGGGAAGGGAGAATGTGGCACTATCGAAGGAGGAGAAGGAGAACCCCGCTCTTCTCACAGACGAGAGAGTCGCCGCAATCATAGAGGAATACAAGGCTAAACCGAAGACGCCGAAGAAATTCACAAGAAAGAAGAAATGAAAGAGGCCCTCAAGGGGCCCTTTCTGTTCTCAGAAGATGAACGACACGAGAGTTATGACAGCGGCGGTGACAAGAGGCACGGTCACCGTATCGTCACCGTTCTTCGTCACAAGCTCGGTGTATGCCGCAAAAGGTGCCGCCAGGAGGGGATAGAAGACTGTCCTCTGCCACTCTCCGCTTCCGCAGATAAGCATTGCGGTGACACCCGCAAGGAACGAGAAGACGAGCATTGCGCCGGAACCCTCCCACGTCTTCGAACTGTCGGCTGCCTTCAGCCCCGTTTTATGACGCCCGAAGGAGCGCCCGATGATGGCAGCGGCTCCATCCCCGACACCCCACATCAGTACCGATGTGACTGCAATATAGCTCTTTGAGAGAAGTCCCCAGCATATGGAGACAAGCAGGGCATACATTCCGAATAAAAGGACAAGGCTCTTCTTCACTTCTCCTCTCTTCTTCTCGACGAAGAGGCCTTTGTACCATTCATGGTTCTCGAGAGCCTGGAGAACGGGAAAGAGCAGAGATGCAAAGAGAAGGGCCGTCAATGCCGCTATGTACCATTCTTCCGCCTCGAGTGTCATCTCCACAAGCGATGTGAAGGCCACCATATGGAGGAGCTTACGGAATATGTATGAGGGGAGCTTTCTGAAGACGATGTAGATGACGACGAGAACGACGGCGGAGAAGAAGACATACTCGCAGAACTCGAGCATGCATGAGAGAATTCCCATGATGAGGGCGCTCGAAAGAATGTAGTCGCGGTAGCGGAGGAATATAAGGACGGCGCTCATTATTGTGAGGACGCCTCCCGTGATAAGACCGACTGTACGGCTCTTCACCCTGTTCGCGGCCTTTGCCGAGAGCAGTGCCGTGACTGTCGTGACGACGGATGAGACTATGAGAGGAATGTAGTGGTCGGAGAGGATCTCCGGAGCGATGAGGAAGTGGCTTAGAGAGGCGATGAGGGCCGTGAACGTCATTATGAACGTACTCGTTCCGACAGCCTCTCTTCTGTCCATGGCGAGAAAGAGCGTGAATACAATGAACATCATCATTCCGCCGCCGGAGCCCACGAAGCCCGTTCCGAAGCCGATCGTGAGGCCGAAGAAGAGCGATACTGCGATATCGAGAGGGCGCATCGTCTCCTTTTCAATGCTTCTCTCCCTCTTCCCGGAGTCCGGTTTCAGTAGAAACCTTATCCCGATGCAGAATGTGAGAAAGAGGGAGAAGGACCCGAGAACGACAGAACCGGCGAGGAATGCGATATATGAGCCGAGAATGCACATCGAGACGACGCATATGAACATGATCATCCCGCGTCTGAGGTTGATGTTCCCCTTCTTCCAGTAGATGAATGTCGTGACGGCGGAGGATGCGATGGAGGATGCGAGTGCAACAGCCGTCGCCGCATATGCACCTCCCTCTCCGGAGAACGACGGGCACAGTACGATAAGGACAGGCACCATCACCGTTGCGGCACTCAGCCCTGCAAATCCCGTTCCTATTCCCGCCCCGACAGAGGCCAGTACATACCACAGGTATTCCATCTTGTCTCCCACAGTTGACAGAAAGAGCTGTCACATAGAAAAATATAATCGACACGTGTCGAGGTAACAATCGACAACAGAGGACAATGTGTCGATTTTAGAGAATGAAGAAGAGAACAACACAGACAAGAGCACTGCTCGAGGAGGCGCTGCTCCTCCTTTTGAAGAAGAAGGATCTCAAGACAATCACAGTCAGGGAACTCTGTGACAGGGCCGGGACGGGATCAACAGAACGACATTCTACAATCACTACTCATCACCCGAGGGGGTGCTGGAAGAGATGGCCGAAAGGTACCTTGATGACATAAGAGCCACGCTCGAGAATGGGGACGGAGAGATCGAGAAGAACGTCAGGACCGTCTTCCGCTATATGGAGGAACATCTTTCTCTGACGCGCATCATGCTGACGAGCCCCATCAACTACACCTTCCTCGAGCGGCTTTTCTCGATCCCGAGGATAGCTGACCTTTTAGAGGCTTCGCTTTCCTCCGTCACCGACGAAAAGGAGAAGAGGGCCGTGATTTCATTCGCACTCAGCGGCTCGTACAAGCTCATAAAGGACTGGACGGCATTGGATGAGAGGATCTCTCCCGACGATGAGGCCTCCCTTGTGCTCAATCTCTCCAGACGTGTCTGCAGAGGCGGTGAATAAGCCATCAAAAAAACCGCTTCGACGAGGAAGCGGTAGTGGTCCCAGGCAGAATCGAACTGCCATCTAATCCTTAGGAGGGACTTGTTCTATCCATTAAACCATGGGGCCCGGACACATGTGATTATAGAAAAGAGAGGGAATCTCTGCAATAGAGACTTCTTTTCTTTCTTGTATGTTTATCATAAAATGTGGCAAGGAGAGCAGCATGACAGTTTCAAAGAGAATGACACCCAATCCCGTTACCTGCACACCCGACATGGGAGTGTTCGAGGCAAGTGAACTCATGAAGAGAGAAGGCGTGAAGCGTCTTCCCGTCGTCGACAAAGAGGACAGCCTCGTCGGCATCGTATCTGAAAAGAGCATTACGAACGCTTCTCCGGCAGGGAAGGTCAGTATCGTGGAGTTCGCCCACCAGCTCTCGCTCATGAAGGTGGGTGACATAATGAGCAGGGAAGTCATCACGGTATACACAGACGATCCCGTCGAACAGGCGGCAAGGAAGATGGCGGATCTCGACGTCTCGATTCTCCCCGTCATCGACTACAACGGCAAGCTTGTCGGCGTCGTCACACGCTCTGACATGTTCAAGCTCCTTCTCGAGCTCTTCGGAACGAGACACTACGGAGTCAGGGTCTCCTTCTCCATAAAGGACACCCCCGGTGCCGTTGCAACGGTCTCGGGCGCACTTCATGCCCTGGGGGCCAATATAATATCGATAGGGAATCTCGACACGGAGATGGGCTATTCGACAATAATCATGAAGGTCAACGGAATAGACAAGGAGAAGCTCGGAGAGGCCATCAAGCCTCTTGTCGATTCCGTTCTCGATATCAGGGAAGTCTGAGAGTGGGGAAGAAGAATAACGGGCCCGACATCCGGAGAATATTGAAGGACGAAGCTAGGAACACCGAAAATCCTTTCTCGTCCATAGTCCTGAAAGAGAAGAAAGAAGAGAAGAAAAAGACGACAATGCCGCCGGCAGAGAAGAAGAAACCGGGTGAAATCGTCCACGGCTACAATCCCTCCCTCTCCTTCGGCGACATACTTGCGTCTTACGAAAAGACGGGAGACCCGTACCGCATGCCGAAGAAGACGGCGTCTTCTTCCACCTCCTTCGGCGATATCCTCGACGAATGGGAAAACGGCGGGAAGAAGACTCAGAAGAAGAAAGAGACCCCGGATACTGCAAAGAACACAAAATCATCCCCGTCATATACGGCAACGAAGAGTTTCGGCGACATCCTCGACCAGTACGAAGGAATATACAGGGAGAAGGAGGAGGTAAAGAAGAAGAAGGAGCATATCTCCTCCTCCGAAGCAAAGAGCAGGGTAAGCGAACGTCTCCGCACATCCACAATGTTTTTAGAGGAGACCGAAGACGACAGAATGAGCAAGGATGCTTCATGGTCCGTCCTCGGGGGAAAGAACCCCGGCTATGTAAGAAAGGAAGAGACGAAGAAGGAAACTCCCAAAGAAGAGAAGAAAGTCACACGTTCGACTCCGAAGTATACATCCTCCGTATCTTTTTCAGATATCCTCAGCGAATACGAAAGCGGAAAGGCGGAGAAGGCCGTAAAAGAGAAGGAAGAACAGAAGACTGAAGAAAAGTTCGTCAAAGAAGAAGTAAACGTCGAAGAGACGAGCTTCTTTCTCTCTGACGAAGAGGAGACGGTGCCCTCCAATGTATCGTGGTCAATCCTCGGCGGCAGGAACGAAAGCTTCGTGCGTCCCGGGAGCGAAGAGCCTGGAAAAGAGGAAAAGACAGAAGTCAGAGAAATAAAGAGATCAAGCTCTCCATATACTCCCAGGAAGGACTTCGGCGAGATTCTCTCCTCCTACAGTGAAAAGAAGGCTGTAAAAGAGAGGGAAGAGCAGAAGACAGAGGAAAAGCCCGCAAAAGAGGAAATAAAGGTCGAAGAGACCAGTTTCTTCATCTCGGACGATGAGGAGACGGTGCCGTCCAATGTTTCATGGTCTATCCTCGGCGGCAGGAACGAAAGCTTCGTCCGTCCCGAGAGCGAAGAGGAACCTGAAAAAGAGGAGAAGAATGAAGAGCCGGAAGAAGAGAGAAAAGCGCAGAGAGTGAGCAAACCCTATTCTCCTTCCTCTTCGTTCTCCTCGATACTCTCCTCCTTCGAAAAGAAGACCGGGAAGCCGAGGGAGAAGACGTTCTCCGAAATCATGGAGGAGAAGGGTGACGGGAAAAAGAAGAAACCTTCCCTTACGATAAACGAACTCAGACGTATGGGAGTCCAGGCGACACTCGATCTTCACGGCGAGACGCAGAAGGACAGCTCCGACATGATTCTCTCATTCCTCACGGAATGTACGGCGAACGGCCTGAGAAAGGTGTCGATAATAACGGGAAAAGGGCTCCACAGCGAGAACGGAACGGGAGTCCTGAGGGAGAGGACGCTCTCCATACTCTTCTCCTCGCCCCTTGTCGAGGAGACAAGTCCCGCGCCGCTCTCCAAAGGCGGAAGCGGAGCGTTATGGGTTATACTCAGGGAGAAGAAGGATGAATGAAAAAAAACGGGCCAGAGGGTCCGTTTCATTCGTTATATTACCACAGATAGATTATCTTTCTCTGTAGATGATTCTGCCCTTTGTCAGATCATAGGGCGAGAGTTCGACTTTGACAGTATCGCCCGGGACGATACGGATGTAATGCTTCCTCATCTTTCCCGAAAGGTGGGCGAGGATGACGAGCTTGTTCGTAAGCTCGACACGGAAAGTTGTGTTGGGCAGGGCTTCCTTTACCACGCCTTCTACTTCAATTGCTTCTTCTTTAGCCATCGTTTCTCCTATAAAACCTTGAACAGTTTAGACATGGAGGCCGAAACTGTCAATTGTCCGCCTTATCACCTAGTCGTTACGCATGAAAAATCGGCATGAACACAATATTTGTGCTTATTTTTCAT
>CAVDOI010000011.1:0-28924 GCA_963610485.1 Lachnospiraceae bacterium
GACATAAAGAACCTCATCCTCATATCCTTTCTTAGTGTTCTGCAGGGAATAGCAGAAATCCTCGAGAGCAATCTGCATCAGAATCCTTTTCCTCTTTTTGGGATAAATATTGTATTCGTTGATGAATTCAACATTTTCCCTGCGGTTCTCGTTCATTGAAATCTGGAACCGGCCGGCCGCAACACATTCCTTGATATCCTGAAGAACAGCCTCGATCTGGCTTCTTGTATAATTCCGATTGTAGTGAGGATTAATCGTAATCTGGTGTACCTCCACATATATAATCGTATCCATTAATCACAAGATGTCAACATCTTTCGGACTAATTAGTACATTTTCACTGAAATATAGTCCTACTTTGATACATCTTAACCGGACTCAATGACAGTTTTTCTCTGCGCATCAGATTGTCCATCATCAAATCTGATCTTCCAGTCTCTGAAAACGCCTTCCATGCATCCCTTCACATAAAGGCCGACCGTTGAGCCTGTGAACCTCTTTCCCTTACCGAGGCCCTCGCTTGACAGATACGATGTATCCTCGAGAGTGAAAGAAGCGCCGGAGGAGAAGAACGTGCGCCTGCTGCCGTCGACAGAAAGGGAAAGCATGACAGAGTCCGGCTTATCGGGAAGAGGAGCAAATTCATCTGTGATGAATGAGTCATCCCTCCATGCCTTCAGCATGAGGCCGTACCTGCTGTCCTTCAATGCAACTCCGAACTCGATGAACGAATTCTCGTCGTAGTAGCATGTAATACCGAGGCTTTCACCCTCGGAGAGAGATGAAATTTCCACTTCGGCCGAGGCATCGAACCGGAACTCCTTCTGCCTCTCGACGAGAATGCTGTGACACTCCCTCTCGTTGAGGTCGTATCCCTTTCCGATGATATGAAGAGAGCCGTCCTTCTCGAATATGGTGCTGTCCGATGAACGGATGCTCATCCACTCCCTTTCCTTCCAGTACGGGAACACCCTCCTGATATTGAAGGAAGAGCTGCTCCTCGTGTCCTCCGGGATTCTGCCGAATGCACACGGCCCCCGTCCCCTGTTCACCAGAGGCCAGCCGTCGGAAGTCCATTCCATCTCATCCACGCAGCTTTCACGCCCCGTAAAACCCCAGCCGTCGGGGGATTTCCTGAGTGCCAGATAGACCATGTACCATCTGCCGTCGGGAGATGACACGGGTTTTCCGTGACCGCAGCATTGAAGAAGAGCCTCCCCGTCAGTCTGTCTCACAACGGGATTGTAGGGACAGCGCTCGTAGACACCCGTGAGCTCCTTCGACCTTGCAACAGTAATTCTGTGGCCCTCTCCCGTTCCTCCCTCTGCAAGAAAGAGGTAATACCAGCCGTCCTTCTTCAGAATGTGCGGTCCCTCGGGATTTCTCTTGCACTCTCCATACCAGAGCAATTTGGCGTCACTTATTTTTGTTCTGCAGTCTGCGGAGAGTTCGAAGATGCGCGCCCCCCTGTTAAGAAGCATGTACTTTCTCCCGTCATCATCGTGGAAGATCGAGGGGTCGATTCCGTCCTCGTGAATCCATGCCGGTTTGTCGTAAGGTCCCTCGGGACGGGATGAAGACGTCACCATCTGGACTCTCTTCTCCTCCTCCCCTTCATTGCACCGCAGCGTCGCCGTTATGTAGAATCTGCCGTCAAAGTACGAGATGTCGGGAGCCCAGTAGCCGCGGCCGCCGTCCTTCCCGCCGAGCTCCGCCCAGTCCGGATCTGTGACGGCATATCCGATTATTCTCCAGTGGACGAGATCCGTCGAATGAGATACTGGGATTGCCGGAAAGAAATGGAATGTCGAGTTGACCATGTAGTAGTCATTACCGACCCTTATGCACGAGGGATCGGGGAAGAATCCCCTCTGTACGGGGTTATGGTAGCCTTCCTCATATCTGAAACCGGTGACGGAGGAGTAGTAATCGAGAACCTCCGTTCTTCCCAGTCTCTCTGCTTCGTCATACGGGGTGACTCCCCTGCGGTTACTTCTCAGCGGATCGAAACCGCCCCGCTCGACAAGATACCGCACAGAGCCGGGACTGCCTTTTCGGGAAGCATAGAAAAGGACATCGCTTCCGTCTTCGTCGTGCTGTGTGAAGTTCGTCGCCGTGTTTTCCATTATCTCCATAAGTCTCTTTCCGCCGCCCTTTCCGAGAGCGGCGAACACTTCTTCCATACTGACAGGGGATGTATCAATCATACTCTGTTTTCTCCCGAATAATGTTCTATGAAGGAATATGCAACAGGGCCGTGTATCTCATGACCGCCGGAGAAGATGTCGACGACAAAGTCTTCATCCCTTCCCCACTTTCTGTAAACTTCACGCACGGTCTTCTCAGCCTTTTCGGTACTCTCCCGGGGAAAGAGAGTGTCCCCGGCTCCCGATTCCCACAGCATCGGATCCGGGGCAACTGACGAAAGAAGAGATGGAAGCGTAAAGGACGAAAGCATTCCCGGAAAATAATTGCACGGGCAGTGACAACTATGGAGAATGCTGTCCTCCCAGCATCCCGCGTATCCCGATATTACAACGGAGGAGAGACTTCCGCTCTCGAGGGAGGAGAAGAAAGAGGCAGCTGTTCCTCCGCCGCTTATCCCCATGACGGAAATCTTCATGTGAGGATGCTGCTCTCTGATGATCTTCATCACTGTCTGAACCTGCATGACACGCATTCCCGGAAGCGTCCTTCCCGACGCAAGGAGCATGGACGAAAGAAAAGCGCAGCTCGAGGGACTGCTTTTCTGAATATCTGAAGAGAGACGCAGTTCCCCCAGGCCCAGAAGTTCGGGATAGTAGACAATAAAGCCCCGCCTTGCAAGCTCGAGCGGAAAATCATGTATATAAGAATCGGCAGACTCTCCGCCGAGGATGTTCATTATTCCGCGGCCGTGTCCCGTAAGTGCAATGACAGCCCCCTTCGCCTCTTCCGGCTCAAGGACGAAGCATGGACACTCCATACCGCAGAATGAATACCACTGACACGAGAGTGATATACCCCGGACGGGATAGAGAGGAACAGATTCGAGAATCTTCCATTCCGGATTTTCGTCGATGACGAGCACTCTCTTCACTTCCTCCCTTATCTCTTTCTTCCAGGAGGCGAAGTCTTTCTTTCCTTCAAGGCAGTCCTCTATTCTGAAAAGGGGATCTGTCTTCTCCCTTATCCCGTCGATGAAAATGTCGACCTGATTCCTCTCTCCCCGCATATCCGTTATTCTCCGAGAATGAAGTGTATGACAGCGTCTGTCGTCATTTTCCACTGTTCTCCGGCACTGACTGCCGCCGCTCCGTCCCCCTTCTGCCCGCCGTAGAGACCGAAAAGGGCGTGGTTGCCGCCGTCTATCACGATTTCCTCAGAGCCTTCGGGAAGTAGATTTCTTCCGGCGGCCAGCTTATCGAAGGAAAGGACGCCGTCTTCGCTGCCGTAGACGGTAAGAACCCGCAGGCCTTTATCCGTGAGATCCTTCGTTGTATAGGCTGCAAGGAATATGATTCCGTCAAGTTCATCAGGATTGCCGTAAGCATAGTATGCAGCCATCGCCCCGCCGAGGGAGTGACCGGCGATGTACCAGTGACTGTAGTCAAAGGAGGAGATTATCTCATCTGCCCTGCTTACACCGAAGAATGCGAGATTGAACGGCATCTTCACGAGAAAGACGTCTACGCCTTTTTCTGCTATCTCATAGAGAAGCGGAATATATGACGTGTATTCGACCCTGGCTCCGGGATAGAAGATCAGTGCATTCTCCGTCCCCTCCCCGTCGAGAAGAAGGCCGCATTCCGTATCGGTGATGGTTACAGTACCACTCAGTGAAAAGTACTTATCGACATCGGGTGACGCATGGTAGCAGTCATTGACATACAGTATGAAAAGTACGGCAAGGGCCATGAGAACGGACGCCGTGATGACTGCAGCCCTGATTCCTTTTCTCTCCTTCATTGTTCTCCGCCTTTTCAACTCAGGGAGAGCGTCTGTCTCGGATCGTATCCGTCCTTCCCGAATGATGAAAAAAGCACTTCCATCAATGACGGATGGATGCACAGGAGGTACATCGGATGACCTTCTTCTGAAAGCTTCTTCAAGGCAGGAAGAGAAATCTTCTTATATTCAGCATGAGATACATACCTTTCACTGAAAGGCTCGACTATCCCGGCCTTTCCGGTCACCTGAACGCTTCTGAGTTCATTGAATGAGGGGTTATTGTCATAGACGGCAAGCGATACATTGCTGTTCTTTTCAAGGGAGAGGAACTTGTGTCCTCCCTCCGTGAAAATCCAGAAATCCCCGTCATGGAAGCTGTATTCAAGCGGCGTACATCTCACATAGTCTCCGCTCCCTGAGGCAAGCGCACATACGCTGCTTTCGTTAAGATATTCGAAAACTCTTTTCCTGAGTTCGTCCGCACCCATCTTCACGCCGTTCTTTCTGTCCCAGAAGGAGGCGGCTTTTCTGTATTCCTCTTCGGTCATCTTATCTTTCTCCGGAATAAAGTGTATCACCAACAGGGATGAATGCCTTCATCATATTCTTATGACTTGAAACTGCAGATGGAGTTTTACCGGGACTTTTCACCTCCGCGGCAGAGAGGATTCTCACACACGGCAGTAACAAGCCCCGGCATCGGGTCCCCGGTACCGGGACTTTAATCCTTACTTCGTGATTTCGACTATCGGATCCACACCGAGCTCGAGGGCGACATCGTTGACCATCTTGAGATTCTCGGGAAGAACATCCACGAGACCGCTCTCCTCGCTCTTACGAAAGGCATTGTCCTCGATTTCACCGGGCATCAGAATACCCTTCGAATTCTTCGCCTTCTTCGAGGCCTTGAGTTCGCTGATTCTCTTATCTACATCCTCGTAATACTTTTCCTTATCGTTGAATGCGTCGATATCGAGAGCAATCATCATGAGAGAGGGGCCTTCGCTGTTGTCCTTGGCTCTGTCGCCTGTTCCGCCTCCGAAGAGGACGCCTGCAAGGATGTCGACCATCACCGCCATTCCCCATCCCTTGTAGCCTGCCATGGGGGGAACTGTATAATAATCGGACATCTTCGTTGTCGGGACACCTTCCCTGTCGAGCGCCCAGCCGGAAGGAATCTCCTCGATTCCCTGTCTTCTCATATTCGTAAGCTTTCCGTTTGCAACGACCGTCATAGCCATATCCAGGACGGGAGATACCTCATTGCGTGCCGGAGCGGCAACTGCTATCGGGTTGTTGCCGATGACCTTCTCGCAGCCGCCCCAGGGAGCCATTGTCGAGTCACCGGTGCCGATGGTCGTTCCGATCATCCCCTTCTTCTGTGCCATCTGGGAGTAGTACGCAAGAGCTCCGAAGTGGTTGGCGCCTTTGACACATACGACTCCGACGCCGTGCTCTTCTGCCTTCTTCATTGCGTCTTCCATGGCCCTGTAGCCGAGAATCTGCCCCGATGAGTGGTTACCGTCCCAGACTGCGACCGTACCGTTGTCCCTGACGACCTTTATTTCTGCGTTCGGCCTCATCTTTCCTTCTCTTATGAGGCGGACATAGCGGGCCGTGCACAGAATACCGTGGGAATGAACGCCCCTCTGATCTGCTTCGACGACCATATCTGCAATGAGAGCCGCCTCGTCGTGATTGACGCCGACAGCCATGAAGATCGATGTGATCTTTTCCTTTGCTTCCTTGACATTGATAGTTACCATATAAAGACTCCTGTATTCCTTTATCTTTCTATTTTTATTGATTTACCCTTGCTGTGCTGGATTGCATTGACAATGCTTACGGCAGCGAGTGCAGTACGGCAGTCTGCAACAAACGGCGTGCCGTCGATGAGAGAGCGGTAGAACTCGTTGATCAAAAGGCCGTGGCTGACTCCCCACTCAGACTTCTCCCCGGTAAGGACCTCAGCAGGATGAAAGATGGTGTTGCCGTCGTTCTCTACTATTGTGAGACCCGACTGTCTTACCGTCATCACGGCCTTCTCGAGCCTGAGTTCGACATCACATACCTTGCTTCCGAGATAGCAGTTGGAGCAGAATGCGACGACTTCGGCCCCGCATCTGAGTTTCATGAGCGCCATTGCGGAATCCTCGACTTCATAGTCCGTCGTATCTCTCAGGTGTGCATCGAAGCCCGAAAGGCTCTCGACTCCTCCCGTAAGATAGTCCACAAGATCGAGGGTGTGGATGGACTGGTTTATTATGCATCCGCCTCCCTCTCCGTCATACCTTCCCCGCCAGGGAGACTCCGAATAGTACTTCCCGTTGCGGTACCATGTAACGAGAGCCATGCCGCTCTGTATCTTTCCGTATTTTCCGCTCTCCAGAATTTCCTTCGCCTCGACGGTGGCCTTGTTGAGCCTGTTCTGGAAGCATACCCCGAGCCTCTTTCCCGTCTCCCCGCTCTTTCTTATCATCTCTTTTGCTTCGTTGACGGTGATGGCGAGAGGTTTCTCGCAAAAGACGTTGAAGCCGTGGTCGAGAAGGTCCATCACTATCTGAGGATGGGTGTTGTGGGGCGTGATGACATGCACTACGTCGATATCCTTTCCGTAGAGGTCACGGTAGTCCGTAAGAATCTCTCCGCCGTAGGTCTCACTGAAGGCCCGGGCCCTTTCTTCGACTATGTCGACACAGTACACGAGCTTTGTGTATTCGTTGTTCCTGAGTGCCTTTCCGTGGTTACGCGAAACTGCACCGCATCCTATGACTGCTGTTTTCAGCATCTCAGCTCTCCTTTGTCACTGAAGACTTGTATTGTCCGGGTGTGATTCCCTCGACTGACTTGAAGACTCTGAGGAAGGTTCTGAGAGAGCCGAAGCCGCAGCTTTCGACGACCTCTCCCACCATCTTTCCTTCCTCCAGAAGTTCCTTCGCCCTCTCAAGTCTGTAGCCCGTTATGTATTCGGAAATGTTGATTCCGTTGTATTTCTTGAAGATCCTTGAAAGATAGGCTATCGAGATGTCGAAGTGATCGGCTATCGATGAGACGTTCATCATCGGATCAGAATAGTTTTGTGTCACATAATCCAGCACCTTCCTGTAGATGAGGTATGTCTCCGCCGTGCTGTCGACCATCGTCTCCTGTATCGCCCTTATGCTGTAACATGTCGAGTCGATTATCTCCTCGACACCGGAGAGTGACTTCTGGAAGTTCTGCGACTGCAGAATCGGGGGGAAGTTTATCTTCGGCACAACTTCACGGTATCTTTCGTCAAGACCGTTGACGGTTCGGATTATCGTTCCGCTTATTGAGAAGAGAAGGAACCTCAGCGTCTTGGGAGAGACTCCGTTGGCCCTGTTGCGCTCGATCACCTTCTCGACGACTCCTCTCGCCTTCTCACCGTCTCCGTCCTTGAGGGCCTTCTGGAGCATCATGTTCTCCTCGAGTGTGTACTGGAAGGTCGTACGGCTTGTAGTCTCCGAGAGCGAGGAATAGGACAGGAACGGAATGTCGTGGTCCTTCTGGTACTCGCTGACGATTATTGCCTCTATATAGCTGTCCCTGACACCGTCCAGTCCCTCATGCACATCGGAGAGGGAGAAAAGAGTTATTCCATCCGTCTTCGAAGCCTCGTCTGCTATGGCGGTCATCTTCCTTCTGTCGTCTGAAGAGAGGTTTATGATGTACGCCCCGCCGTATTCGGACTGGAACGGAAGCACGAGGGAGGATGGAAGCAGAGTGTGAAGCTCATCCCCGTTTCCCTTGAGTATCACAACGGCAAAGAGCTCTGATATGAGCTCTACGCCGAGTGACGACAGGACCTCCTTCGTCACTGTGGAGTCTCCGTTCACGAGCTTCTGCAGCGCACTCTGTATCAGAGACGTCTTCTGTGCCGAGATCACCGACGAGAGTTCCTCCGTCTCAGCCTTCAGGAAACTCACAGAGGAGACGAACGGCGAATAGACCGTGGCATTGAGAGGGATGTCGTCGGGGTCGACGCCGGATGCCTTCATGGCCTCGGCGTATAGAATCCAGTCCCTGCGGACGTTTCTCACCGTAAGAAACGCACCCGATGAGGCAGCAAGAAGGATGACGGCTGCAATCATCGCGATGAGGAGATAGAGGGAGTGGAAATAGGTGCGTCTGTTCATGAGAACCATGCATTTCAGGTTCTCCGTCTTCGTCTCGCCGGCAGATACTATCATACTCCCCGTCTTTCCCGTCGTTCCGAATGGAAAAGATGAGAAGAAGTCGTCTCTCTCACCCTCCGTGTACTTTCCCGAGTAGCTGTATACGACACAGTCCCGCCCTTCGCTGTATATGACGACGTCATGATAGTCGTCGATAGAGGACGAGAAGAGACTTGTCTTCGAGACGATGACGCCGACGGCGAGGGAATTGGGATTTGAGGAGCGTATGAACGTCATGGGAAGGAGGATGAGGATCTTCCCACCCTCTATGTCATGGATATAGACATCCCTGATTTCCCTTTCAAGGTATTTCCCGACCTGGCCGGATGTAAGTTTCAATGAATTCGAAGATGAGATTGAATCGAGAGCTCCCCAGTCCAGGTCCGAGACATACCAGTTGTAGACGGGACTGAAAACAAAGAGGTTCTCCACGACGGAAGATGTCTGCTCGAGGCGTCTGATGTCCGCCGTATGATAGTAGAGATCCAGACTCGAGATTCCCTCGAGGGACTGGGCTGTCCTCAGCTCATCGAAATCGGGGTCGACTATCATCTCCGCCTTTATCTCGTTTATACGTTCAAGAACACTTGAGAAGGTGTTCTGGACGAGAGAGGCCGTTATCGAATTGGCATAAGTGACCGACGAGACATTGACAGAGAGCGTGACGAGGGCTCCGAGAAGGACGAGAAGAAGAGGAATGAGAGTCATAAGGAGATAGGAGAGCGTCCATCCCGTCACCGTCTTCTTCTTGAAACTCAATCTCTTCTTCGCCATAGCGTCCCTCTTTCCTGTCAGACGGGGAACGAGCCCCCGCACTTTTCTCTCAGCATCTCTTCATACCTGTCGGCATCGATTGGTAATTCTATCCATTTACCGTCATTCCATGAAGAGAGGAAGATTGCATTGATTATCTCGAGACTCTTTATGCCGTCACTCCCCGGAGCGAGAAGAGGAGTCCCCTTCTGAACGGCATCACAGAAGTTCTTTATGATCCCGCAGTGGGATGTATATGTTCCCTTGACGGGTATCTCGCACTTCCAGATTTCGGGGTGTCCTATCTCCCCCTTGAACCTTTTCTGGAAGTCATCGGTGTCCTCACGGGTGCGCCAGAATGTGATGGTGTCGTTCTCTACGACGAGTTTTCCTCTTGTTCCCGATATCTCGAGGCGGTTGGTCCCGGGCTCGTCGGCTATCGTCGTGACATACGTCCCGATATGGCCGTCCTCATACTCCATGAGGGCATAGACATCATCCTCGACCTCTATATTGCGGTACTTTCCGTAATATACTTCAGCCTTCACTCTCACCGGCATTCCGCATATCCACTGCCAGAGGTCGAGATTGTGGGGGTTCTGGTTCATCAGAAGTCCTCCCCCCTCTCCCCTCCATGTCGCACGCCATGTGGAGTTGTCATAGTATGACTGGGGACGGAACCATGATGATATGAGCCAGTGGCAGTGCAGAATTCTTCCGACCTCCCCGCTCTGCACCATGTCCCTCGCCTTCTGATAGAGAGGGTTCGTGCGCTGGTTGAACATGACGCCGAAGACCTTTCCGGACTTTTCTGCGGCTTCGTTCATCTTCTTCACGGCATTCGTATAGACGCCGGCAGGCTTCTCGCAGAGGTAGTTCAGACCGTGCTCGAGTGCATATACTCCATATACCGGATGATAGTAGTGAGGGCATGTCGGAATGACTGCATCCACATCTCCCGAATCCATGAGCGCCTCGGCTGTGTCATAATACTTCACCCTGTCTCCGTAGAGGCTCTTCGCCTTCTCTATCTTCGACGGGTCTGTGTCTGCAATGGCAGAGAGGAGTGCGTTGTCAACCTTTCCCGCCGTCAGTGCAGCCGAATGCTGCTGTCCCATGTGGCCGAAGCCTATTATTCCTATTCTTACCTTGTCCATTGTTATCTCCTGTCGTATTCTCTGAGAACCTTCAGTGCCTTCACCGAATCCTCTTCAACATTCAAGCTCTTTCCCTCGATGCTCATCGTGCCGTCATAGCCGCTCTTTTTGAGAACATCGAAGAACTCTTCAACCTCCTCACACTTCTCTGTCGGGAAAGCCCTTCCCTCCCTGAGTGCTATATGGGTATGCATGAGAGGGGAGCAATACATGATCTTGTTCATGTCCTCGCCCTCCTTTCTCATATGGTAGGCATCCGCGAGAAGCCCGACGTTCTTCCTGCCGGCGACAGCCTGGAGCGCTGCTCCCTCGGTGAGGGTGTTGATCATGTTCGTCTCGCTTCTGTTGAGAGTCTCGAGGGCGACAGAGATACCATACTCTGATGCGATGTCGGCTGTAAGCTGAGTCACAGTCACGAGGGAGAGAAAGCCGTCAGTCCACTTCATCCCCTCCGGGAGCATCCTGCTCTTACCCGACCCGAAGACGACAAGAGGACAGGAGAGCGCATTCATCCTCCTGAATGCCTTCTCAAGGTACTCCTTTACCGCCCTCTCGTCATAATCCTTTCCGAGTAGAGACATCGTCTTGGGATAGAGAAGAGAGGCCCTCTCCATTTTAAGAGGCGTTGTTTCCATGAGTGAAAGAACGGAATCGAATTCATCGTCGGAGAATGAGGCTATCTGATTGAGCTTGCCGTCGATGTAGTCGTAGCCGCACTCCTCCACCATCTTAACGTTTCTTATATCTGTACATAGGCCGAATCTCATAGTTTCACAACTCCTGTGCGTGTTATCTCCCTCACGCCGTCGGGGGAAGTCACTCTCACCTTTCCGTCCCCGAGAGAGACTGTGGTGTCGTCGTCGCTGCATTTGATGAGTGTCACTGCCGAGAACGGAGCCTTTCCGCCGTATGCAAACGTCACCTGTCCGGCCTTCTCACGAACCGGATAGCCGTAGCTGATCCAGCCGCCCTTCGGGTCTTCGCTTCCGCAGAGGAGTGACGATCTGAACGGTGCATCTGATTCGAAATCGAGAGTGAATGTCTTTCCGCGGCGCGATATGTAATCGATGTGATTTCCCTCGAGCGTCACATCCTTCGTATTGAAATTGTACATCAGCCTGAAGTCATGGCTCTCCTCTCCCGGGCTGTCGACCCAGTCGACAAGGACGACGGAAGAAGTAGGAAGGAGAACGAACTTCCTTCTGTGGAATACGGGGTCCGTCAGATATGCGTAGCCGTTATGGGAGAGATCTATGACCCTGCATCCGGCCTCCTCTCCGAAGAAGTGGCAGAGGGCCCTGACGCCTCTGACTCTGTCGACGCCGGGAACGGCTCCCATCTCGTGGTCGTCCACATAAAGGGTGTTGTGGGCAAGAGACGAGACGAAATACGCCCTCCAGTCCTTCCAGATCGACGAGCGGTAGATGTAACGCCCCGAGTCGACGAGGATATCCTCCCCCTTGAGTGTGACTTCGGCATGCATGCTGTCGTTGTGGGAATGTGTGCTTCTCTCGCCACGCTCAAGCTGAGTGGAATGGGTAAGCATGTAATCGCTCTCTTCAGTCCACCCCGAGCGCATTACATATATGCCCTCTTCGCTGTATTTGTAATCCTTCTTCTCCGGAGCCTTTCCCTCTCTTCCGAGTGAATAGAAGAATCTGAAAGCTTCATCATGGAAGAGTGAGTACATCCATCTGAAGTATTCATTGAGCTCGTTGAGCCCCCCGGGGAAGAACGAGAGGTTCATCCCTTCGTAGAGCGACGTGTCGGCCTTTCTTGTCGTAAGGTCCGTCCTGTCGGCATCCCCGATCATCGGGGTCGACCAGTCGGGCTTGATGAGTGAATAGATGTAT
The DNA here is from genome assembly GCA_963610485.1 of Lachnospiraceae bacterium. GTDB lineage: Bacteria > Spirochaetota > Spirochaetia > Sphaerochaetales > Sphaerochaetaceae > Ornithospirochaeta. Next base: position 11,890 of record CAVDOI010000011.1, read on the forward strand.
TCAGCGCTGCGCTTTATCGTCTCCCATGCATAGTCGGGAACGTAGAGGCCGTTATTGCGGCACATGACGAGCGCCTGGCAGAATGCGATCGATGCAACCTGATGGTAGATCGGTGTCTTCTCCATATGTACGCCGTTGTCGCTGAAGCAGTACCTCACTTCATGCATTACCCGTCCGTAAGCCGTCTTAAGCCACCCGGACGATTCCTTGAACTCGGGGAACATGACGGCAATCTGCAGGAGTGCAGATGTCTCCATGCTCAGCCAGTTCGACGAGCGGTCATGGTTTGAGTAGTGTCCCATTAAAAAGAGAGCATGATCCCTTATTCCGAGGAGGAAGGATGCGAGGTCATCCTCGCTCCAGAGGGAGGAATGTCTGAAGATCTCGAAGCACGGAAGCCATGTCGTATATATTCTGATTCCTGTCTCGATCGTTCTCCATGCAGTTCCCGGGAAGGGCTGCTTTGAGACGAACGTCGTGTCCTTTATGAACTCGTCTGCAGGCCATGCTTCGCGGAACGAATGCATCTCGGATAGAAACTCGCGGGTGTATCTTTCATCCTTCGTGAGAGCGTATGCCCGGGCAAGGGGCTGCCAGTAAATAGTACGGAAAAGCGACCAGCTCCATTCGTTGTCCCTGCTCGTCTCTGTCGTGGGATTGAACATCCAGTCGATGGGACCGTCGAACTTATGTCCGAATATATCGTGTTCCATCACCTTTTCTGCATCGTCGATGACGCTTCTGTCCGGCATCTTCGAGGCATCTTCGATTGAAAAGAGATAGACCGGCTTCTTTCTGTTTCTGTAATATCCGATGAGCTTTGCGCCGTCGATATTCCCCAGTCCGTCGAATCCGGAATAACCGGTATCGAGAAGACCGATCAGTTTTTCCATATTATTCATTGCCAACCTCTTTAATAGAGACAGGACAGCCTGGACTGTCCTGTCCGTAAGTATTACTGTCCTTATTTAGCCATGTAAGCTTCGTAAGCCTTCTGGTAGACAGCAAGTGCATCCTCAAGACCGAAAGCCCTGAGCTGTGCCTGGTACTCTGCGAATGTCTTTTCGTTGAGCTCGATTGCTCCTGTGATGAACTTCGTCTCCATCTCGTCGGCATACGTCGTGACCTTGTTGATGATGGAAGCGACGTCGGAGGTGTATTCACTCGGAATCGTTACAGGAGGAAGCTTGTACTGACCATAGTCCGTCTGAGCCCAGAGCTTGAGAGCCTCGACCTGCTCCTCGACGCTGTAGTACTGCTCGATATATCTCTTGTCCTGGACGAATGCGCCGTTGACTGTGCATCTCATGTACTTTGCCATGACGTCATCCTTGTTCTCCATGACCATCTCGGTATATGTCGGATAGCCGTCGACCATCGTGTATGTAACGCCCTCGATACCGAAGTTGGCAAGAAGATGTCCTTCCTCGCCGTAAGCATAGTCGAGAAGCTTTGCAGCTGCTTCTATGTTCTTGCAGCTTGTCGTGATGGCAGCTGCAGAAGAGGAACCTGTATCGAAGACGGAATTCATCTTTGCGAACTTGCTGTTTCTGCCCTTGACGGGTGAGAGCGGCTTAGCAGAGCTTACTTCGACATCATCTCCCATTGTCGTGACTGCTGTTGCGATGAGAGAGCCCGGGTTGTAAGCGAGAGCGACCCTGCCCGAGAGGAACATGCTGTTCATGCCGTTCTTGTTGACTGACATGTAGTCGTTGTCGAGGAGGCCTTCTGCATAGAGCTTGTGGACGAACTGGAGGTAGTCGTATCTGTTTGCTTCGAGGTAGCCGTGATGAACAGTGCCGTCCTCGACATACCATGTGTCCCAGCTGTCGAATGCAGGCGAGAAGAATCTGCTGAGATGCTCTGCTCTGATCGACATCGGAATCTCGACAAGTCCGGATTCCTTGACAGCCTTGAGGACCTCATAGAGTTCATCAGCTGTCTCGGGAACGGAATCGAAGCCGAGCTTCTTGAGGATATCCATTCTGTAGATGGGTCCTTCGCTGAAGAGGAGTGAGTTGTTCTCGTAGCTTTCGCCTCTGACGAACGGGAAGCAGTAGTATGTGCCGTCATCCGTCGAACACTCCTTTGCAATGTCGGGATGTTCCTCGAGGAACTTCGAAATATTCGGGCAGTACTTCTCGAATATGTCGTTGAGAGGAATGATGAAGCCGTCGTCGATGGCAGCCTGCGGTCCGCCTACGTATTCAGCCCACTTGTACTCCACGATATCGGGGAGAGTCGAGGAAACCTGAAGAATCGAGAACTGCTCGCCGAGGATCTTGTCCTCCGAAGAAACGTTCGTGAACTCGATGTCTGTATTGGTTCTCTTCATGATCTCCTGCCAGTAGGGAAGCTCCGAGAAATCATTGACGTTCTTGATCTTCGAACTCATCGGTGCCCAGTATGTGAGCTTGACAGGTGCACTTGAATCTGCTGACTTCGTCTCGCTCGAGCCGTTTGCGGCAAGAGGAAGAACGACCATGAGAAGTGCTAAACAAAACAGGAATGCTTTTTTCATCTTTTCATTCTCCTTTTTCTTTTTTTTCATATATCGATTTCAAATCAACCGACCAGTTGTCATATGCACTCTTGAGTGCCGCTCCCAGAGCGGGGAGCGTGTAGTAGGTGCTTCCGGCGTCGTCCGTCTTCGCCGTGGCGGACGAAGAGAGATCCACAACTCCCCTCTTCTGTGCCATGAGGACGGCATGGGTGTGTTCTTCTGCTGTCCTGAGGGTGCATACGGGAGTTCTCTTCTCCCTGACGCATCTCACAGCCTCCCAGAGCTTCTCCATCCTCTCACCCTTATCGATGGAGGTGTAGTCGATTACTCTTCCGTCGGAGAGGTACCCGGTGAAGCCCTCTGCCGTCTCATCTATATAACCGTTCTCGAAGACGTATGTGCTCAGCGGTCCGAGCTTCGCCTCGTCCACTGCATGTGATGCATAGTAGTAGAGTTCGACGTCGTCCTCTGTCGTGAACTTCAGAACTGCCGTATCACAATTGGTGATGCCGGGACGTATGCGGATAAGAGCGCCCTCGACTGAGGTGCTTGATGTACTTTCATCCATTTCCTTTCCGAGGAGGAAGACCATGTTCTGGTACTGGTGCGCACAGGCATTCGTGAAAGGTGAATCATAGACAGGCTCTCCGTGACACATCTCTGCGCCCGCCCATGCAGAGCGCGAATAATATATGTCGTTTCTTCTCATCAGCCTTATCGTGCGGAATCTGACAGGTCTGCCGTAGAGGCCGGAGAGTATATCCCTCTTGAGGGCAAGCACATCGTGTGAGAAGCAGAGCTGATAGCCCACGGCGACGAAAAGTCCCGTCTCTGCGCTTTTCTTCTCCATAGCCTCAATCTGTTCCGTTCTGAAGCATACCGGCTTCTCGGTAAGGACGTAGCTTGAATTCTCCAGCGCCGTCATTATGTATGGATAGTGCGTATGTATGGGGGATGATATGACTGTTAGATCGGCCCTGTTCTCCCGGAAGAACTCCCCGGGTGAAGAGTAGACAGGAATTCCCTTCCTGACCACTTCCTCATAGAGCGGACTCTTTGAAGCGAACGGATCTGCAACTGCAGTGAGGACGGAGCCGAGAACATCACGCGTGAGATATTCCTTCACATAGTTCTCACCGTAGCCTCCCATACCGCAGAGTAATACCTTTTCAGCCATTCTTCAGTTCTCCTCGAAGCCTTTCCTGAGTATTGCGGGGGCATCGACGTGGAGTGCCCCGGCAGGACATACCTGGAAGCAGTAGCCGCAGCCTATGCAGGACTGCGTCTTCCTCGCCTTGCGTCCCTCAATCGTTATGCCCTTGTACCAGCATACATCCTCGCACCTGCCGCATCCGATGCATTTACCGGTGTCGACAGAAGTTGTCCTGTATGCCTCGCCGAGTGCATCCTGCCGCCTCTTCGCCTTCTCCTCACTCATCGAGAAGAGCTCGAGTGCAACGCCCTTGAGGTCCTTGACGCTTCTGTAGCCGTTTCTGTCCATCCACTCCGAGCATTCCCTCATGAGACGTGCGCATTCTCTGATGCCTCCCGAGCATGCCAGGGCACCCAGCTGGACCATATCAGATCCCGCCATGATGTATCTGAGGGCCTGGTCATATGAGAAGACTCCGCCGCCGGCATACATCGGGATGTCGATTCCGCGCTTTCTCGCATCAGCTATCTCGAAGCACACGATGGGGTTCGCCTGCGTTCCGCCGTAGCCCGCACCGGGACGGGGCTGGGTCGTCTTCCAGTCGAGATCGAAGTAGAAGGCCTTCCATCTTGCAGTGGGGCCGACAGCGTCCGCACCTGCGGCGGCTGCCCGTCTCATGGAGGTGAGGCAGTCGATATCCTCGACGGCGAGCTTGACCATGACGGGAGTGGAGGGAACCGCCGCCTTGATCATCTTCGTGCATGTCTCGACAAGCTGATAATAGTTGAACTGTCTGTCGGCCGCTGTTGCAACACCGGGGGTGTTGAAATGGAGTTCTACGGCGTCGGCGCCTGCCCTGACGACCTCCTTTGCCTCCTTCACCCACCTTTCTTTCCAGTCCGGATACTTCTCGATATCATGATAGTGGCCCACCGATGCCCAGAGCTTCGTCTCCGGGTACATCTCCTTCCTCGCCCTTCTCACTTCATCGCAGTATTCGTCGAGTGAGGAGATTTTATCGGGGCACTGAGTCCCGACGGCGTGGGAATGGAATGCCGGAAGGCCCTTCCTCACACTCTCGAAATCGGGATAGAAGAATCCGCCGCCGCCCATGCCGTGGCCGAAGTTGCGCATCGTTACGGCACCGGGGTGACACCCGGAGCTCTTTATCACATTGTCTGCACCGCGCGTCGCGGGACTTGATGCGATGACGAACGGGTTGATCATATCAAAACAGTCGATATGCATGTCAGCCATAATCACTTTTCTCCTCTTGTCAGCTTTCTGAGGACTGCAGCGTCCTCTCCAAACTGCTCTCTGCTGTCATTCCGGACGAACTCCAGAAGTGCATAATACTTTTTATTCTCATCAAGAAGGGAGAAATACTCCCTCCAGTGTTTTATCCCTTCTGAGAGCGGACGGCGTCCGCTTTCATCCCAGTAGTAGACGTGAAGGTACGAGAGATATTCCTTTATCATCTCGAGTCCCTTCTTTCTCTCCGCAAAGGAGAGAGCCTGCGTCGGCTGCCAGAGGGTTCCGAGATACGGGCTTTCAATTCTCTCAAGCACATCGAGCCCCGACTCGTTTGTATCCGTGAGGGTGTTCTTGTGCCACTCGAGATTGAGTGTGATGCCGTACCCGGAAGCCGTTCCGACAGCCCCTCTGAGCTCTTCTATCAGAGCTTCCCTTTCCTCCTCAGTGAGGGAGGATGAGGGTCTGCCTCCCGCCCATATACGCATGCTCCGGGCGCCGAGAGAGGAAGCCGTGTCGAGGCTTTCCCTTATCTCCATCTTCTCGCCGAGGCGGTAATAGGAGCCGTAGCCTGCCATCTCGAGACCGGCTGAAGCCGTCTTCTCCGCCGTTTCACGGGCAGATGCGAGATCGCCCTTCTTTATATGATGGTTCTCGCTCCATTCGACGGCGCAGAGGCCGTTCTCTACAGCCGAAGCGATGACATAATCCACGCTTTCCGTCTTGAATGTTGCGCTGACGATACCCGGAACCAGCATGTCTCAACCCTTTACGGCGCCGACCATGACGCCCTTGACGAAGAACTTCTGCAGGAATGGATATACGGCGAGAATCGGTGCCGTCGCAACGACTATCGTTGCATACTTCACGCTGTCGGACGAGAGCGCAAGGGACTCGAGAGAGCCGGAGCTCATAGCCGCCGTGTCGTCCTGGACGAGGATGGTGCGGAGAATGAGCTGCAGAGGATACATGCTCTTCTTTCTCAGGTATATCATTGCAGGGAACCATGAATTCCAGTGTGATACTGCATAGTACAACAGGATTACTGCGATTGATGCCTTAGTCACCGGTACCATTATTCTTGTGAGGATCGTCACATGGCCCGCCCCGTCGATCATCGCGGACTCGGGAAGGGAGTCCGGAACTGCAGCCATTGCCGTTCTCAGGACGATGAGGTTGAAGGTGTTCACTGCCGAGGGAAGGATGAGGGCCCATCTCGAGCCGACGAGATGAAGCTTGTCGACTATGATGTATGTCGGAATCGTTCCGCCCTGGAAATACATCGTGAAGACAATCATCAGCGTGAAGAACTTGATGAGCCTCGGGCCCTTGCGGGAGAGTACATATGCCGCGATTATCGAGAGTGCGAGATTGAGTGATGTTCCGACGATTACTACAAAGAGCGTGTTCATGTAACCTGTGAGAATGCTCTTGTCCTGGAATACCATCCTGTAGCTGTAGAGAGAGAACTTCTCCGGATGCCAGTAGATCCCCGTATGCTTCATGACTTCGAAGGGGTCGGAGAATGAAGCGAAAACGATGCTCATGAGCGGGATGATCACCGCAAGGACAAGCAGAATCGTGATTAAAACGATGAATGCGTGGAAAACCTGTTCGCCTGTTGTGTATCTGACTTTCATCTTTCAGCCTCCTCTCACCAGAGTCCCGAACCGGTGAGCTTGTTCGAGAGCTTGTTTGTACTCCACACAAGTATGAATGACACGATGGAGTTGAACATACCGACGGCTGCTGCATATGAATAGTTGAGATTGAGAAGGCCTTCACGGTAGACATATGTGTTGATTACATCGGCAACCTCGTATGTGAGGGAGTTGTACATGAGGATGATCTTCTCGTAGCCGACGTTGAACATCTTTCCTATCTGGAGGATAAGCATGATGACGATTGTCGGCAGCAGGGACGGAAGCGTAATCGACCACAGCTGTCTGAGCTTCCCCGCCCCGTCAATCTTCGCAGCCTCATAGAGCTGTGCATCTATCGACAGCAGAGCGGCAAGATATATGATGGAGTTCCATCCCACGTTCTGCCATATGTTGGAGATGATGTAGAGAGGAAGGAAGTACTTCGGTTCGTTGAGCATCGTCACTTTTTCAAAGCCGAAATAGGAAAGGAGCGTCGTTACAGCCCCGGTGCGGGATGTAAGATCCATGAGAATGGAGGTTACAACGACGACGGAGACGAAATGGGGAATGTAGGTCACCGTCTGCACGAACTTCGAATACTTGCGGCTCCTCAGTTCGCTGATGAAGATAGCAAGAAGAATCGGGCACGGAAACGTGAAAATCAGATTCGTCACCGCAATTCTTATCGTATTCGTGAGCGTCCTCTGGAAGTAATAGTCCTTGAAAAAGTTCCTGAAATGCTTGAGACCGACGAATTTCGAGCCGAAGAACCCGAGTCTGGGCTTGTAATCCTCGAATGCAATGATAAGACCGAACATCGAACCGTACTGGAAGATGATATAATAGAGGAGCACCGGGATGAAGAGGAAATAGAGGGTCTTGTATTTCGTCCAGTCCTTCTTCATTTTGAGTGCGAGTGGCACGTCGCTGTTACTCTGCAGTTGTTTCTTTTTCATACTGACCGCCTTTTTTTCGGTTTGTAGTATGCATTACCTTCATCAGAGAAAAAATTGACAAATTAAATACTCGATGTGACAGATTTTTACATCAAAAAAAGTAGATTTCTTGTTTTTTATGTCAACATTTCATTAAAGTTAAAGAAATAGTGGTACCTTTGTTAAGAAATATGCTTCTTTGAGAATTCTGACAGAAAAACTTTACAGGTGTTTTTTCTTTCCACGGGTGCAATAATCGGGTCATGTTCAAGAATCCAGTCATTCCGGGCTTCGCTCCCGACCCGTCAGTCGTTTTCCATAACGGCTGGTACTACCTTGTAAACTCCACATTCGAATACTTCCCCGGCGTCACGGTATGGAAAAGCAGGGACCTCGTTTCATGGGCCTATCTCTCGCCTGCGCTGAGGCGTGAGGAGGACCTCAGTCTCGAGAAGGCCGCCCCCAGTTCCGGGCTCTATGCCGCCACGATACGTGTCAACGGAAACGGACGCTTCTACATAGTGACGACAAACAAGTACACGCTGGGTAATTTCGTCATACATACCGATGATATTGAGAGCGGCGTATGGTCTAAGCCTGCTTTCATAACAAGGGACGGCATCGATCCTTCCCTCCTCTTTCTCCCCGACGGCAGATGCTTCTACGCATCGAACGGAAAGGCCGGCGGAGTGAAGGGAATAGTCGGGGCATTCATCAATCCCGACACAGGGGAGCTCAAAGAAAGGCTGAGACTCCTCACCTCCGGATGCGGAGGCCCCTCCGTCGAGGGACCTCACATCTATTACAAGGACGGCTGGTACTATCTGATGGAGGCCGAGGGAGGAACGGAGTACGGCCACCACGAGATGATTCTGAGGTCGAAGGATATCTACGGACCGTATGAGAAGAATCCTTCGAACCCCATTCTTTCCCACGTCGCAAGAAAGAGACACCCCATACAGGCGACGGGACACGCAGACCTCGTCGAAGGCCCCGACGGAAAATGGTGGGCTGTCTTCCTTGCTATCCGCACTAAGCCGAGACCTCTTCTGCACCACCTGGGACGCGAGACTTTCCTCGCTCCGGTCGAATGGAAAAACGGATGGCCGGTAATCGGCGGGAACGGCAATGTAGAACTTGAATATGAGTGCGGTCCGGATCAGAAGTCAGAGAAGGACTACTCGGTATCTTTTTCAGAGGATCTGGAGAAATACCCCTACCTCAAGGTGAGGGTGCCGAAGGATGAATGCTACTCGTTCGACAGAGAAAAGAAGACTCTGACACTTCACGGCAGGGAGAACATCAACCTTCCGCTGGGTCATCCCACGATGCTGCTCTTCAGACAGAGAGGCTTCAGAGAGAGGATGAGCGTCATGCTTGACACAGCGTCTCTCACGGGATGTGCCGGAATAACGGTATTTCTCTCAAGCGACTACCACTACAGAATGGAGGTGAGGAAGGACAGGTGCGGAGTCTCTGTCTCACTCATAAGACATATCCATGACTTTGAAGCGGAGACTGAGAGAATAACGCTTTTGCAGCCATCCGGTCCTCTCAGTCTCGAGATCGTATCCGATGACGAAAACTACTCCTTCTATGCCGGCGGAGTGCACATCGCCGGGGCTACCGTATACGCCCTTGCAGCCGAAGGGTGCATGAACATGTGCTTCACCGGCTCTCTCTTCGGAGTATATGCGGCGGAGGGAGAGGCAGTCTTCCTCGACGGGATAGAGATGGAAAGCATTGAAGAAAAGGAGAAAGAGGAAAAATGAAAAAGAGTGCAGTAATAACAGGTTCATCGAGAGGCATAGGGCTTGCAACGGCAAAACAGCTTGCCGCAGACGGCTTGAATATCGTGATGGTCGCAACAGGGGACATGGCGAAGAACGAGAAGGCCGTGAAGGAAGTGGAGGCTCTCGGCGCCGAGGTTCTTTATGTGAAGGCCGATGTCTCGAGCGCCGATGACAGGAAAAGAATCGTCGAAGAGGCCGTGAATGCGTTCGGGAGAATCGACATTCTCGTCAACAATGCGGGGGTCGCCCCTCTCGTGAGGGCGGACCTCCTGGAAATGACGGAGGAATCCTATGACAGGGTCATGACCATCAACACGAAGAGCAACATGTTCATGACGCAGGCAGTGGCAAAAGTCATGGTGAAACAGGAAAAAGTGAACGGAAGAAGGGGATGCATCGTCAACATCTCCTCGTGCTCGGCGGAGGTGTCGAGCACATCGCGCGGCGAGTACTGCGTATCGAAAGCGGGGATAAGCATGCTTACAACCCTCTATGCCGACAGACTTGCGGGAGAGGGAATCCTTGTCAACGAAGTCAGACCCGGCGTCATCCTGACGGATATGACATCAGCAGTAGAGGAAAAATACGACAAGCTCATCAAAGCCGGTCTCTTTCCGATAGCACGCTGGGGAAGAGCGGAGGATGTCGCAAATGCAGTAAGCGCTCTTGTATCAGACAAATTCCTCTACACGACGGGAAACCACATCGATGTCGACGGCGGTTTCCATATAAAAAGGCTGTAAGTAGAAAATGAAAAACGAAAGGATAAAGGTAAACACCGTCATAGTCGGTACGGGTGCGGCCGGTTACAATGCCGCAGTCTCTCTCAGGAAGAACGGAGTCGATGACATTCTCCTCATCAGCGAGGACAGACTCTCCGGCACAAGCCGGAACACCGGAAGCGACAAGCAGACATACTATAAGCTCACACTCAGCGGAAGCGGAAACGACAGCGTGAGGGCTATGGCGGAGACACTCTTCAACGGGAAGGCCGTCGATGGTGATATAGCACTCGTCGAAGCGGCACTCAGCACACAGAGCTTCATGCACCTCTGCCTCCTCGGCCTGCCGTTCCCCGTCAACAGATACGGAGAGTACGTCGGCTACAAGACCGACCACGACCCGAGGGAGAGGGCGACAAGCATCGGTCCCTACACATCGCGGGAGATGACGAGAGCTCTTGAAAAGGAAGCGGAAAGCCTCTCCGTCCCCTTTTGTGATAAAATGCAGGTTATCAGAATACTCTCCGACGGAGAGAAGACATACGGTGTTGTCGCACTCGACACAAAGGCGGATGCATATGTCACCATAGAGGCGGAGAACGTTGTCTGGGCGACAGGCGGCCCGAGCGGCATCTACTTCTCCTCGGTCTACCCCTCCAGTCAGCACGGCTCCACCGGGCTTGCATTCGAAGCGGGAGTCAGGGGGCGCAATCTCACGGAGTGGCAGTTCGGACTTGCATCCGTAAACCCCAGATGGAACGTTTCGGGAACATACATGCAGGCCCTTCCGAGATTCTACTCGACAGAGGCCGACGGAAGCGGAGAGAGAGAATTCCTCACAGACTTCTTCTCATCACCCTCCTCTCTCCTCTCTGCGGTATTCCTCAAGGGCTACCAGTGGCCCTTCGACGTAAGGAAGGCGGGCGGAGGAAGCTCGATCATCGACATTCTCGTCTACATCGAGGAGATGAAGGGAAGACGTGTCTTTCTCGACTTCACAAAGGACCCCTGTGACGGTAACTTCTCGTTCGACTCTCTCTCCCCGGAGGCGTACACCTACCTCTCCTCCGCAGGGGCTCTCGTGAAAAGGCCGATAGAAAGACTCAGGATAATGAACAGCCCCGCAATCGACTTCTACAGGGACAAGGGAGTAGATCTTGAAAAGGAAAGCCTCGAGATAGCACTGTGTGCGCAGCACAACAACGGCGGGCTCGATATCAACATGTGGTGGGAGAGCAACATCAAAGGCTTCTTCGTCGTCGGAGAGGCTGCCGGAAGCCACGGCATATACCGCCCCGGCGGCTCTGCGCTCAATGCCGGACAGGCAGGCTCCTCGCGCGCCGCACTCTATATCTCACAGAGGAAGGACGAAAACGCACACAACGAAGAAGATTTCAACAGAGTAATGGATAATGCACTCTCCAATCTTGTTTCTCTTGCTGAATCGACAAAGGGAAAGGAGAGCAATGTCTCCTCTTTTATACAAAGCATGCAGAAGAGAATGAGTGCCTCGGGAGGAGCTGTACGTAATGCAGGAGAAATGAAACTTCTCCTTGAGGAAATCGATTCACTGCTCTCCTCTTTCAGAACAAGAGTGAGATACTCCTCCCCCGGGGAGCTCAGGGACGTCTTCCGTCTGAGAGATATGCTCATAACGCAGAAGTGCTATCTCGAGAGCATGATCAACTACATCGAAAACGGCGGGAAAAGCCGCGGAAGCGCTCTTTATACCGACAGAAGCGGCTCGAAACCCGATCCCTCACTCCCCGACATCTTCACATTCAGACTCGATGACGGCGGAAAGGATGACTGCATCCAGGAGATGACGTACAGAGACGGAGAATGTTCATTTAAATGGAGAAAGGTCAGACCCATCCCTGAAGAGAACGACTTCTTCGAGAATGTATGGCGCGGCTACAGGGAAAACAGAAACGTCAGATAAAAAGGAAAGATAAAATGGCAGAACACGAGAAATTCCACTATAAGACTCTGGACGACGTAAAGGCAAAGTGCAAAGAGCTGGGATTTACACTACCCTTTGCCGGGGATACGAAGATCCTGTCCACACCTTTAAAGGTAAGAAACATCGTCTTCGACAACAGACTGGGCTCGGCTCCCATGGAGGGAGCGGATTCCCTTCCTGACGGCAGCCCTTCCGACTACACCCTCAGGCGCTACAGGAAAGTTGCAGAAGGCGGCGCCGCGATAATGTGGTTCGAGGCAATAAGCGTCGTAAGAGAAGGCAGAAGCTCTCTCACGCAGCTTCTCCTCACCCGGGAGAATGTTGACGCATTCAAAAGACTTACGGACGAAATCAGGGAAGCAGGTCTCAAGAAGAACGGATACGCACCGTTCCTGATCTGTCAGGCGAATCATTCGGGGCGTTATTCCAATCCCGAGAACAAACCCGCTCCCCTCATTGCATACAGACACCCGTGGCTGGAGCAGTTCAGAGCAGCCGATGACTCGTGCATAGTCTCCGACGACTATCTCAAAAGCATGGAGGAGAAGTTCGGAGAAGGAGCTGAACTGGCTAAGAAAGCGGGCTTCGACGCCGTCGACATCAAACAGTGTCACGGCTATCTCTTCCAGGAAGTGGCGTCGGGATTCTACAGGAAAGGAGAATACGGCGGAAGCTATGAAAACAGGATGAGGCTTCTCTTCAACTCCATCAGGGCTGCAAAATGCTGGGAGGATGATTCATTCATGGTCACAGCGAGAATCGGAATCTATGACGGCTACCCCGAGTACGCCGGATTCGGACAGAAGCCGGGTACAATGGAGATGGATCTCTCGGAGCCCGTGAGGCTTGTACGTGACCTCAAAGACCTCGGTCTTGATATGGTAAATCTCACGATGGGCAACCCCTATGCAACGACGCATGTCACACGTCCATTCGATGCGGGAAAATATCCGCCGGACGAGCACCCTCTGGAGGGCATCAACAGGATGATCAAGGGGATTGGAGAGGTCAAGAAGGCAGTTCCCGACATGACGATACTCGCTTCCGCCCCGACATACCTCAGAGAGTTCAGCGACCTCTACACGGCAGGCGCCGTGGAGGACGGACTCTGCGACGGCATGCTCTTCGGAAGGATGCAGTTCTCCGATCCCGACTTTGCAAATGAAATCAAGAGAGGAAGGATAGATCCATCGCGTATATGCCTCACATGCGGCAAGTGCGGCGATCTCATAAGGGCACACAAGCCCACAGGCTGTGTAATCAGGGACAACAAGACCTTCATGCCCTTCTACAGGGAATTCCTCGAAGAGAAGAAAAACCTACCTTCGAATTTCAGAGGTTAGACTCAGGGCGGGAAGAAAGCCTGTCTTGTTTCAATATCCAGCCGAAGGCCTTTGCAGTCCTTTTCTCCGGAGAATTGAAGTGCCCGCCTTCGTTCCATTCGAAGAAGCATCTGATGCCCTCTTTCTCGATTATATCCCTGCACTCGATAATGGCGTCGGCAACCGAGGCCATTGTCCTGTTCCGGGTTTCAGCTTCCCTGTCGCCGAGACTGAGGTAGACTGCCCCGGCCTTAACCGCATTCTTCTTCATGTATTCTGTGAAACCGGGAAACCATACCGAGGGTGAGGCTGCCGCTGTGCCTTTAAAGACGTCACTCTTCGTGGCACTCCAGAGAGCGAAGAGGCCGGAAAGGGAATATCCACCGATGTAGTAGCTCTTCGTTCTGTCACTGCAGAGACCGAGGACGTAGTCCAGCGTGGAAGATGCTTCTCCCCCGAATGCGGCACTTCCGAATACCGGTGGAGCTTTCCACGGGGAGAGATCCCTGTTCCAGTCATCGACAAGCACTGCGACAAGACGGAAAGGAACACCGCTTTCCTTTCTGATTTCTTCGACTTCGGCGTCGAGGAGCGAAAGATCATGGTCATCGACCATCTGGATAAGAACGTCCACCGCTTCCTTGTCGCCGTATTCATAAACTGTCACCGTCTGTCCTCCCTCCCTTCAGATAACAATCCCGTGCAGGTGATCTATCTCATGCTGGATGATTTCAGCTGTATAGCCGGAGAATGTCCCCTTCTTCTTCCTGAACGATGAATCAAGGTATTCGACTTCGATTTCCCGGTAGCGTATACAATCCCGCTCCCCGTCGAGGGAGAGGCATCCCTCCCGTGTGACATACTCCCCCGTCTTACGGGTGATGACGGGATTGATCATCACAAAGACTGCGGGGCCGGATGCGACGGCGATGATTCTCTTTCTCGAGCCGATCATGTTCGCAGCCATGCCGACACACCTTTCTCTCTCGGCCTTGAGTGTGTCGACAAGATCGTTTATGACTGCTTCGTCTGAGCGTGTTGCATTTACGGACGGAAGAGAAAGAAACTTCTCGTCACGTACTATTTCCCTGACCACGCTTCTCAGAATTTCACGACTACGGGAGCACTCGTGAAAGACGAGAAGACTGCCGTTGCATTTCTGAAGAAGAAGACTTCGGTATTGCCGTCGTCGGGATCATACATCGCCCTCAGGGACGGATATGCATCAAGCATCGAGACTCTCGCCTCTCTTCTGTCGTCCTCGATGAGCTCACCCGAGACACGGAGCCATTCGCCGTTCATGAATGCACATATCTCCGCCTTCGGATTCCTATGAAGCTGTTTCGAGACATCCTTCTTCTTTCCCGTCTGTATATAAAGCCTGCCTTCAAATACATTCACCGTACCGAAGGGCCTTACCCTCGGCTGGTCTCCGTCGACTGTCGCAAGATAGTATGTACCTGCATCCTTCAGAAACTTCACGACTCTTTCCATTTTCACCTCGCTCTGCACGGAAGAACACTTCCGAATACGGCTTCATTCTATCACCCGCGGGGGAATACGACTATCTGATTATGAGGAAAACTGATGAGATCGTTTCAGAAGAGGAATGCTGCATCACAGCGCGGGGATTCATTCTAAGACATCCTCTCCGTCATCTGATGTGGAAACAAAGCCTCCATTCCCGTATAATCGTCGTAGTATGAAAAAAGCTCTTTCCCTTCTTGTCGCCGTACTAACCCTCTTCCAGCTTCAAGCCTCGGTTTCACTCATTGCGGGAGGAAATCCCCAGCTCCTCTACGACTCCTTCCCCCGTTTTGACCTCGGGGCGGCAAGCAGCAGTGATGAATACAGGAACAGAGCTTTCTATACAACGACACAGGACGTCTACTACCGCTACTATGATCGCGACAGCTTTGCTGATATCGGATTCAGAATCGACGACGAGCATTTCCGTGTCGTATTCGACATAGACCTCAGACAAACGCTCAACTCCTTCTACGAGAGAGACTACTACTCCAACATACCCTATCACTTCGATACCCTCAACGACATTCTCGACCTCAACTTCCCACGGTATGCATACGGCGAGATCGACTACGGGAGGTTCTTCCTCTCAATCGGCAGAAGGCCGGTATCGTGGGGACCGGGAAGCCGGCAGTTCACGATAAGCGGAGATGTGCCCTTCCTCGACAACCTGTGGGCGGAATATACGACGGATACCGCAGGGGGCTCATTCACCTACAACTTCGTTCTCATAAGCTTCAACACGCTGGGACTGAAGTATTCACCGCTGAAAACAGATCCGGAGGATGACACATCCAGGGGACTCAAGACCGTGGCCGCGCACAGGGTTGAATGGAACTTCGGCTCTTTCAGACTAAACATCGGGGAACTGAACCTCATCTACACCAGATACCCGACTCTTTTCGACATCTCCCCCTTCGGCGTCTATCACAATCTATATCAGGGCGGTTCCAACGTAATGGCATACCTCGAGGGAGAGGGCGTCGTGGATCTCGGCAGTGCGGGTGCTCTCAGACTCTTCGGAGAAGTCGAGATGGATGACTTCAGTCTTCCGACCGAGGAGGAAAAGGGAAAACCGACGGCATTCGGAATCGGAGGCGGCATTGAATGGCATATCCTCGACGGAGATGAATCTCTGACCCTGAAGAAGAACAGTGAAAAGTATCTCCTCTCTTCAGATACATACACATTCCGAACGGGGCTCAACATCACATACGGAATATATTTCTGCAATCCGTACAACTACAACAGAGAAGTCGATGCAGGGAAATTCACCGTCCCCCTTCACACCGACGGCAGAAGCGACCTCTTTACACCGAACGCATTCTATCTCGGCTTCAAATACGGTCCGAACTCCCTCTATCAGGAACTGAAGGCGGAATACACAAGCGGAAGGATCGAAGCCTCATCCTCCCTCGCTATTCTCATCCGTGGAAACGGATACACGATAGACTCGCCCTACGGTTCCTCTACAATCGGGACGGGTGACATAGACTACAATGCAGTCTACACCCTCAACGGCGAGAGGATGACGACCATCCTCCTTGAAGCTCAGTGCAGCTATCTCTATGCTCCGGGGCTGCAGGCCGAGGCATCCGTGTCGGCTGCGTTCGATTTATACAACAGAAAGTCTGCCGTAACACTCACAATAGGCCACAGAATAGACTTCACAGCCGTTACACGCTGACCTCTTGTCATAAAATACGGTTGTTGAACTCCGCTTTATTACCTTAACATTATCACATGGCAGAAAAATACAAACATTATTACGTGCCCCGGATACTTGTTAAGAACTGGGTGGCAGACGGAAAGCACGCGTCATGGTACAACCCCATGACACAGAAGCGGATTGAGAACGGAAACATTACTCGTTATTTCCACGAAAACCTTGTGGATATCCCGGACGAGATGATTGCGGGAATCAACAACCTGGATGATTACTTCAAGGATATACTGTCCTATCTTCTCGACGGTGGAGGAGACTGTCTCAAACTTGACGATGCGGTTTCTCCGAGGGAGGTGATAATCTTCATGCTTCTCAGAGCCCCCATGCCTCTCTTCTCCCTGGACAACATGCTGGAGAGAATGATGCATGACCTGACAGCATTGTTTTCACGCTCGAAAAAGGGAAAGAAGGAAGAGCTGAGGAGCGAAGAGATCAAGAGGGCAATGAACCTCCTCGGGGCAAGCCCCGAGGTATCACAGGTTCATCTCTTTTATAGA
>CAVDOI010000012.1:0-27869 GCA_963610485.1 Lachnospiraceae bacterium
GAAAAACCTTTGCCAATCTCTTTTGTTAATTCTCTTGAAAGAACACGTAACGTCTGTTTCCCGTAATCCGCTCGATTAGGCAACGTTTGCTCATATTCACATATGATGCGTCCAATGTTCCAGTAGGTACTCAACAACTCAGTGTTCACCTGTCGCGCAACATTATTACGAGCCAAATCTATGACAGACTTGATCTCTCTTACAATCAAAGAAGCGTCGGGATTATTTATTATATTGTTTTCGTCCATCAGCTTACTCTATCACACGAAAGATTTGTAACTTTATTGTACTTCATACTTAAACCTATAATACACGCCTCCGAAAGGCATGTCATCAATTCGGATTTCCTCATTATTTCTGTATATCTGAACTCCCTGTTCCTGAACAGTAAGTGTAATCTCGACTTGAATATGAATGCCGACAGGCTGATGATTGCACCGTTTTGTCATTTCTGACAGTTGATTCGCATGCAATTTATTCGCATCAAACGATTTTGAAATCCTGCGGCTTTTCACCTTTGTCCTCCCGCTCGAGAATCCCGAGAGCCTTTTCATAAAGCTGTAGTTTCTTTTTCCATTCGGGAGTTATAACTTCCATTCTCGTAGCATTCATGTTGTGTTCAAGGTCGGCTTTCTTGACAGCACGTGCGATACTGTTTTCTTTCACCTTTTTTATGTACTCAAGGTACGGTGTTCCTTTTCTGTGGGTGAGCACCTTGACGGCCTCGATGACAGGAGCTGGAAAACCCTCCTTTTCCAGGTCGCTGAAGGTGAGATCAGTGTCTTCGACGGTGTCGTGTAGAAGTGCGGCCGACAGTTGTATTTTCGTCAGTCATCCTCGACGCGACCTCGTAAGGATGGAAGACGTAGGGAACGTCCGCCTTGTCCTTCTGGTTTCTGTGGGCTTCAAACGAAATGATGAGTGCCTTTCTTGTGAGAGAAGTATATATCATGAACGCCTCCGTGTCTTTTCAAGAGTAGAGGACAGGAAAGCTTCCGTGTTAGCCTCACGGGCTATATTTCAGAGAATCGGAAGCGACAGATGATCGAGTGTTTCATTGACAGTGAAAATGTCCCGGTTTCTGTTGATGATGAAATACTCCACTACAATGTCACGCTTGTCCGCGTGTGTGAATGCCAGTCCTGCACTTCTGAGAAGGTCCTTCGTCTGCGGCAGATCCAGCTCGAGTGCGAGGGCGGTCTCCTTTGTCGGCTGGTAGCCGCTGCGGCTTCTGATCTTCGAGAAGTGCTGCGGCGTTATTCCCGCTTTCCTGTAGACTTCGACTTCGCTTTCGTTCTTTTCCCTTATGAGGCGCAGGAGCATTTCGGAGAAAGATTCGTTCTTCTCTTTTGCGATGAACTCCTCGAGGGTACTGCTACTTGCAGCATCGTGGAGTGGATGCGGTTCGTTTTCCTTTATGAATTCAAGTATCTCGTCTTTTGTCATCACACCGATTGTAGCAGAAAAGATTGGATTGTACTCTTTTTTATCGTGTAGAATAAAGAAAACGGGGAGTCTTTCCGGTGAAGAGAAATATACTTTTGGTGGTTGTTCTTATGTCTTTTCTTTCATTTGTTACATGTAAAAGCGATGATGTTGTGTATAAATACAGAAATACCGGAATTTATGAGGATATAGCTCTTTCGTCCACTGTCTACAGAAAGGACGAAACGGAGGTCCGTATAAGCGGAATTGAGAGTGAATATCTGACTGTAACTGCATACGACAGGGACTTCAACTATCTGGATGAAATAACATACGAGATAAGGAAAAACAGTCTGATACTGAAGGGTGATGATGCCTCAAGAATAAGCGGTCTCAGGATATCGGAATCGCTTTACGGCTGGACAGTATATCTGAGAAAGCTCGACAGCAGCCAGTTCGCATCCCTTTTTGAAATGACTGTTCTCGACGCAGAGAGCGAGGTCTACGGGGACAGGGAGAAATACTACACGAAAGAGGAACTCGAAAGTGAAAGAAAGAGAGAGGAGGAGAGGAAGAAAGAGACAGCAGAGGCCTTCGCTCTCCTCTTCGGAACATGGCTCGGCGACAGTGACGGAGACAAGATAGTCTTCACTCCCGGGGCAGAGAGCAGTCTTTATGGCAGACTGTACTTCGTCTATGAAGGAAATGCGGAGGAGGACAGCTTCTATGCAGACGTGGCATGGGTCGATGATTACGAGGACGGCACACTCCATATAACACTCTCGAGCAGAGGAGCAACTACGGCGCCTGTGGACCTTGTTTACGACAAGGAGGACGGAACTTTCGTCTTCGGGGGAACCGTATACAGGAGAGAGCGTGATTGAAATGTCATTATCGATAGACCCGCTTTTGTGACAGTCATTGTATCATTGAGAAAAGGAGCATGCCGTGAATCTTGAAAGAACAGCATACAATCTCAACCTCATTGCCGGCTATCTCGGAATAAGGGACGTGGAGTCCCTCACACCCGATGAGCTTTGCAGAAGGTACGGTTTCCTCCGTGCCGATGTCGCCGTCCTCTTCGGGGGAAGCATCCTCCAGGGGGGCGATGAGTTCGCCCGGGCTGTGGAGTCGGGTGCCGCGTCGAAGTATATCATCGTCGGAGGCGCGGGACATACGACGGATGCGCTGAGAAAAAGGATCAGCGGGGAGTGCCCCGGGATAGATGCGTCCTCCCTCAGCGAAGCGGAGTGTTTCAACGCATACATATCCGAGAAGTACGGCGTAGAGGCCGACCTGCTCGAGACGGAGTCGACAAACTGCGGCAGCAACATCAAAAACCTTCTCGAGCTGCTTGAGAGGGAGAAGATCCCCTGTAAGAGCATCATCATGATACAGGATGCGACGATGCAGAGGCGTATGGATGCCACACTTCGTAAGCGCCTTGAAGGGAAGTGCACCATCATAAACTATGCCTCTTACCGTGCGACAATAGTGTCTACATTGAAGGAGCTCATATACCTCAGGCCCGTTCACGGAATGTGGAGCATCGAGCGCTACATTTCACTATTGATGGGAGAAATACCGCGTCTCAGGGATGACTGTAACGGCTACGGACCAAAGGGAAAGGGTTTCATTGCCCATACCGACATCCCCGGAGCAGTGGAGAAGGCCTACTCGGAGCTTCTTCCCGTCTACGGAGAAGGACGGTCTGCAAATCCGGAATTTGCATCGGAATAAGGGAAAAGCCCGACGGAAAGATGAATCAGAGTGAAAGAAGAATCTACCTCATAAATGAACTTCTCAAGGAAAGAAAAGGGACCGGGAACGAAGAGATTCCCCGATCGGAGGAAGAGCAGAAGGCAGTCCTCAGGGGACTCATGAATATAAGGAAGGCGGAGGCGGTCAGTCCGGAGTTTCTTCGTATCCAGGATGAGTACCTCAGGGAGGAGATAGAGAGAAAGGGTATAGTCGACGCCTCCCTCCTTCCCGAAATCAGGAAGGGAATCTCCCTGTGGCAGGGTGACATAACGCTTTTAAGGTGTGACGCCGTCGTCAATGCCGCGAACAGCAGCATGACGGGCTGCTATACTCCGAATCACAGATGCATCGACAACTGCATCCACACATACGCCGGGATGGAACTGAGACTGAAGTGTGCTGAAATCATGAAGGTGCAGGGCTTTCCGGAGCCGGCGGGAAGGGCCAGGATAACACCTGCGTACAACCTTCCCTCGAAGTATGTTATCCACACCGTCGGCCCGATAGTGAAAGACAAGGTGACAAGAGAAGACGAGGAGACGCTTTCCTCTTGCTACAGGGAGTGCCTCCGGAGAGCAGAGGACAACGGACTTGAGAGCATCGCATTCTGCTGTATATCGACAGGAGTATACCGTTTTCCGCACGAGAGGGCTGCCCGGATTGCGATAAAGACAGTCCGGGATTATCTGGAGAATGGATCTTCTATCAGGTTAGTCATCTTCAACGTCTTCACGGATGAGGACAAAAGAATCTACACGGAGCTTCTCTCAAGATAGATGGAGTCGGGAAGTCTCTTCCCCGTTTCTGTTCTGAAGACCTTCTTCTTCATCGATTCTATGCTTTTCGGGCTGTCACCGTGCTCGGAGGCGTTCACAAGGTAGTCAGCTTCGAGGAGGGTCCTCCAGTCTGTGCCTCCGACACCGCTGTATGTGTGATGGCGGCTCACGAGATAGGATATCCTCCCGACAACGGGGGAGGGAACGGGAATGTCGGAGAAGAACTCTTCTATGAGAGCGGGCTCTCCTCTTCCTGGTGCCTGCCGCCGGCGTTTTTGTATCTGAGTCTGCAGAGCGGGCATGAAATATCATGGACGACGGCTGTGAGTTCGAGAGTGAAGAGGGTGTTCTCGTCGACATTCTCCGAAAGGGCTGTCGTTCCTGTGAATGTCCATGCTTTCAGGAAATGGTTCATGTCTTCCATATTGCCTTCTGACAGGCGGATCATCTTTTCAACTGTTTTCGATATGACAGCTGCCTTTCCATACCCCGGGCATACCCCTTTTCATCACTTTTGTGACACATATCAGTGGAATGTATTGAAAAAAAAGGGACAAGGGGGAAGAATAGCGCCTATGAAAAAAGCCTCTGTCATGAGCATTCTCTCGATGCTCATCTTCGGAACAATCGGAATCTTCCGCCGCCTGATTCCTCTCCCGTCGGGCCTCCTCGCTTTCTCCAGGGGAATACTCGGGGGGCTCTATCTTCTCGTCTTCATCCTTGTTACAAAGAGGAAGAGGGAGGAACTGTCCCTCCAGAGTCTTGTCCTTCTCATAATCACCGGCGCTCTCATAGGCCTCAACTGGATATTTCTCTTCGAAAGCTACAACTATACAACTGTCTCCATTGCGACGATGTGCTACTACATGCAGCCGACTATCGTCATACTCGTCTCTCCCGTATTTCCCGGAGAGAAGCTTACGCTGAAGAAACTTGTGTGTGCACTGTTATCGGTAGTCGGAATGTTCCTGATATCGGGAGCGGCGGACGGAGGGAAGGTTTCCGCCTCCGACTTGACGGGGATCCTGTACGGCCTCGGCGCCGCTGCGCTCTATGCCTCCGTCATAATCCTCAACAAGAAGACGAAAGTTGAAGACATATATCTCAAGACGATGATCGAGCTCTTCGCGGCATCCATCACCATTGTCCCTTATATACTCCTGACAGAGGATGTTACGGCTGTGAGCCTTACGCTTCAGTCAACTCTGATGGTCATCATTGTCGGTATCGTCCACACAGGCATTGCGTACTCCATGTACTTCGGCTCCCTTGACGGCCTCAGCGCGCAGTCGAGTGCCGTCATCAGCTACACAGACCCCGTATCTGCACTCGTTCTTTCCGCCGTTGTACTCGGAGAGACTCTGACAGTATACGGAATTACAGGGGCAGTCCTGATCATAGGATCTGCAATTGTGAGCGAGACCGGGACAGAAAAGAGGTCTTAATTCTGAGCCAGCTGTCTGTATTCCCTCGGGGTACACCGGTAGAAGCGTTTGAACTGTCTTGAGAAGTAGCATGGATAATCGAAGCCGCAGAGTGTTGTTACCTCGCTGACGGTGAGGGAAGGATTGCTTATAAGAAGGGATGCGCTCTGCATGAGGCGGTATCTCAGAAGATACTGGATGGGAGTGTCGTGGATCGTGCGGCGGAAGCACCTCAGGGCCTCCCTCGTACTCAAAGCAGCCGCTCCCGCTATATCTTCAAGTGTTATGTTCTCGCTGTAGCGGGAGTGGATGTAGTCGAGCATCCTCTCGATTCTCATGCTGTCGGTGTCCTTGAGACGTGACGAGAGGGAGAGCGTCTCCTCCGTCTCCCTGTAGAGGGAGAGAAGAACGGCCGAAAGATTCTCCCTTACCGTGAACTCGTATGCAAAGCTTTCGTCCTTCTGTGCCTCATATGCCTTCCGGAAGCATTCCCGGATTTCCTCTCTTCCGGTTATCCAGACCTTGAATCCCGATTCTATAAGGGGTCTGATGTACTTTCTGTAGAATGCCGAGTCTGTAGTTCCTGTGAGAAGGAGCGGGGAGAAGACGAATGATTCGAGAACGACGAACGGATCTCCTATGGCGTAGTGAAGAGTGTTCGAATTGATGACCGCGATGTCCCCTGAAGTGAGGATGTGCTCCTCTCCCGGGACCTGCAGACGGCACTGTCCCGAGCTGACACAGACAATCTCGAACTCCTCGTGCCAGTGCCACTGTACTGCCTCGGGGGATGTATTTCCTCTTTCGGAGTAATAGAGTGCCGACGGATACTCCGCCGTTCCGTGTGCCTGTATCTCCTTCTTGTCCCTTTTGGTCTTTATCTCGCAGCTCTGGATTGTCATTTACGCTCCTTGGTCGCTTTTGTTTTATTTCCAGTCGATTTTCTATTTGAAATGCTTCTTTCTACGGCGATATTATTAAAACAGTCAAAAAGGAAAGTGTCAATGATCCATCTTCTGCTAGTTATCATCTACCTGTCGTTCATATCTCTCGGTCTTCCCGATTCACTCCTCGGGTCCGCATGGCCGAAGATGTATCCTTCCCTCGGTGTGCCTGTATCGTATGCCGGGATAATCTCCTTCATAATCGCCCTCGGTACGATTGTCTCCAGCCTCTCGAGCGACAGGCTTACGCGTCGTCTCGGAACTGGCAAGGTGACCTTCTTCAGCGTCCTCATGACAGCCGTCGCACTCTTCGGCTTCTCGATAAGCGGCACATTCATTTCCCTCTGTCTCTGGGCAGTCCCGTACGGACTGGGTGCGGGCAGCGTCGATGCAGCCCTCAACAACTACGTCGCTCTCCACTACAAGAGCAGACATATGTCCTGGCTCCACTCCATGTGGGGGCTCGGTGCATCGGCAGGTCCCGTCATAATGGGGGCCGTCATGACAGGCGGCGGAAGCTGGAGAGGAGGCTACCGTACAATATCGATAATACAGATTGTACTGACGGCAGTTCTCCTCTTCTCGCTTCCTCTGTGGAAGAAGGAGAGCGGAGGGGGAGAGACGGAGAGGGAGGCGAAGGCCCTCACAATGAGGGAGATACTCTCCACAAAAGGCGTGAAGGAGATTCTGTTATGCTTTTTATGCTACTCCGCAGTAGAGCAGACGACGGGACTCTGGGCGGCATCCTTCCTTACCCTTTCGAAAGGTGTGGCTGCCGAGACTGCAGCATCATTTGCCGGAATGTTCTTCATCGGCATAACCATCGGGCGCATCTTCTGCGGCTTCATCACGATGAAGCTTGACGATACACAGATGGTCAGGATGGGACAGATCCTGACAGCTCTCGGTGTCGTCATACTCCTTCTGCCTTTCAATCCTTATATCTCGATTGCGGGATTCGTGATGATAGGACTCGGGTGTGCGCCGATCTATCCGAGTATCATACACTCGACGCCGTCACACTTCGGCGCAGACAAGTCACAGGCGATCATCGGCGTCCAGATGGCCGCCGCCTACGTCGGGACATGCCTCATGCCTCCTCTCTTCGGCATCCTTGCAGAGCACATCACGGTTTCTCTTCTTCCTTACTATCTTGCACTCTTCCTTGTTCTGATGATTGCAATGCATGAAAATCTCATAAGGAAACTCAGAAGAAAATGAGAGCAGATTACCACGTACACACCTCGTTCAGTGATGATTCCGTATATGCGATGGAGGACGTCGTCAGGGATGCCGTCAAGAAGGGCCTGGATGAGATATGCTTCACGGACCACGTAGACTATTGTGTCAAACGTGACAGGGATGATGAGAGGGGAATCGAATACAGAAAGGGAGGAAATGGAGAGCCAGATTTCATTCCACTCGCGAATGTCGACTATGACGCATACTACAGCGAATACCTCAGAGTGAAGGAAGAGTACGGCCCGGAGATAAGACTCCGTCTCGGCCTCGAATGCGGAGTCCAGTCCCACACAGTCGGCGACTACCTCGCTCTTTTTCCCCGCTATCCCTTCGACTTCATCATCCTTTCAATCCACCAGGTGGGGGACAGGGAGTTCTGGAACGGGGAGTACCAGAAGGGAAGGACTCAGAAGGAGTACAATGAGGGATATTACGGGGAGATGCTGAAGGTGATGAAGGAGTACAGGGCTTACAGCGTACTGGGGCACCTCGATCTCATCACCCGCTACGACAGCATGGGACGGTACCCCTTCGAAAAGATAAAGCCTCTTGTCACCGAAATACTCAGGACGGCCATAGCCGACGGAAAGGGAATCGAGATAAACACCTCCTCCCGCCGCTACGGACTCGATGACACCACTCCCTCGCTCGATATCCTGAAGCTCTACAGAGTACTCGGGGGAGAAATCATTACAATCGGTTCCGACAGCCACAAAAGAGAACATCTCGGAGCATACATCGACGAGAGCATGGATCTGCTGAGAGCTCTCGGCTACAGGTACTTCTGCACGTTCGAGAGGATGAAGCCGATATTCAATCCCTTATAAGAGAATCATTTTCCGTTATCCAGCTCAGAACCCTTGCGGGGTTGCCGACTGCGATGACACAGGGCGGATATCTTTCGTGACGACACATCCCGCACTTGTTCTTCCTTTCCGCACTCTGTAGAATAGCGCCGTTATATGAGAAAACGATGGAAGAGAAGAAAGGCCTTACGGGAAACACCCTTAAACTCATAGCAATCACCGCAATGACGATTGACCACCTTACCTGGGCTTTCTTTCCGGGGACAGACAGGACATGGTATGTGCTGATGCTTCACATCATCGGACGCCTGACCGCCCCGATAATGTGGTTCTTCATAGCCGAGGGCTGCCACTACACGCATGACAGGAGAAAGTACATCCTCCGGCTCTTCATCTTTGCTGTCATATCACACTTCGCATACTGCTTTGCATTCGGTATCCCGTACTTCTCGCCTTCCGCAGGGCTCTTCAACCGTACGAGCGTCATGTGGTCGCTTTTCCTTGCGGCCCTCACGATAACTCTCCTCGACAAGGATCCTCCCGGGTGGGTGAGAATACCGTTCCTCATCATCGTGAACATCCTCGGCTTTCCGTCCGACTGGTCGAGCATCGCAGTGATGGCACCCGTCTTCCTCTACTACCACAGGGGAGACTTCCGCAGGCAGTCCTTCGACATCGTATTCTGGACATTTCTCTACGCCTTCGTCTACTTCATCTTCCTCGACAGAGTCTACGGTGCTCTGCAGATGTTTACCTTCCTCTCGCTTTTCCTTCTCCGTCGTTATAACGGAGAGCGCGGCTCCTGGAAGGGGATGAAGCATTTCTTCTACCTCTATTACCCGCTGCACCTCCTCATCGTCGCAGTCGTGCGTCTCACGCTCCACGGCAACACAAGCATCATATTCTGAAAAAGCCCTGTCCCGAAAACAATGAGCTATTCGGGATTTGTCCCGTTTTTGCGGGGGTTTTACAAGGAAAAATCTCTTCATTCTGATGATTGACGCCCGTTTAATGGGTAAAATAGGGTATCAGGAAATCGAACCCCGCATTTATCGGAAAGGAGGAAAACATGTCCATCAGTCAGCAGCCGGATGTCATATCTCTTCCGTCGCCTCTGTCCTTCTCGGAAGCCCTCTCACCCCTGCAGGGTGAAAGTACAAGATAAATCAGACTGACAGAATCCACTATCCATCATAGTCACACCAAGTCCCCATAGGAAGGGACGTGAATTTATACACATTCAAAGGAGGCATAAGATGCATGATCTTGCAAAAGTAGCAGTTATCCAGTCGGTCAGGCCGATAGAGGGAAAGGACCGTATCGTACTGGCACGTGTCGAGAATTACGACACGATCGTCACAAGGGAGTTCAGGGAGGGAGATACCGTCGTCTACGTGTTCTACGACGCAGTTCTTCCTTCTACGAACCCGGCATTCGAATTCCTGAGGAAGCGCTGCTTCAACAGGAAACTCGACGGCTATCACATAAAGCCGATGAAGATGGGCGGCGTCATCTCCGAAGGCCTTGTCCTGCCCCTCTCCGTCCTACCCGGGGGGAAGGAGTACAAAGAGGGGGACGTAGTCACCGGAGACCTCGGGATAAGGCCCTACATCATCCCCGGGGAGTCGGGGCCGTCAAAGAAGGTCGGCACCTATCCGCCTCTTGTGCCGAAGTCCGACGAGGATAACATCGAGTCCCTCTACGGATACTGGGACGAATGGAAGAAGCTCGAGTTCTACGTGACTGAGAAGGTGGAGGGCTCCGCAGGTACCTGGATCTACACAAAGGAGGATGATGCCTTCCATACCTATTCACACAACTGGGAGGTCGACGGCGGCGTATGGTGCGATGCTGCGGCGAATATCTCTCTGGGAGAGAAGATGAAGGAGTATGTGCTCCGCCACGGCCTGGAGTCTCTCGTACTTCAGGGAGAAGTAGTGGGGCCCGGGGTCCAGAAGAACATCTATCACCTCAGCAAGGCTGATGTCTACTTCTACGGTATGATGGACATAAACGGAAGACGCGCCGACTTCAACGAATTTTGTACGGCACTCGGGGAGTTGGAATTGAAGATGGTTCCGCTCGTCTATGAGACGGCAAGGCTGCCGGAAGATATCGACACGATACTACGCGACTCCGTCGGAAAGAGCCTTATTGATCCGGACGTTCCGAGGGAAGGCCTTGTCTGGAGGGCGAAAACGGGAAGAAGCGTCCACTTCAAGGTGAAGAGCAGACCTTACAAGGTATGGTTTGAGGACAGATAGAGGTCCGGAGAGGGGGAATTGCCGTTTTTCCTCCCTCTTCTTCTGTCTTCAGTGCGAGAACATCTTCATCATCTCTCTTGTACTGTCCTTCCCGTTCAGTCTGGTGTGGAAAGAGCAGCAACAGGATGACCTTTTCCTGAATATCGTGTTCGTGTCCGTCCTTTCCTCCGACTCCACGATAAGTAGTTTGGCAATACGCGGAGGATGTTCTACACTCCAGTCATAGGTGAAATATGATTGACCAGAGAGAACCCGGACATATGATAAAAGAACTCAGGGAGAAGAAGGGGATGACGCAGCTCGAGCTGGCATCTCTTCTCAATCTCAGCGACCGCACGATATCGAAATGGGAGACCGGGCGCGGCTATCCCGATATTACATTCATCGAACGCATTGCCGCTCTCTTCTCGCTTTCATTGGCTGAACTTCTCAGCGGGGCCGGAGTGAACAACAGCAATGTGTCGGGCAATATGCTGAAGGCCTCATTCTACGTCTGCCCCGTGTGCGGGAACACCATCATCTCCACAGGAGAAGGTTCTTTCTCCTGTCACGGCATCACGCTTGAAAAGCCCGGGAAGAATGCCGTCGACGACGAGCACAGCGTGTCGGTTGAAGTCGTGGAGGACGAATACTTCATCTCGATTTCGCACCCCATGACGAAGGAGTGTCATATCTCATTCATCGCAGCACTCTCGTCCGACAGAGTCCAGATGGTGAAGCTCTATCCGGAGGGCAGTGCAGAGGAGAGGGTGAAGATGAACGGCGTGAGGGAGATTGTATTCTTTTCCAATACCGACGGCCTCTATACATTGCGTCCGAAGAGGACCCTCCTTAGCTGAATCTTTTCCGTATCTCTGTTATATTCTCAATGTTTGAACAAAGGAGATAAAGGAAACAGATATGATTAGAGATATGATCAACGGCTTCTGCATGGCGCTTGCCGACAGTGTCCCGGGAGTGTCAGGGGGAACGGTCGCATTCATAATGGGATTCTACGATGCCTTCATCGGCTCGATACACGCCCTCGTGTTCGGAAAGAAGGATGAGAAGAAGAAAGCTCTCGTCTATCTTCTGAAACTGGGACTGGGATGGATTATCGGCATGGTGCTGGCGGTCCTTGTTCTCACATCGCTCTTCGAGAGCCACATCTACATAGTCTCTTCCGTCTTTGTAGGCTTCATTGCCGGCTCCATCCCCCTTGTCATAATCGAGGAGAAGGAGAGCTTCAGAAGCCACATCCCGAGCGGAATCATATCACTTCTCGTCGGAGCCGCCGTCGTATTTCTTATCTCCTACTACAACGGACGTACAGCGGCAGGGACGATGAACCTCAGCTCGTTCTCCCTCCTTCTCGGGATAAAGCTCTTCTTCATCGGAATGATTGCGATATCGGCGATGTTCCTCCCCGGTATCTCCGGTTCGACGCTTCTTCTGATCTTAGGAGCATACATGCCTGTGATGAATGCAATCAGGGAGGTGTTATCACTCAACCTCACCTGTGTTCCGGCACTCTTCTTCTTCGGCATGGGTATCCTCACGGGAGCTGCAACTGTCGTGAAGGCAATCAAGATTGCCCTCGACAGGTTCCACAGCCAGACGATGTGGGCGATAGTGGGAATGATGACAGGCTCCTTCTACGCCATCTTCACCGGTCCTGCGACGCTGACGCCTCCGCAGGCTGCGCTTACACTTTCGTCGTTCAACTGGATAGGCTGCATCCTCGGCGTCGCCCTCGTTCTCGGGATGCAGGCTGCAAAGGAGAAAAAGTCGAATTGAGATTCCGCTGTCATCTTTTCCGAGTATAATGTAGTCATGATTCTATACTTCTCCGGAACAGGTAACAGCAGATACACGGCAGAAAAAATAGCGTCCCTTCTCGGCGACGAGCTCTATTCGATCGGCGATGCGCTCAGAAGGAAGAGGCTCGGAGCATTTACTGTCAGGGAACGCCTTGTGATCGTCACGCCGACCTACGCATGGCGCATTCCGAGGATAGTGAGTGACTGGATAGCTCAAAGCTCCTTCTGCGGTGTAAGGGATACATACTTTGTGATGACATGCGGGGACTCTGTACACAACGCCCAGCACTACAACAGGAAACTCTCGAAAAAGAATGGCTTTGTCTACAAGGGTACTGCGAAGATCATAATGCCGGAGAACTATATCGCCCTTTTCAACACTCCGTCAATCGAACGCTCCGGTGAGATTGTCTCCCGTGCCGACGTCTATATCGAGAAGGCGGCCCGCATCATTAAGGAGAAGGGGGAGTTCAGGGACAAGACGGTCACTCCCGTTGACATCCTCATGAGCGGCCCTGTCAACTTCCTCTTCTATTCTCTCAAGGTGAAGGCTTCTCCCTTCAGTGTGACGGAGAAGTGTACTGGATGCGGAAGATGCGCTTCTCTCTGCCCCCCGGGTAACATTGTGATGAAAGACGGCCGTCCTGTATGGGGGGATAGATGCACGCATTGCATGGCCTGCATCTCATACTGCCCAGTAGAGGCTCTTGAATACGGAACGAGCAGTATTGGAAAGGTCAGGTACAATATCGAAAAGGTCAGAAAGGAAGGCAGTCTATGATAGGAGCAGTCATCGGCGACATTGCGGGATCGCGCTTCGAATTCGACAACTACAGAGCAAAGGATTTCGAGATCTTTACTCCGGAATCGTTTATTACGGATGACTCGATCATGACCCTCGCCGTCGCGAAGGCCCTCCTCGAGAGCGGAAAGGATTATTCCTCGCTCAGCCGTAATGCCGTGAAATACATGCGTGAAATCGGCTGTCATTACCCCGACTGCGGCTATGGAGCAGCATTCCTCTCCTTCATATACTGCCCCGATCCCGAGCCCTACAACAGCTGGGGCAACGGTGCCGCGATGAGAATCAGCGCCGTTCTGTACTGCGCCTCGTCCATCGGGGAGACGAAGCTGCTTTCGCGGCTTGTGACCGAGGTCAGCCATAACCATCCCGAGGGAATAAAGGGTGCCGAGGCTGCAGCCGTATGCGGATGGATGGCCCTCAACGGAAAGACGAAGGATGAGATCAGAGCATATGTCGAGGATAACTACTATGCTCTCGACTTCACAATCGACTCGATCCGGCCCACCTATGTATTCAATGAAAGCTCCGGGGGGACGGTCCCCCAGGCAATCGAAGCCTTTCTCGAGTCGGTGTCCTTCGAGGATGCCGTGAGAACGGCGGTCTCGGTCGGCGGTGACAGCGACACTCTTGCGGCCATTACCGGAGGAATTGCCGAGGCATATTACGGCGTACCCCTTACGATGAGGTCAACTGTGAAGAGATGGTATCTTGACAGGCGTCTTCTTTCCGTTCTCGAAGAGTTCGAGAGGGTATATCCTCCGAGGACGCTTTCATGCTGAATACCCTGACGTGCCATCGTGTGAACAGAAGAAACAGGGATTACTCTGCGGTCATCTCCCTCATGAAGAGTGCCTTTCCCGAAAAGGAGCTCGTTCTGATGGGGATCTTGAGGCTCTTTTAGCTCCGGAAGGGGGCCTAGTTTCTCTCTTTCAGGGACGGAGATGAATTCGTCGGGACTGCATATATCGTGGAATATGAGGACAATCTCTCCCTTTTCTACCTTGCCGTATCACCCCGGGCGAGGGGAAAGGGATACGACTCGATGATTCTCGACTATGTGAAGGAGAAGGGGAAGGGGAAGGGGAGGAATGTCAATCTTGATGCGGAGGCTCTCGATGGGGACGCGGAGAATATGACAGAGAGACTCAGAAGGGTCGAGTTCTACCGCAGAAGCGTCATAGTCGACACAGGATACAGGCTCTGCGACAACGGCATCAGGTACATGGTGCTCTCATCCGATCCGGCCGCATTCAACCCCCAGTCATTCACGAGGATGTGGAGATATTATCTCTTCGGCCTTTTCCCGGAGAAACTCTTCAGGGAATAAAGAAGAGGCCTCCCTTCCGGAAAGCCTCATTGGATTATTCGATGTGCGCGCCGTACGGCGTGTTCTGCCGGAGGAATGCGGAGGGCTCTATCGAGGTGCCTTCTATCCTGAAGGGCAGAAGCGTAAGATCCGTCGAGATGAAAATCTCCTTTCCAATCTTATCGCCCGTCGAGTTTACTCCGACGTTGCCGTTACAGAAGTAGTTGTCCTCGCTTTCTATATTCCCCGCTTCCTTTATGTCGTCCGAGAGCGTTCCCGATATCGAGAGAAGACCCGATACAGAGTAGTTTCTCTCTCCGCTTCCCTTGCCGTAGAGTGTGAGGTTGCGGTTACCGTTGTCATAGAGCGTGCAGTTCTCCACAGTCAGTGTCGGGTTGGAGTTGCTTGTAAGTCCGTTTGCACTGTTCTTGAAAGATATCGAGTTCACGATTCTGTGGTTGACTGCGATTCCGTCTCCGCCGAGCTTGAAGCCGTTGCCGTCACCCGAGCCGCTTCCGTCGGAGAGACTTCCGTTGCGGTATGCTATGCACGAGTCGATGAGAACCTCTCCGATGGGTCCTGTCTCTATCTTTGCGTAGAGGTCCCAGCCGTCGTCGATGTTCGAATATGCGACGCACTTGTAGAAGACGTTTCCGTTTCCGCACGTAAGTTTCGCCGCAAATCCGTCGGCGTTGTTCTGTGCCTTGTCCGCATTGTCGTGGGAGATGCAGTATTCAACTCTGTTGTTACAGGGCCAGTAGCAGAATGTGTCGGCAGAGGATCCGCTTATCTGTATACCGGTATCGCCGTTATTGTAGGCGTTGACATGTGAAATGAGATTGTTCGAACCTGCTATCTGCATGCCTTTCTGACCGTCTGGTGTTCCCGTTATGTCGATGTTCTCTATTCTCCACCAGTCGCCCCAGATTACGAAGCCTCCCTTTTCGGCTGTACTGCTGAACTTCAATACGGCTCTTTTCCCGTCTTCGCTTCTGAGAGTCTTTATCTTGTCTTCGGTTCCGCTGTTACCTCTTTCAATAACAAGCTGTTTGAATATTTTGTAGACACCTTCCTTCAGTATGATGGTCTGCCCCGGGCGTGAGTAGAGGAGGGCCGAATAGATATCGAGAGGAGAGTCGTATGTGCCGTCGCCCCAGCCGAAGCCAGACGGCGATGTGTAGATGGTCTCTCCTTCGAGTTCTCTCACCGTGACACTCTTGTATGTGACGTATTCGCTGTAGTCCTCCTCATACTGTCCAGTCTCCTCGTTATACTGTGCCATCACCGCGTTTTCTTCCGGCCTGTATGTGCTGTCGGGGGTGAATGAGACGAAGAGTTTCGACGAGGTATCTATGAGGTTTATCACCTCCGAGTAATCGGTGTCGGCCCCGATCTTCGCATCCTTGATGTAGCAGTGGCCGGTCCCGCTCTCCTTGACTGTGAGTGTGCCGTCGGCATTTGCATTGAATACAAAGGGATATTGAGTCGACCAGAAGCCCGAGGGCGACTTTATGCTCGTTGTCAGCGGCACGAGCTCATCCTTCTCCTCCTCGCGGGGCGGGTCTGTCGCCGGATCCGTCACTGTGAACTCTATATCTGATACGGTAACCTCCGCCCATCTTGCAGCCGCGAACCCGACATAGACGTAGTCTTTGTCAAGCTGAGTGAGATTCTCCGGACCGTAGAGCGTGAAGACCTCCGGGTAGACGGCACGCACGTATTCGCCGTTCTCGTCTGTGATCCAGTCCCGTTTCTCTTCGGGGACGGAGTAGTAGCAGTGGTAACCCGTGTTGTCCTTCTTCACTGTAAGGCGGTAGACGTCGCCGCTCTTTACAAGGGCATCAGTGTCGTAGCTGTACGCGTGCCCCGTGCTCTTGCCGTATGAAGCAACACCGCTGTCTCCCATGGCGAGTACATCCGGGGTTATTCCCGTTACGAATCTTGCGCCCAGCGTGTCCTTCGACGAATACTTGACTCCGTTTACAGTCTCCTCGAACTTCGTCGCGATGAGACCGGCGGAATTCGTGTAGTTGTTGACGCTGCTGACACCCTTTCCGCCGATTGAATCCAGCACCAGAATACCGAATCCCTCCTGACCGTCCGGTATTTCATTTATCCAGTCGACGGTGAATGTGCATGAGAGTACGAAATTCTCTTTGTCGGCATCGATTCTGGTGTAGTAGAAGGAGATTCCGTCATGGAAGGAGGTGAACTTCCCTCCCTGCTCGGTCCTCGAGCCGGCATAGAGCTTTACGGTGAGGTCGTCGCTGTCGAGGATCTCACAGCGGTTGAGAGCCTCCTTCGTCGACTGCCCGAAGTATGTGAATGTCCATTCTCTGTCCTTGTCGGCTTTGACGGTCTTCTTGAGGGGATTGGAGCTCGATTCTTCACTTCCTCTGACGGCGGAGACAGTGAAGAGGTAAGCCTTTCCGTCCTCGAGACAGTCGTAGATTGACGACGTATCTTTCGTCTGATCCGTTCTGACAGAACTGCCCGAGTCGTATTCGGTGACGGTGACAGTGTAGCTTTCGGCTTCGTCGACGGCGTCCCACTCGATGAGGAGCTTTCCTTCTCCTATGTTCTGAGCAGAGGGAGAGGGAGAGAGAAGGGGGAGAGAGTAGTCGAAAGAGAAGGGCGAGGATGCGTATTTCTTGTCTTCGTTGTTCTTCATTCCGGTCACCCTCACTGCGTAGGATCCGCTGCGTGAGAGTTCGAAAGAGGTCGTACGGCTGCTTTTCTTGCTCTTTCCGAGGTTTTTGCTTGAAATGAGGCTGCCGTTTTCGAAGAGCTCGACAAGGAGCTTGTCGGCACCCTCGTTTCCCGTCACGGCCTCCATTGCTACGGTGATGTTTCTTGTTCCTTCGACTGCCGTCACTGCCGTAACCACGGGAGACGTATAGTTGCTCTCCCATGAGAAGGCCGTAAGTGTGAATGCGAGAAGAAGGAGCGTCATTGCGGTTATGAGCTTCTTCATTGTTAATCTGTTTTTATTCGATGACTATTGCGTAGATGTAGATACCGCTCTTGGCAGATCCTATTGTGTATGTGCCGTCCTTCCCGATAGTGAAGGTGCCCATGCCTGCCGTGTTGTCACCAGTTGCGGGAGGAGCCGCAATCGTCTGGATGGGAGTTGCGTCAGCGGGAGTGAAGAGGTTGAGAACCCTTTCGTCAGTCTTGCTCGACGAATTGAGGTAGACTGTGACAGTCTCTCCCTTCTTTGCTTCGAATGTTATCGAAAGCTGGTCCTTCTTTCCCGCTCCGTTGAGCTTTATGCGGTTGTTGAAGATCTCTCCGTCTGGAGCCGTTCTCTCGTCCATGCTCTGGATTTCGATGGCCTTGCTTTCAGTTGCGTTGAATGTGAAGCCGTCGATGGTCACCGCCGATGTGTATTTTGCAGGATCGATGTCGTTTGCAGAAATGTATCCCTCTGCAAAAAGCATTGTCGATATTAACAGAACAAGTGTCGCTGTGATGATGAATCTTTTCATTAGTTTCCTTCCTTTGTACTTCTATCGTACGACAGGCATGGAAAATAAAGAAAACTGTTTTTGAATAAAAACGTTTTGTCATATAATGGGGCAGCGAGGTGAACATGAACGAAACCATTACAACAATCATCGGAAGAAGAAGCATAAGGTGCTTCTCCGACAGGCCTGTCGAGAGAGAGAAGATCGAAGAGATCGTCAGGGCCGGACAGTATGCTCCGTCGGGAATGAACCGCCAGGAGAGAATCTTCATTGTCGTTACGGACAAGGAGAAGAGAGACGAGCTCTCAAGAATAAATGCATCCGTCATGGGACGTGACACGGATCCTTTCTACGGCGCCCCCGCAGTCATAATCGTTGCTTGTAAGAAGGGCTCGTTCACAGGCGTCTACGACGCTTCGGCCTCCATCGAGAACATGCTAATAGCAGCCGAGTCCCTTTCTCTCGGATCCTGCTGGGTCTTCAGGGCGAAGGAGGAGCTTGAGTCGGAGTGGGGGAAGGCGCTTCTCTCATCGCTCGGAATCGAGGACGAGTATGTCGGCGTCGGTAACGTCGCACTCGGGTACTATGACGGGAGAAAGAAGCCTGCTGCGGCTGAGAGACGCCCGGGAAGCGTATTCTTCATTTAGAGGACGAGAGGGTGTCCCTTGCCATAAGATAAGTTCCTGCGGCCATGATGACGAGCGCCGCTACATATCTGAGTGTTACGCTCTCGCGGAGTATGAAGAAAGACAGGAGCGAGCCTATGAAGGGATTTATTGCATAGAAGGAGCTTGTGCGGCTTGCTCCTATCGTGCTCTGCGCCCTGATGTAGAAGAAGATGCTGAGTCCGTATGCCACGCTCCCGAGCGCAAGCACGAGGAGTATGTACTTCAGGAGGGGGAACGTCTCTCCTGTAACAAGAGCCAGAATTATCGCCCCCAGGCCCGAGAATATACCCTTGATGAATACTATCTCATAGGTGTCACAGCCCGAGATCATTCGTGTGCAGTTGTTCTCGAAGCCCCAGCATATCGTCGCAAGGAGGACGAGAAGAAGCGACGGGGAGAATTCCATGCCGCCTTCAAAGGAGAGTGAGAGCACTATCGCCGCTGCAGATATGAGTGCTATGGCCGCCCATCCTCTTTTCGATATTGTCTCATGGAAGAAGACTGAAGCTATGAGAGATGTGGCGACTATCTCGAAGTTGTTGACGAGGGTCGCAAGAGATGCCGAGCTGTCTCTCAGCCCCAGCATAAGGAGAACAGGGGCTGCTATGTCGAGTACGACCATTGCGCTTACATACGGCATGTCGGACGCCGTAAGCTTCCTTCTCTCCTTTGTCTTCTTCTCTCCGAAGAGTGACAGCAGTCCTATCGAAAGACCGGCTCCGAGATAGAGAAAGCCCGCCATCATGCATTCTCCGACATTCTCCAGGAGAATCTTCGAAAGCGGTATGTTTATCGAATAGCAGACTGCGGCAAGCAGTGCCAGAAGTATGGCCGTTCCTTCTTTTTTCCTCATGCTCCACATTATATTCTCCGCCGTTCTTATATTTCCAACATTAATTTCATATTCCCGTACCTGATTTCCGGCTTTTCACTGACTCTGCTTCTCTTAATATTCCCGGACGGGATAATCACCATGAAAAAAACCACCAATCGGGGACAAGAGAGGTTTTTTCATTGAACAGGAGGGGGAAAGCAGTATAGATTTCTCCGATCACAGAGGAGGAAACATGGTTCTTGATGTATATATTGCGGGAAAGTTATCTGGTGTACTGGAGTCGGGAAGGAACGGGATAGCATACACATATGCGGATGCTTCATCCTGTCCTCTTTCTCCTTCTCTTGAAGTGAGAGAGGAGAGCTGGAATGCGAGGAAGGTCCTCCCGTTCTTCTCGAATCTTCTCCCCGACGGATGGGAGAGAGGGCTCCTTGCAGAGGCTCTTCATATCAGAGAGGGGCAGACACTTCCTCTTCTCCGGGCGGTCTGCCGTGATGCAGCCGGGGCGGTCACCATACTCCCTCATGGCGGGAGTTACCTGGAGGACGCAGAATACTCCGCTTTGACGGAAGAGATCATAGCGGAGAAGATCAGACGCAGGGACGAAGAGAGCTTCCTCATTTGGAAAGGGAGTGCTAATGTGACGATTCCAGGAGCACAGAGCAAGATGTGCTTCTTCCGTGATAACGGAAATTGGTATCTTCCTCAGGAAAACTCTCCGACAAACACGATAGTCAAGCCGCACGGAGAATACGCCGAGAACGAGGTCATCGTAACGAAACTTGCTTCCCTCTGCCACTTCTCCGTCCCTGAAATCGAGCTCGTCTCATTCGACGGCGAAAAGGCTGTGGCTTCGTCCCGCTATGACAGAAAGGACGGAATACGCCTCCATCAGGTCGATATGTGTCAGACGGCAGGAATACTTCCCGGGAACAAATACGAGTGTGACGGAGGCCCCGGAGTCAGGGACGTCTCCGATATGATAGCCCGGTATTCGTCGTCCCCCGGAGAAGACCTCAGAGAATTCAGACGCATGCTCGTCTTCAACTTCCTCTCCGGCAATGCCGACGCACATGCAAAGAATTTCTCGCTGCTCTATTCGGAAGATATGTCTTCAATCCGCCTCGCCCCGTTCTATGATCTTTTGAGCACAGCAGTATATCCGCATTTCGACAGAAACCTCTCGATGAAGATCGGAAAGAGGAGGAATATGGACATAATATCGCGGGAGGATTTTCTCGCTGTCGAAGGCATCGACGACGCTCTTGTTGATGAAATGTCCGATGACTATCTCTCGGCTGTCAGAAAGATGGAGGATGAATACGGCGGGAATGAAATCTTCGGGAAAATCAAAGAACAGTCTCTCATACGGCTTGAGCGGCTGAGAGTGTGAGAATATACTGAAGCGGTGGCAAACGGCGAAGAAGATCTCATTGAAAAGAACAGGGGAAGAAGAAAACCTCTTCCCGAGAAAAGATACAACCGCTGGTCGTCCTCATTCGGCGAGGAGGACAGTGAAATGCTTCTGGAAAAATCAAGCGGATGGAGAAGCAACGCGAAGAAAAAAAATCGAAGTGGGAGAGTGAGGACTGATAACTCTTATCTTCACATTATGAGTTTTTTCTGATGTATGAATCTCCCGGACGCTTTTTGTATCGGGTTGGAAACACTCTGAGAAATATGGAACATGGGTGAATTAACAATCCGTCCCGGAACAAGCATTTTAAGTATTGAAATAAAAATCCTAAATAGGAATGATAAATTCTAATTTATTGCAGTGAACTCTGCTCTTTTTATATATATTGCGCTTTTATCCCCTTTGGCTTTATCATTGTTCAAATTTTCGAGAGTGGGTGGATTATGTGCGGAATTGTCGGATATACAGGACAGCGTGAGGCTGCAGGGATTCTTCTTGAAGGACTGGAGAAGCTCGAATACCGCGGCTATGATTCGGCGGGGCTCGCCGTTCTCTCCCCGGAGGGAAGAGTTTCGATTGCGAAGGCAAAGGGAAGGCTCAGGAAGCTCGTCGAGAAGACCTTCGGAGGACGACTGCTTCCGGGCATGACCGGAATCGGACACACAAGGTGGGCGACCCACGGAGAGCCGAACGAGAACAACGCACATCCCCATCAATCGGATGACATGAACGTCGTTGCCGTACACAACGGGATTATTGAGAACTACCGCGAGCTCAAGGACAAGCTCGAGGGTAAGGAATATACCTTCTACTCCGAAACCGATACAGAGGTCGTGACGAAGCTCATCGACTATTATTACAAGAAATACAATATAGGACCCATTGACGCACTTGCAAAGACCATGGTGAGAGTCAGGGGAAGCTATGCCTTTGCCGTCATGTTCCGTGACTATCCCGGTGAGATATACTGCGCACGAAAGGACAGTCCCCTCATCGTCGGGGTGACAGAGGGGGAATCGTTTCTTGCATCCGATGTCACTGCGGTCTTGAAATATACCCGGAGCGTTTACTACGTCGACAACCTCGAGATGGGAAGGCTTGGAAAAGACGGTGTCACATTCTTCAACCTCAACGGTGACGAGGTGAAGAAAACGCTCACTCACATAACATGGTCAGAGAAAGAGGCGGAGAAGGGCGGCTACGAACACTTCATGATAAAGGAGATCCATGAGGAGCCTAAGGCTGTGAGAGACACCCTTTCGTCATATATCTCAGACTTCTCCGTTGATCTCTCGTCCTCGGGAATGACAGATGAAGACCTCTCAAGAGTCACGGCGGTGAGGATCGTTGCATGCGGGTCGTCCTATCATGTGGGAATGAGCGGGGAGTATTTCTTTGAAAGCATTGCCGGAATACCGACCCGTGTCGAGACGAGCTCTGAGTTCCGTTACCGCCATCCGGTACTCGGAGAAAACGAGCTTGTCGTCCTCATAAGCCAGTCGGGTGAGACTGCAGACACCCTTGCCGCACTGCGACTGGCAAAGGAAACGGGACGAAAGACACTTGCCATCGTGAATGTACTGGGATCCTCCATTGCACGGGAGGCGGACTGGACACTCTACACCTATGCCGGTCCCGAGATAGCGGTTGCCACTACGAAGGCCTATTCTACCCAGCTCTGTGTCATCTATCTTCTCGGAATAAAACTGGCACTTCTCAGAGGAAGAATCGAAAGCGAGATGCCGTATACGACAGAGCTTCTGACGCTTGACGGGAAGATGGAGAGAATACTTTCCCAGAAGGAGAGAATCCAGTGGTTTGCATCCCGCTCTGTCAACAGAAAGGATATCTTCTTCATAGGACGCGGCCTTGATGCCTCCGCGGCGGCGGAGGGGAGTCTCAAACTCAAGGAGGTGAGCTACATCCACAGCGAGGCATATCCTTCGGGAGAGCTCAAGCACGGGACTATATCACTCATAGAGGACGGGACGCTTGTCGTCGGAATCCTGACGCAGAAGGAACTCTACGAGAAGACGATGTCGAATATGGTGGAGTGCAGGACAAGGGGCGCATACCTCATGGCAGTAACGATGGAGGGAATGTCAGAGGCCGGGGAGAAGGCAGACTACACAGTGGAGATTCCCCGGACGATGGACTGTTTTGCTGTATCTCTTGCAATCATACCTCTCCAGCTTCTGTCTTATTACATCTCCGTCGAGAAGGGCCTCGATGTCGATAAACCGAGAAATCTCGCAAAGAGTGTGACTGTTGAATAATTACTTTTATCATAATATGATAAAGATTAAGTCAGGATGGTTAACTATATGAAAAGAAGGTGCGTCATCGTACTCGGTGGCGAGATAGGAGACTGCAGTGTGATAAAAAGTGAGCTCAGGGAGGATGACTACTTCATCTTCTGTGACTCGGGGCTCTCTCATGAGGCAGTTCTCGGCGTGAAGGCCGATCTCGCTCTCGGCGACTTCGATTCACATCCCGTTCCAAAGGGAGTCGAGACACTTATCTTTCCTCCCGAGAAGGATGACACCGATGCATATCTCGGGATCAAGGAAGGAATCAGAAGAGGCTTTACAGATTTCCTCATTCTCGGTGCTCTCGGAAGGAGAGTCGACCATGAGATTGCGAACATCTATCTTCTTGACTGGCTTGACTCGCATTCCTGCAGGGCTGAGATATTCGACGGGACGACGAGGATGAGAATGGTCTCTGGAAAGGAGGTTGTGATTCTGTCGTCTGTAAAGTACTTCTCGCTACTTGCTCTTTCAGGTACCGCCCGCGCCGTCTCGATAAAAGGGGCGGCATACAATCTCGAGGACGGCACCATAGAGCCCTCGTTCCAGTACGGGATAAGCAACGAAGTGAAAGGGAACGAGGCGAGAGTGAGCGTCGGGGAGGGGAAACTTCTCCTTGTCGAAATTCTGAAGGGAGTCTGACAGCATCCTCCGTGTCGGTAATGCTCTTATTTCAGAGAAATGCCGGATTGAAAAATCTTCCTTCATGCAATCTGTTTACGCCTGCATTCTATACTTTCCGGGACGGCTTCCTTCCCGATGGATGTAATGAGGGAAGACCGGATGAGAACGGTTACCACTCGATAACCTCCCTGTTGCATCCGCCTCCTATGCAGAAATCTGTTAACTTTTTGTTAACTTACACTCGCCTCTATTGTGTAAAATAATGGACTATGAAAGAATCATAATCGATTACAGGAGGTTCCATGCTCAGAATAGAACACCTTACAAAGAGCTACGGCGAAAAGAAGGCCGTGGATGATCTGACACTCCACATTCTCCCCGGGGAGATTTACGGCTTCATCGGTCACAACGGCGCCGGAAAGACAACGACAATCAAGAGCGTCGTCGGCATACAGAGCTACGACAGCGGCGAGATATTCATCAAGGGCGTCAACATAAAGGACGACCCGATAGGATGCAAGAAGATAACGGCCTATATCCCCGACAACCCGGATCTCTATGAATTCATGAGCGGAGTACAGTACCTTTCGTTCATCGGATCCATATTCGGCATTCCCCAGGATGACATGAAGGAGAGGATTGAGAAGTATGCCGAACTCTTCGAGATCAAGGGAGACCTCGGCGCCGCCATTGCTCAGTACTCGCACGGAATGAAGCAGAAGCTTGCCATAATTTCGGCACTCATTCACGAGCCGGAGCTCGTTGTTCTAGACGAGCCCTTTGTAGGACTTGACCCCAAAGCTTCACATATTCTCAAGGGTATCATGAGAGACATCTGCGACAGGGGAGGAAGCATCTTCTTCTCGACACATGTTCTCGAGGTTGCGGAGAAGCTATGCGACAAGGTTGCGATAATCAAGAACGGGAAGCTCATAAGAAGCGGAACGATGGAAGAGGTCAGGGGAGACGAGAGCCTCGAGGAGGTCTTCCTGGGCCTCGTGGAGGAGTGATGGTCAGTATTCTCATCAAAAAGGAATTCCGCTCGATATGGCGTTCCCTCTTCGTCAACACGAAGACAGGAAAGAGGGAGAAGAAGGCAAAGACTGTGCTTCTTCTTTCGCTCTATGCAGCGCTCGCAGTTCTGCTTCTTTGTGTCTTCTTCGTCATGGCATTCGGCCTCAGCGAGG
This sequence comes from Lachnospiraceae bacterium, assembly GCA_963610485.1. Classification (GTDB taxonomy): domain Bacteria; phylum Spirochaetota; class Spirochaetia; order Sphaerochaetales; family Sphaerochaetaceae; genus Ornithospirochaeta. The sequence continues at coordinate 25,060 of CAVDOI010000012.1, forward strand.
CTCTTGTCACAATGGGACTCGGATGGTTCTACTTTTCATTTATCTCAATCCTTGCGACGGCTTTCGGCATATTCGGCGATGTCTTCAATACACACTCGATGATGTACGGGGCAAAGGACAATGACCTTCTCTTCAGCCTCCCGATAAGGAGCGGGGACATCCTCTTCTCCCGGATTCTTGTCGTCTTCATTACCGGTTCGGGTTATATGTCCCTCGTCTTCATCCCCTCAGTTGTTGCATACTGGGTCGCTTCTCCCTCGTTCTCGCCTCTCGTCCTTCTGATGCAGATCATAGTGATGGCCGCCCTCGCGCTCATCGTGACGACACTGACATGTGCACTCGGATGGGTCATACAGAAGATCAGCACGAAGATGAAGAACAGGAATGCCGCGAAACTGACGGTGACGATCATCTTCCTCGGCCTCTATTATTTTGTAAGTACACAGGCGACAAGATATCTCGAGTCCCTCATCCTCAATGCAGATAAGGTGAGTTCCTCCTTCAGAAGCGTTCATATCATTTATGCACTCGGAAAGGGATGCACGGGTTCCGTATCCGACTGCCTCATATTCACGGCAGTATCCGTTCTTCTGTTTATTGCATGCTTCACTATCATCTCACGTTCATATCTGAAACTCAGTACAGAGACGGGAAAGAGCACGAAGAAGGCATATTCGTCGTCCCGGATCAGGGGAACTTCAGCCTCCGCTGCTCTTTTCAGAAGGGAGGGAATGAGATTCATCAGTTCCACCGTCTACGCCCTCAATACGGGCCTCGGGATTGTCTTCATGCTCATCGGTGCTGTTGCACTCATCATCTTCAGAGGGGATGTCATCTCATTAACACAACAGCTTGAAGAGGCCGGACTGGGGTACCTCGTGCCCCTCGGTGTGACGGTATTGGTGTCGCTTCTTGTCTCGATGAACGGAATAAGCGCACCCTCTGTTTCTCTCGAGGGAAAGAGCATCTGGATAGTGCAGTCACTTCCCGTGAGTGCATGGGATGTACTTAAAAGCAAGGTCCTTTTCTGCTTCGTTCTCAGCGCAGTCCCGTCATTGATTCTTGTTCTTGCATGCTTTGCGGTGTCTCTTGTGAGCGCCGCGCTTCTGCCGCTTTTAGTTGTCTACACGCTCCTCGGCTGTATCCTCCAGGCGGAGACTGGACTCATATTCAACCTCCTTCATCCGTCCCTCAAATGGACGAACGAGGCGACATGCGTCAAGAACGGACTCTCGACCTACCTTGCACTTTTTGCAGGATGGGGGACGACGGCCATATTCGGCTTTCTGTATTTCAAGTTTTTATCGGGAGTGATGAGCTTCATCCTCTATATTTCGATCTTTATCGTCCTGTCAGTCATCACCGCCGTTCTCGAGATGCTGTGGCTGAAGAAAAAGGGTGCCGCCATATTCCAATATCTTTCATAAAGGAGTAGCCTTTTTCTTCATAACGGAGTGGATTCATGAAGAAAGAGAGAAAAGACAAGGCGGTTACAGCACCGCTTGAAATAAAAAGCAGTGCCGAGATAAAGAGCGAGGAGCTTCTGGAAACGGTATCGGAAACGGTGCATGAAATGCAGAATGACTTCTTCCCGACGCTTCTTCACGACAAGAACCGTGAGGAGATAAAGGAGACGGTGAAGGCTACAGGCGAGAGCTTCAGGCGCACGAGGAGGAATCTCCTCAGGGCATACGAGACGCTCTTCGAGGTCTCGGACGAACTCAGCGGGCGCTGGCATGATGTGAGGGGACGCATGCTCTCCGGGCTCGCCAATGCAAAGATCGACGAGGAGGAGAGGAAGAAGAACCACTTCACCCGTGGAATCAACCTGTATAAGATTCTATGGATCCTCTACATAGGGTCGTTCGCCGGTGTCATTCTCGAGATGTTCTGGTGCTGGCTTACGAAGGGCTATATCGAGAGCAGGCAGGGAATGGTCTACGGACCGTTCAACATACTCTACGGAATGGGAGCCGTCGCCCTCTCGTACTTCTTATACAGATTCCGTAACCATACCGAACGCATATCGTTCATCGGCGGCTTCGTCGTCGGGTCTCTGCTCGAATACATCTGCTCCTGGGGGCAGGAGTTCACACTGGGTGTAAGGGCATGGGACTACAGCCATCTTCCCTTCAACATCAACGGAAGGATATGTCTCTATTATTCTCTTATATGGGGAGTGCTAGGCGTCCTCTGGATAAAGAGAATCTATCCGCTGCTCTCGAAGCTCATCCTCGCCATCCCCGACAGAATCGGAAAAATACTGACGTGGCTTATTCTCGTATTCTTCATCTTCGACATGACGGCCTCCGGCTTCATCATGGCCAGATGGACGGCAAGGACGGAGGGTAAGGCTCCTTCCAGTGCCGTAGAGAGCTACATCGACGAACATTATCCTGATGAGAAAATGCAGAAGATATTCCCCAACTGGGTGTTCAAGATATAGAGTGGTATAAAAAACATAAGCACAAAAACACATAATAAAATGCCACAAAAACACATAATGAAATGCCACAAAAACACATAATGAAATGCCACAAAAACACATAATAGTTTGACTTAATGATTGACTTGTAATAAGATAATGATAGAGGTCAAAAGAGATGGAGAACTACCTGAAACGTGTTGCTGACAAAGAACTAGAATTGAAACTACGGGCTTTTGGTGCTGTCGATATAGTCGGTCCGAAGTGGTGCGGGAAGACGACGACTGCGGAAGAGAAGGCAAAAAGTGCACTCCGTCTCCAGAGAGACCCGGACAAGGAAGCACTCATCAGGACCGCCGAGCTTAATCCTCAGTCACTTCTGGAA
>CAVDOI010000013.1:0-27334 GCA_963610485.1 Lachnospiraceae bacterium
AGGATTACATAGTAGAAAACCAAGGACTTGTAGGACAGCAAGAATATTTGAGGCTTTCTATGCAAGTAACAGATAGCATTAAGGAAAACATCAAAATGCGTCGTGATTTGGAAGACCTTACAGACGACATGAAAGGTGTTTTAGATAAACTCAGTGATGTGGTTCTAAAGTCAGAAATCTCTCCCATTCTGCTTGAAATGGGAAAACCTGAAGACAAACGAGAATATCTTTTCCTTAATGGTCAACCAATGAAGGCGGTTGATGCTTACATATCTATATATGGTATGGCAAAAAAGACAATCCATATCGTAGATGACTATGTCAATCCTAAAACACTTCATCTGTTTCAGGGTGCAAAAGCAGGTGTTGCAATTACTCTAATATCCGATAATAAAGGAAATTACCTAAGAGAAAGTGACCTGCAAGACTTCCAAAATGAATTTCCTCAAAATCCACTGAAACTGCTTCAATCAAGTAATATGGCTCACGATAGGTTTATAGTCTTGGATTATGGAACAAGAAATGAAAAAGCTTTTCATTGCGGAGCTTCTTCTAAGGATGCTGGATATAGAGCAACAGCTATCATTGAATTCAAAGATAGTCAAATCAAGAAAGCACTTAGCCAATTGTTAGGAACAATGCTGTCAAACCCCACATTAGTGTTAAAGTAAGCAAATTAAACTCACTCCAGTTCTATCGTCGCAGGCGGCTTGCTCGTTATGTCGTAGAGTACACGGTTGACGTGCTTCACCTCGCCGACGATGCGGGAGGAGACTCTGTCGAGAAGATCGTAGTCGAGTCTGGACCATGCAGCTGTCATGAAGTCGGAGGTATTGACGGCACGGAGGGCTACGGCGTAGTCGTAGCTTCTCTCGTCGCCCATGACACCGACGCTGCGCATGTTCGTGAGTGCTGCAAAGTACTGCGATGGAGCATTCCTGTATCCGTTCTTTATCGCCTCTTCCCTGAAGATTGCATCGGCCTCCCTCAATATATCGAGTTTCTCCTCCGTCACTTCTCCGATGATTCTTATGGCAAGCCCGGGACCGGGGAACGGCTGTCTCATAACGATGCTTTCCGGAAGCCCCAGCTCGAGTCCGAGCTCCCTTACCTCATCTTTGAAGAGCATTCTCAACGGTTCGATGATTTCGTTGAATGCAACAACCGACGGCAGGCCTCCGACGTTGTGGTGGCTCTTTATGACGGCGCTTTCTCCGCCGAGGCCGCTTTCGACGACGTCGGGGTAGATCGTACCCTGTGCAAGAAACTCCACCTTCCCTATCCTCTTTGCCTCCTCCTCGAAGACGCGGATGAACGTCTCGCCTATGATCTTTCTCTTCCTTTCGGGCTCCGTCACTCCCTTGAGGAGTGTAAGGAATCTCTCCTTTGCGTCGATACGCCTTATATCGGCATCGAAGAGCCTTGTCATTACGGATTCCACTTCGTCGCCCTCGTTCTTCCTCAGGAGTCCGTGATCGACGAATATGCATGTGAGGCGCTGTCCTACGGCGCGCGAAAGGAGGGCGGCGCATACCGTGCTGTCGACTCCCCCCGAGAGTGCAAGAAGAACGCGTCCGTCCCCCACCTTCTCCCTGATCGATGCAACAGCTGTCTCGAGATAGCTGTTCATAGTCCATTCACGCTTGAAGGAGCATATCTCATAGAGGAAGTTCTCCAGTATCCTGGTGCCGTACTCAGTATGTACGACTTCCGGATGGAACTGTACGCCGTAGAGCATACGCTCCCTGTTCTCGACAGCGGCATAGGAGCAGGAATCGGAGAATGCTGTACGCACAAAGCCCTCCGGGAGCTTTCCGCATTCGACGCCGTGACTCATCCAGCACACCGAAGATGCGGGGACATCCTTGAAAAGAAGTGAGTCCGTATGATGGAGCATGACCTTCCCGTACTCCCTCTTATCGGCCTTCCGGCACTCACCTCCGTTTTCATATACCATGAGCTGCATGCCGTAGCATATTCCGAGAACGGGGACGCCCATATTGAATATCCTCTCATCAAGAGAAGGGGCATTCTCCTCGAAGACCGTGGCCGGTCCTCCGGTGAGGATTACGGCGTCGGGGGCGAACGAGATGATCTCGTCCATCTTCATCCTGTAGCTCTTTATTTCACAGTAGACGCCGCTCTGTCTGACACGGCGTGCGATGAGGAGGTTGTACTGACCTCCGAAATCGAGTATGAGAACCTTCTTCACTGATTTATCCCTTTTATTGTTTGGTCAGTCTTCCCTGAATGTGAGAGTACCGTCTTCCCCTATACTGTCGATGACGGCAAGCGCCTTGTAGTTGCAGCCTTCATCACGGAGTTTGTCTCCGCCTCCCTGGAAGCCCTTCTCTATCGCTATCCCGATACCTTCAAGAGCGCAGCCCGCCTCTCTGACGATGTCGATGAGGCCCTGGACGGCGTTGCCCTTCGCCATGAAGTCGTCGATGATGAGGACCCTGTCGGTGCTCTTCAGCCATTCCTTCGAGACTATGAGCGTGAACTTCTTCTTGTACGTGTATGACCAGACCTCGCTCTTGAAGAGCCCGCTCTCGATATTGTCGCTCTTCGCCTTCTTCGCAAAAAGAAGAGGCACCCCGTAAGCGTCGGCACAAATGGTTGCCAGCGGGATGCCTGATGCCTCTGCGGTCAAAACCACAGTAATCTTCGTGGTATCGAAAAACTTCCTGAACTCCTCTGCGATACCTCTCAGAAGAGCGGTATCCACCCTGTGATTCAAAAAACCGTCCACCTTGATGATATTGCCGGGAAGAATCTTCCCTTCTTTCTGAATTCTTTCCTTTAAAGCCTGCATGGAGCACCTTTTGATTATTATGATGCAACTGTTCTTATCATGTTTGTGGATAAATGACAACACCCATTCTGAAAGAGCATCCGATTTTTCAAATAACCGGGAAAAGAGCGAAAAAAAAAAGAGCCGGCATAAGTCGACTCTCAGAGCGGCGGACGGGAATCGGACCCGCGTGACCCACCTTGGCAAGGTGGTGCGTAACCACTACGCTACCGCCGCATATTCTTATCTCGGCATGCGAGCGGAGGGACTCGAACCCTCACACCGAGGTACTAGATCCTAAGTCTAGCGTGTATACCAATTTCACCACGCTCGCGTGTTGAAATATGAGCCGCAAAGGGATCGAACCTTTGACCCACAGATTAAGAGTCTGTTGCTCTACCAGCTGAGCTAGCGGCCCATTTTTGAAATTGCGCCCTGCAGGACTCGAACCTGCAACCTGCGGATTCGAAGTCCGACGCTCTATCCTTTGAGCTAAGAGCGCCCTCCCTTCCCATGTAAGGAAGCAAAGGGTGGAAGAAGGGGCTCGAACCCTCGACAACCAGATCCACAATCTGGCGCTCTACCACTGAACTACTTCCACCATGTTTGGCAGCAATGCGTTCGCCATTGCAATTTCAACAGAAGAGACTATAAAGAAAGACAATTTTTATGTCAACAAGGTAACTCAAAAATCTTTATTTTTCTTTTCCGCCGGAGACGGCCGTAAGCTCCTCTATCCTGCGGTGTTCTCCGTCCCCCGCCTTCTCCTTTCCGCGCCTGTTACTCCTCACGAGGGCTACCTTCGTCCGCCATGTGAGCGTCCTTCCGCTGAAGGCGGAGAGGAAGCTCTCTCTTTCAACTCCCCTCTTCGAATATGTGGCGTCGTACCAGGCTTCGGCATTCTCCTTAGATATATGTCTCTCCTCCTCTATATCCTCAGTGACCACCGCTGCATCCGGGAACACCTCCTTCACTGCCTCTTCGAGGTCTTCCGGCCCCCACGAGAAGAGAGGGTTGTCCTTCGAATAGATCTCCGTCTCTGCAGATACCAGGCTCTCTTTGAGAGCACCTTCTGCAAAATCGGAAAGGCGTGAGGAGAACGAGGGAATCGTTTCAAGCAGTGCGCACTCCCCGTCCTTCTCGAGGCGCGTTCTGATGAGGGGGAGGACAGCCCTGTCAATATCGAGGCGTGAGAGCACGTTGCGGCCGCTGACGACGCCGAAGAGCATGCCTTCCTCGAGGTGTGCAAAGGCTTCTGCCGGTGAAGACACCATAACAAGAGGTCTCGCAAGCTCCTCCATCTCCTTCGAGAAGTGTTCTATGACCTCCTTCTCCCTCTCCCTTTCCACTGCCGCGACGGAGAGTCCCTCGGGGTTCTTTCTCATGAGAGGATAGAGAAGAAGGCCGTTCGAGGCGTTGAGGACAAGCACGTTCTCGTAGCGTCTGAGATCAAGGCCGTCGTAGAGCCTCTCCGTAAGCTTCAGCAGGACTTCGGGACGCCCCGAGAGGGATCGCTTTATCCACTTGTCGCGCTTCGTGCCGCCCGGGGAATATGTGTAGTTCTCAAGGAAGAAGTCATCCGAGGATGCCTCAAGCTGTGCCTCCCTTCTTCTCAATACCGCGTCTCTTATCCTGCCCTCGTACCCGAGCTTCCCCGGTTTGTAGTAGATACGGCCCTGGAGCCCCGACGGGAGGTACTGCTGTGCAACCCAGTGATCGGTATATGAATGGGGATAGAGATAGCTCTCCCCGTGGCCGAACGCCACAGCGTCCCTCGAGTCATCCCTCAGATGGTTCGGAACCTCCCTGCTCTTCTCCTCTTCGACCTCTCTCAGGGCATCGAAGAAGCCCAGCGTCGAATTGCTCTTCGGGCACGTTGCAAGATAGAGTGCGGCGTGTGCAAGATGGAAGCGTCCCTCGGGAAGCCCTATGCGGTCGAATGCAGCGGCGTCGGCTTCGACGACGGAGACTGCATCCGGGTCGGCAAGGGAAACGTCCTCCGCTGCCGATATCAGCATACGGCGGAATATGAAGCGGGGGTCCTCACCTGCGCTGACCATGCGTCCAAGCCAGTAGAGGGAGGCATCGGGATCGGAGCCCCTGAGTGACTTTATGAATGCGGAGATCACATCGAAGTGATAGTCACCCTCCTTGTCGTAAAGTACGACCTTCCTCTGTATGGACTCCTCGGCGCACTCCTTCGATATATATATCTCACTGCCCTCCTCCGGAGGAAAGTGCTCAGGTGTCGTCTCGACAGCAAGCTCGAGGGCGTTGAGAAGACTCCTTGCATCCCCGGAGGCGACGGAGACGAGGTGCTCGAGGGCTCCCGGCTCGAATGTGACGCTGTATTTTCCGTAGCCTCTCTCCGGGTCGGAAAGGGCCTGACGGGCGATCTTCAGAAGATCTTCCTCGTCGAGGCTCTTCAGCTGGAAGACCCGCGAGCGAGAAACGAGAGCCCTGTTGACCTCGAAGAAGGGGTTTTCCGTCGTGGCACCTATGAGAATGAACGTTCCGTTCTCGACCCACGGCAGCAGTGCATCCTGCTGGCTCTTGTTCCATCTGTGGACTTCGTCGATGAAGAGAATCGTCCTCATGGCATAGCAGTCCCTGCGCTCCTTCGCCTCTGTTATTTCGCGTCTGAGGTCGGCCACTCCGCTGAGAACGGCGTTGAGCGTGGAGAAATGACTCTTTGTAGTATTGGCAATGACGCGCGCAAGCGTCGTCTTTCCCACTCCGGGGGGACCGTAGAATATGATGGAGGAGAGCTGGTCCATCTGGATTGCACGCCTGAGAAGTCTTCCCGGTCCCAGTATATGATCCTGTCCGACGTACTCGGAGAGGGTCCGCGGCCTCATGCGGGAGGCAAGAGGCTCTGAAGTGACGGGGGAGGATGAAAAAAGGTCACTCATATCTGATTCTCCAGAAAGAGGCTCCTCCCTCCGTAAAGGGGGTTGCTCCTGATTTTCCTCTCCTCTTCCCCGAGGAGGGAGAAATAACTCTCGACGGCAGCCGCGGCAAGACGCGCCGGAGCCGCCTTCCCTGCAGCCGGGAGCAGCACGCCCTTCGACACAGCCGAAAGAGCCGCATATGCCTTTCTCACCCTGCCGAACGTATCCTCACTCTCGCTGAATGCAGAATCGAGCTCTCCGCTTCTTCCGAGAAGATATTCCGTCAGGTTCTCCGTGAGGATTTCCGCCGTCGCGGCCCTCAGCGAAGGTGTGACGAGCTCGCCCGAAAGATACGGGGACGGGTTGTTCCCGATCTCCTCCCCGGCACCGAGTACGGTTGAGGAGAAAAGTTCCGCCCTTCCTTCCTCCACGACGGCGAGAAGGGACGACAGATAGCGGTTCCTTATCTCCACGTAGGATGGTATGTACCCCGAATACGAAAGATACGATGAGTCGAGGGCCTCCTCAATATCGGAAGAAGAAAGCGGCCTGTCCTCCACTGCCGAGACCATGTCCCTGATGAGCGTCGTGACGACAGCGCCGTCATCCGTGCCGGACTCCGCCGCATCTGAAGCGGTTGCACACGAAGCGAGGATGAGAAGGATCATCACGAGGGGGAGAATACATTTTTTCACGCCTCCATGATAACCCGAAAGAGACGCTATGTCACGAGAGGAAGAAGACGCTCCCTCATCAGGGCAAGTGCCCTTTTCCTCCGGGCTCTCACAGTCGCCGGGGAGATGCCGAGATCTCCGGCCATGACGCTGTTTTTCTTCTTCTCCGCGCCGCCGAGTCCGTAGGAGTGGATTATGATGTATCTCTCGGAGGGAGAGAGCGCCCCGAGAGAGAGACACAGTTCCCTCTTGAGCTCGCTTTCGAGAAGCACCTCCTCGGGAGACTCTCCTCCGGGAATGAGGGACACAAGCCCCGTCCCCTTATCACCCAGAGGTGCATCAAGAGAGGCGGCGCAGTCATGGACCCGTGCACTCTCGATGAGTCTGTAAGTCTTCCGGGAGGTTATCCCCGCGGCCTTCATCTCCCCCCTTACGTCACCCTCTCCGTTTCTTCTCCTGTATTCGTCGATTCTTCTTGCCGCCGCCGTAACATAACGGGGAAGACGCACCGTCCTCGTCTCGTTGCTCAGAAAGAGCCTCACCTCCATCTCTATGGACTTTCTCGCATAGCTTATGAAGCCTCTTTTCGAGAAGTCGAAGTTCATCAGCGCCTTGTACATCCCCGTCTCCGCCGAGACGAAGATGTCGTCAGAGAAGAGACTCCCCTTCGCCGTCGAAGCAAAGCGTGCACTGACAGAGCGGATGAACGGCTCCATATCGCGGATGAAGCGCGACGCCGCCGGGCGCGAGTATCTGCATTCCTCTGCTTTTTTCAGTATTTCCGTATTCGTCATATTCTGCCTCCGGAGAAAAGTATGACACTACAGGTAGGACAGTTTGTGTCCTAGTGACCTTTTTTCTTACTTTTTTCCGGTTTTCCGCTCCGGCGGACTTTCCGACGGCCTCCGGATTGCTTATGTTCAAATCATGACTTATGTACAAACGAATTGAAAAAGTATATATTGATTCGGCTACTATCACGTAACAACATATTTGCAAGGGAGTTCCAGATATATGGTAACTGAGAAGAAATTTACAGATTTAGGGAACAGTCAGGCATCGTTGACACTCACAATCGATGCAGCATCCATCGAAAAGTCATACACGGAGAAACTCAACGAGTATGCGAAGAAAGTCGAAATCCCCGGCTTCAGAAAGGGTCACACACCTCTGTCGGTAGTCGAGAGAAAGATCGGAAAAGAGGTCAGGGAGGAAGTTACATTCAACCTCATGGAGGAGAGCCTCAAGGAGACAATCCAGACACTCGATGCAAAGGAGAAGCCCCTCACCTACTCCACACCCGAACTCCAGGACGAGGAGACACTCCTTCCGTTCAAGAAGGACAGCGACGTGACATTCACAGTCAGGTACGACATCATGCCGACATTCGAACTGCCGCAGTACAAGGGTCTCGAGGTCGAGTACGAAGATAAGCCGGTCACCGACGAGGACGTCGACAGGGAGATCGAGAAGCTCAGAGAGCAGAATGCAATCGTCGTCAACAAGACGACGCCGGCAGAGACGGGCGATATCGCGACAGTCGACTACAAGGTCTTTGAAGACGGCTGTGAGGACATGGACTATTCCAGAAAGGATTTCTCCCTCACTCTCGGTAAGACATACAACCTCTTCAAGCTCGATGACGACATAACCGGCATGAAGACGGGAGAGACGAAGGAAGTGGAGAAGACATACGGCGAAGAGGATGCTCCGCTTGATGAATACAAAAACAAGACCATCTCCTTCTCCATCACCCTTACGAAGCTCAAGAAGAGAGAGCTTCCCGAGGTCGACGACGACTTCGCAATGGACGTGAAGACGGAGTACAAGACTGTCCAGGATCTCAGGGACGGCGTCAGAAAGGATCTCGACGAAAAGGCCGAGGAGGCAAGGAACAACGCAAAGGGTGCGGCTGTGATCGAAGCAATCATGGAGAATGTGACATTCACGGTTCCCGAGACAATGGTTAACAGCGTCCTCGAAGCAAGATGGGATAACCTCGCACGTTCATTCGGCGGCGAGAAGACTCTTGAATCATTCATGAAGCAGAGAGGCGACAGCAAGGAAAGCTTCCTCGCAGAGATGAAGGATGATGCCGCAGATGAGGCCAGAAGAGAAGTCGTTCTCTCTGCAATTTCCGAGAAGGAGGACTTCCCCGTAACCGATGAGGAGATCTACGAAGAACTCGGAGGCGAGGATAAGCTCGCTAATCTCAGCGAAGAGCAGAAGACCGGCTACATGGATTACATAAGAGAGAACCTCAAGCTCGGAAAGGTCATTCCGTTCCTCATCGAGAACAACAACTTCAAGGCAGTACCGGCAGAGAAAGACAAGGAGTAAGACTTGGCCAGACCCAGAAACAATACATATGTTCCCTATGTACTTGAACAGACAGGTACAGGGGAACGTACCTACGACATCTTCTCGAGACTTCTCAAGGACAGGATCATCTTCGTCGACGGCGAGATAAACGATGCGACGGCGGATCTCGTCGTTGCCCAGCTTCTCTTCCTCGAGAGCGAGAATCCGAAGAAGGACATCAACCTCTACATCAATTCCCCCGGAGGAAGCGTCACGGCAGGGCTTGCCATCTACGACACCATGCAGTACATCGCATGCCCCGTGAGGACGATATGCATCGGGCAGGCATGCTCCATGGCGGCCCTCATCCTTGCGGGAGGAGAGAAGAACAACCGCTTCATCCTCCCCTCGGCGCGTGTCATGATCCACCAGCCCTCGGGCGGAGCCGGAGGACAGGCGAGCGACATCATCGTGACGAACAGGGAGATGCAGAGGATAAAGGCCCTCACCGTCGATATCCTCGCCCTTCATACGGGAAAGAGCGTGGAGACAGTCACGAAGGATATCGGGCGCGACTACTACATGAATGCCGATGAGGCCGTATCATACGGAATAGTCGACAAGGTGATGAGGAAGAATGGCTAGAAACGTTAAGTATTGTTCATTTTGCGGACAGCCCCTCGACGGACATGTCCGTGCTGTGACCGGGCCGGGAATCGCCATCTGCGAGAACTGCATCGAAACATGCAACGAGATCATACGCAAGCAGAAGACGGATGATGACGAGAACGATTTCGAGAATCTCGAGATCCCCACTCCCGAGGAGATAAAGAAATACCTCGACGAATATGTCATCGGTCAGGACGACGCCAAGAAGGTGCTCTCCGTTGCAGTCTACAACCACTACAAGAGAATCAAGTACGCCGGAAAGATCAAGGAAAGCGGTGTCGAGATCGACAAGTCCAACATCCTCCTCATCGGACCGACGGGAACGGGAAAGACCCTGCTCGCCAGAACCCTTGCAAAGAAGCTGAACGTACCGTTTGCAATAGCCGACGCCACTACGCTCACAGAGGCGGGCTACGTCGGAGAGGATGTCGAGAACATCCTCCTCAAGCTCATCGAGGCTGCAGACTACGATATCGGCAGAGCCGAGAAGGGAATCATCTTCATAGACGAAATCGACAAGATTGCAAAGAAGGGAGAGAACGTCTCGATCACACGTGACGTCTCGGGTGAAGGCGTCCAGCAGGCCCTGTTGAAGATCATCGAAGGTACGACTGCCTCCGTTCCTCCGCAGGGCGGAAGGAAGCACCCGAACCAGGAGATGCTCAAGATCGATACATCCAACATCCTCTTCATATGCGGCGGTGCATTCGTCGGACTGGACAAGGTCATCGAGAAGAGAACCTCCGTGTCGTCGATGGGATTCGGCGCGAAGGTCGAGGAGAACGAGGAGAAGGACCTCGGAGAGCTCTTCAAGCTCCTCCATCCGGACGACCTCGTGAAATTCGGCCTCATCCCCGAATTCATAGGAAGACTTCCCATCCACGTAAGCCTCGAGAACCTGAAGAAGGAAGACCTCGAGAGAATACTTACGGAGCCGAAGAACTCCATAATCCGCCAGTACACGACATCGTTCGCACTCGACGGCATAAAGCTCACATTCACACCCGGGGCCGTCAGGGCGGTTGCCGCGAAGTCATTCGAACAGAAGACGGGCGCGAGGGGCCTCAGAAGCATAGTCGAGAACCTCATGATGGATATCTCATACTCCATTCCGTCGGTTCCGGGCGTGAAGGAGGTCGTCGTCGACGAAGAATGCGTAACTCAGGGGGAACAGCCGAAGGTCATCGGCAGCGGGAACGCCCTTCTTGAAATGAAATGACACGGAGCTCCGGGGAACCGGAGCTTCACTTTTCCACTTTTCCCGACAGAACGAGGAGTCCCAGGGAGATGAGGTATGCTCCTCCCGCAATCACCACAAACCAGAGAACCGACACGACAGAGCTCTGGTCATGGATTCTGAGGAACGGATACGGCCCATCGATGATGCGTACGGCGTTCAGGATGACTGCCGCCAGGGCGTAGGAAAGCGTCGGGACGAGAGCCCCTGCGGCGTCCCTCTTCATAAGAGAGTTCTTCTCGAAGAAGACGAATGAGACGAATGAGAGCACGGGAACGACGAGATGCTCGAAGAAGCATGCCCTGTCGAGAAGAAGATACCCGGCACTCTCCGGATCGGAAGGAATGAGGACAAGAAGCACGACGATGAACGTCAGGGAGAGGCACGATGATGAAGCGTACCTCATTCTCTGTGCCGTCTTCCCCCTCCTCCCGGACTGCTGAAGATAGATAAGAGACGAAACAAGAGCGAGGATATTGCTGTCATTCGTATAGAACTGGAGTGCAGTATAATCGAACGAACCGTTTCTGAAGAATGTATACCCGAGTGCATAGATTTCGCATACTGCGATAAGGCAGTTGAGAACAAAAGCCGTATTATTCCTGTTTCTTTGAGTCATGATGACGATGGTAATTCCTTCCCGCAGGACCTTCAAGTCCGGCTCTTTTGTACTTTAACGTCTCTATTTATGAATAAAGCGAACAAAAATCCGTATGGCACGCTTTTATTATTTGAGTACTTACCCGTAAAAACGGGATTGGAGAGGGAATTTATGAAAAAGGATCTGCTGTCAACAGCCGAAGACAGGGCGTTTTCGGAAGCTGTCATACGCTACAACAAAAAAGAGTGGAACGGACTCGATACCGAGGAGGGAAGATACATAAGGGAGCGCACGAAGAACCTCATCTATCTCATATGCAAGGAGCAGCTTCTGATGAGCGACGATCTCATCTCCTCCGTATTCCTCAACGTCTACGAAGACCTCGACAAGGTCATCAAGTCATACCGTATCGCAAGCCACAGCTTCAACCATTACCTGAAGCAGGTATGCATCTACCGCATAAGGCGTGTCAGGCACCATCAGGGAGGGCGCAGCTGTTTAGAGAGCGAGTACATGCACGAGGATGCCGTCCTTTATACGACAGACGACCATCCCCTGCCGGTGGAGACGGAGAAGGAAGAGCTCTTTCACTCCCTCATCATCCCCACCCCGGAGAGATACGCATCGATGAACATGAAGGACATCGCAGACTTCATCATCTCGGAGAGGAACCTCATAGGAGTCCCTCCCCGCTCGAGAAAGGAGAAGATACTCAGAAACAAGCTCATGAGAAAACCTTTCCGGCGCAACTTTCTGCTCTTCATCCTCTCAATCCCCCCGGGCGGCGACGACATCACAGACGCGAAGAACTACGCACGCGTCTTCCAGAGCGACGAAGCTGCATTCGCCCGGCTGCTGTACCTCAAGAGCGAAGTGGTCAGAAGAAGCACTCCAGACAGAGAGAAGAACCTCGAGAAGGCTGCAATGCACTGGTGTCTGATGGCACGGATCAAGAACAGCATGTACAGGGCAACGAGCCGGGAGGAGTACTCTGTCCTCAAGGAGAACTACATGTCACAGGTTAGATGCCACCGCAACAGGATTGAAGATGCACGCCGCTCCGTGAAGGGCATAATACATGAGGATATAGCAACGGCACTCGGACTCTCGAGAAGCACGGTCTCGATGGGAATATCTCTCATCAGGCGAGAACTCGAGCGCATAAGTCATTTATCTTTCGGATGATTTGTCCTATCATCGGGTCATGAAGCTTTATTTTGCATCTGGCAACGAACACAAGAAGAAGGAGATGTCGAGACTTCTCGGAGGCTGGACGCTGACACTCCCGAAGGAGGAGGGCATCGCATTCGACCCCGACGAGAACGGAGACACGTTCATCGACAATGCGGTGATCAAGGCAAAGGCACTCTACGATGCCGTTCACGAGCCTGTCCTCGCAGACGACTCGGGACTCTGCGTCAAGGCCCTCGGCGGCAGCCCCGGGATACATACGGCACGCTACGGCGAAGAGGAGACGGGACAGAAGCTCTCCGACAGGGAGAAGTACATGTTCCTCCTGAAGAACATGGAAGGCGTGGAGGACAGGGAGGCTGTCTTCGTATGCACCATATGTCTCTATCTCTCGCCCACCCGCATCTATGTCATACAGGAGGAGAGCCGCGGCAGGATAGCCCTCACCCCCTCGGGAGGAAGCGGAGGCTTCGGCTACGACCCCGTATTCTACAACGACGAAGCGGGATGCATAGTTGCAGATCTCGGGGAAGGAGAGAAGGACAGATACTCACACCGCGGCAAAGCTGCTGCAGTAATAAGAACATTACTCGAAAAGGAATTAAATAAATGATAGAACGTAAAGACCAGAAAACAGCCGACACATGGGACCTCTCGGCACTCTGCCGTGACAGGACCGATTACAACGAAAAGCTCGCTTCTCTCGAGAAGAGGCTTCCCTCTCTCGAGGAGTACAGGGGGAAGCTTTCGTCCTCGCCCGACGACTTTCACAGTGCACTCGTCACTTTCTTCTCCTTCATGAAGGATGCCGAGACGACACTGCACTGGGCTTACCTCAACTACTCCGCAGATTCGACGAATCCGGCTGTCATGGAGGACGCGGGAAAGGCCGACATGATGTGGGCTAAAATCAGCGAGAAGACAAGCTGGATGGACCCCGAGCTCATGGCACTCTCCGATGAAAAGGTGAAGGAGTACCTCGAAGAGGAGAGAAACAGGGACTACAGGATCTACATCACAAAGGCAAGAAGGATGAAGGAGCATGTACTCTCGGAAAAGGAAGAGAGGATCATGAGCCTCTTTTCTGCAAACAGGAGCGGCTACCAGCAGGCGTTCGGGGACGCGAACAACATCGACTTCGACTTCGGCGAGGTCAGGGGAGAGAAGCTCACCCACTCCACATTCGCAAAGTTCATCAGAAGCAGCGACGAGAGCGTCAGAAAGGAATCCTACGAGAAGCTCTACTCCGTCTACGAGAAGAACCAGCACGTCCTGGCACGCATATTCGAGGGCTCGATAAAGAATGACATCTTCGTCTCGCGTGCAAGGGGGTACAATAGCTCTCTCGAGTGTGCACTCTTTCCCGACAACGTCGAGAAGAGCGTCTACACGGGTCTTATAGAGAACGTCCACAAGGCATTTCCATATCTCCACAGATACTACGCCCTCAGGGCGAAGATGCTCGGAAAGGAGAAGCTCAGGCACTACGACGTCTACGTCGCCATGGTACCGGAAGTGAACAGCAGACACACATATGATGAAGCTGTCGCCGTCATCAAGGAGGCAGTGAAGCCCCTCGGCGGGGACTATGCGGAAACACTCGTGAAGGGCCTTACGGATGGAAGGTGGGTCGACCGCTACGAGAACAGGGGAAAGAGAAGCGGAGCATTCTCCTCCGGCGGATACGTCGGCAATCCCTACATCCTCACGAACTACGAGGAAGAGGTTCTCGACAGCGTATTCACGCTGATCCACGAGGGCGGACACTCCATGCACTCCTACTTCTCGTCACGAAGCAACCCCTTCCCCTCTTACGACTACACCATCTTCGAGGCGGAGGTTGCGTCGACATTCAACGAGAATCTTCTCTCGGCATACCTCATGAAGAATGCCGGAAGCCGTGAGGAGGAGGCATACCTTGTATCGAAAAAGCTCGAGGACATCGTCGCGACATTCTTCCGCCAGACAATGTTCGCAGAATACGAACTTCTCCTGCACGAGGCTGCAGAAAACGGAACGCCCCTCACCATCGACTTCATGAGAAAGACGTACAGGGGCCTCCTGGAGGCATACTTCGGTCCCGGACTCGAGTTCGAGTCATACTCCGACATGGAAGGACTCAGAATTCCCCACTTCTACAATGCATTCTACGTATATAAATACGCAACGGGAATCGCGGCATCGATTGCGCTCTCGAAGAGGGTTCTCGAAGGAGGAGAGAAGGAGAAGAACGACTATCTGACGTTCCTCAGAAGCGGCGGCTCGCGCTACCCCATCGAATCACTCAGAGTTGCCGGCGTCGACATGGCGGATCCGGCGGCCGTGAAGGAGACTGCGGAGTATTTCAACTCGCTTCTCGACAGACTCGAAGAGCTGACGAAATAAGAGGATTCAATCCTCAATGCGGAGGGCGGTTATACTGCCCTCTTTTATTATGAATGTAATCACGCTCCCGCTCTCCATGTCGAGAACCCTGACTTCACCTTCATCCTCCTCGGAGACGAGATAGTTGTCGAGGGGAAGAAGAGGCGAAAGAGCGGAGGAATATGCAAGGGCGAAGGGAACCGGGGATGATGTATATCTTTCAAGCCAGTCGTCGCTGTACTCCCTTCTCACGGCAGACCATACAAGATACTCCGCACTCCCCCTCTCCGGCGAGAGGGAGACCTTCCCGATTGTCGACGATACGGGTGCGACTGCGGCAGACAGGACGGAGCACATAAGAGCGAGAAGTGCAAAAACGAGTACTCTTTTCATGACTGCAGTATATATGAAAAACCCGCTTCAATGATATAATAAATCTCCGATGAACAGAAACGAAGCACAAGATATCCTGAACAGGGGCTTTACGCACTACGTCAAGGACCCCCTCTGGCAGAGCATCCCGATGACGAAGGAGCTCAAGGCGCTGACGGAGGTGAGGGACGTACAGAAGCTTGCGAGAATAAAGCAGAACGGCCCCAGCTACCATATATATCCCGGGGCGGTCCACACACGCCTCGATCATTCGATAGGAGTATATCATCTCTCGCGTCAGATCATGCTCTCCCTTACAAGGAAGGCCGACACCCTCCCCTTCACCGAAAAGGGAATAATGAGCTTCCTCACGGCGTGCCTACTCCACGACATCGGACACTTCCCGTACGCACACTCGCTCAAGGAGCTTGCAATACGGGAGCACGAGGAGATAGCGGCCGACATGATCATGAACCGCCCCCAGCTCAACGAGGCCGTAAGGGCGGCAGGGGCCGACCCGGCAATGACTGCGGCGATCATCGACAAGGACCAGCTCACGGGGGACGAGGAGACTCTGCTCTACCGCAACATACTCTCGGGAACGCTCGATCCCGACAAGCTCGACTACCTCTCACGCGACGGCTACTTCAGCGGACTGCCGTACGGAAAGCAGGATACGGATTTCATCATCTCCTCCCTCTCACTCTCCTCGGGGCGGCTCTGCCTCGAGAGGGCCGCAGTCTCGAGTGTCGAGCAGATACTCTTTTCCAAGTACATGATGTACCGCTCCCTCTACTGGCATAAGGGTGTGAGGGCCGCGACATGCATGATCAAGAAGGCGCTGACAAAGGCGCTCCTCGAGGGTTCGATCAAATACGACGACCTCTACTACCTCGACGACAACGAGTTCAACACACTCTGTCTCTCACACATCGATGAAACCCCGTCCCTCGTCCTCGTCGACAGGGTCGAACACAACGACCTTCTGGAGAGGAAGGCGGAGAAGGAGTACACGAAGGGCGGAAAGATAGAGACGGCGGCGGCCGTGCTCGAGAAGAAGGAGGAGCTGGAGACGTCCATATACAGGAGACTGAAGGAAAACTATCCCTCCCTGGAGGAATGGGAGGTCATAATCGACATCCCCGAGCCCATCAGCTTCGAAAGCCACATCGCACTTCTTTCCGAAAACGGCGACGTGAGGGACATAGAGGACACAGACATGGTATTCACGGGAGAGGTGTCCAACCTCTTCCAGAAGGCGCTGCGGAGGGTCGCCCTCTATCTTCCCCAGTATGTCGAGACAAGGGATGCGGCAGCAGCCATGACACTGGAAACGCTATGAGTGAAGAAAAGATAAGTTACCGCGCGCTTCTCGAGGGAGACATCCCGCCCTGGATCATGAGATTCATAAAGGGTGTGGGAAAGACAGTTAACACCTACTCGATGATAGACGAAGGCGAGGAGATCCTGATCGGAGCATCGGGAGGAAAGGACTCCCTCTCCCTTGCACTCGCACTTGCACTCAGAAAAAAGTGGACGAAGTCCCCCTACTCCCTCTCCGCGGTCATGATTGACTGGATCGAACACCCCATAGACCCCGTCTTCCGGGAAAGAATAAAGTGCTACTTCGACGATCTCGGAATTCCTCTCGTCATTCTCGACGAGACGCAGTTTCCTTCCTCATTCAAGGACGACTTCAACTGCTACCTCTGTGCCCGCAACAGACGACGCATCCTCTTTTCATGGGCCGGAGAGCACGGCATAAGGCGCATTGCGCTCGGCCATCACCTCGACGACCTTGTGGAGACGACGCTCATGAACCTCTGCTTCCGTGCATCCTTCTCGACTATGAAGCCGAAGATGGACTTCTTCGACGGAAAGATCGAGATCATAAGGCCCCTCATCGAAACGAAGGAGAACGTGATGAAGAGAATTGCCTCCCTGTACGATATTCCGGTGATCAAACCCGTCTGCCCCTACGACCAGACAAACGTCAGGGCCCGTCTCAAACCCATAGTATCCTCCCTCTGCCACATAGACAGGCTCACAAGGGAGCATATCTACAACGCACATGATTTTTCCTCTCTGAAAGGAGAGTGAATTGTAGAGAAAAAGGGACGACTGTGGTAATATCGGCATAAAGGTATTTTTATGAAGAAGATTACAGCCTTACTTACACTGCTTTTACTTGTCGTTTCCATCACCTATGCTTCGACCTCACTCTCCTTCTCGGGGAAGAGCACCCTTGTCGGGGGAAACGGAAGAACCATCAGAAAGACTGATGTCACGGTAGACGGAAAGGGCATCATGGTCCTCGCCGAAGACGAGAAGGTCACGGCGGATGGCGACGGAATAAAGGTTCTTATCGGAAAGGGTACGATTGCTTCCCTCATGGACGACGGTTCGGTTTTCACACTCTACGTAGTCAGAGGCGAAGGCGCCGTTGTGACGACATCGGCAAGGAGCGTCAGAATCTACACTCCGACGACACTCACCGAGATGGAGGCGGAGGGAAGCCTCTACGTCTTCAGCGGTGACGAGGATGAATACATCTTCAACTACACTTCCTCATCCGTCAGAACCTACGACGCGATCAGAGGAACATATACGACGATCGAAAGCGGAAAGGGCCTCGACTTCATGACGAACAAGAGCGTCTCTGAAAAAGATAAGAAGGATGCTGAGGAGAGTGTCATCACCGGCAGTGAGATAAAGACCGTAGAGCCCTCACCGGCAGTCGAATCAATCCCGCGCGTTCCTGCACCTCCCGTATTCGCTTCAGTCGAAAGCGCACTGACGACTCCCGACGAACCGGTAATCACGGAGAACGAGAGAACACTCACCACACCGCAGGAACCGGCGGTGTCGGTAAAGGAGAGAACACTTACCGATGAAGGCGCAGAGGTAAAGGCTCCGGCGCCGGCAATCAGGGTTACACAGATACTCGTCGACATCGAGGACGAGAGCGGATCCTGATGAGTGCTGTCACCCTCCTCCCTCCACGCCTCGCTTCGCGTATAGCCGCAGGTGAGGTCATCGACCGGCCGCAGGCGGTACTGAGAGAACTCCTCGACAATGCCGTCGACGCACACGGTGACGAGATAGCTGTCACCATAGACGGCGGCGGAATCGACAGGATAAAGGTGAAGGACAACGGGACGGGTATAGAGCGTGAGGATATGGCCGTCATTGCGTCGCCTCATGCAACGAGCAAGATAAAGACCGAGGACGACCTCTACAGGATACAGACCCTCGGTTTCAGAGGAGAGGCGCTCTACTCCATCGGAGCCGTCGCCACCCTCACAATAGCGACATGCGACAGCAGAAGCGGCGTTAAATCCACAATCACGATAGATAACGGAGAGCGCGGAATAATCTCCTCCACGGGTCCCGGAAGGGGTACCGAGGTCACAAGCGAGAACCTCTTCTACGATATTCCCGCACGCCGGAGCTTTTTAAAGCGCAGCAGTACCGAAGGCACGATGTGCCGCACCCTCTTCATATCGAAGGCGCTTGCCTTCCCCCGGACGGGATTCACTCTCACGATGGACGGAGCTCTGAAGCTCAGGTGGCCCGGGGGCCAGACTCTCAAGGAGAGAGTCATGATGCTCTACAGGGAGTATTCCATCACAGAGGGCGACGTATACTACCTCTCGAGGGATGAAGAGGAATACAGGGTGAGGATAGTCGCGGCCTCGAGCATCTTCAAGCGCTCCGACAGAAAGGAGATCAGAATCTACGTCAACGGACGCCCCGTCGAAGAGTATTCGCTCGTCCAGGCCGTCATCTACGGCTACGGGGAGCTCCTCCCCGGAGGAAGCTATCCCTACGCAGCTGTCTTCATCGACGACAAACCCGAGCTCGTCGACTTCAACATACACCCCGCGAAGAAGGAGGTGAAGCTGAGAAACCTTCCGGAGGTGCACCACACAGTCTCATCACTTCTCAAAGAGGGGATAGAAAGAAGAATTCCCGAGATAAAGAGCGAAAACCAGTTCTATCTCTTCGATAATGGAGCGGGATGGGAGAACGGTGAGAAAAAGGAGAGTCACGGCTCCCGTCCGGCCTCCTCTCCCGTCGAAAATGAGAAAAGTGTTGAAGAGAAATACACAGAGAGATCTGAAAGAGCTCCCGCCCCTTCCCCCTTAGGAGAAAGGATAACCCCCTACACGCCCCGCGACAGGGCATGGCTCGAGAAGGCCAGGGAGCTCAAGAAGGTCCGCGAGTCCGCCTCCGCCCCCGTCGTGAAAGACACAGATGAGGAAAAGAAGAGTGAGATAATCTACATAGGCCAGGCCTTCAAACTTTTTCTCATATGTGAGAGGGACGGAGTTCTCTACCTTGTTGACCAGCATGCGGCGCACGAAAGGATTCTCTACGATGAAATCATCTCGCAGAAGACTCTTCAGAACCTTCTCGTCCCGATAAGAATCGAGGTCGACGACATCACAGACGACTATCTCGACAGACACTGCCATATCTATACGAAGCTCGGCATAATGCTTTCTCACATATCGAAAGGATTGTGGGAGATAACGGCCGTACCCGCCGTATGCCGGGGAATCGGGGACAAAATCGTCGACTTTGTCACCAATGCGAAATCAGACGAGCATGAACTCGAAGAGGAGCTCTTCGCCACTATGGCATGCCGTGCCGCAGTCAAGATGGGGGACGAGGTCGACAGATACACGGCCCTCGGCATTCTCGAGAAGGTATTCGAGATGGACGAGCCCTGCTGCCCCCACGGCCGCACATTCCTCATAAGGCTTACCAAAGAGAACCTCATGAAGATGGTGGGACGCACCGTCTAGATGTTGAACTCCACCCTCAGCGTTATTCTGTTTGAATATCTGTCGCTGTAGGTCACAACTGCAAAATCACTCTCCTCGTCCTCACCGACGACAAAGCCTTCGCGGTCGTAATAGACGACAGAAGCGTCGTTCTTTCTCATGGCATTTGAAAGCGTGTAGTCACCCTCCTCCTTCTGGAGAGGAACGGTGACGGAGAGCGTCGTACCGGATGCGGAGTAGATGTAGAGGGAGTAGTCACCCTCTTCAAAGCGCGCCCCCTTTGTTATGCCGAGAGCGGGCGAATAGTACCGTCCGTCTCTTTTCACGAGTTTACCCTCCCATCTGAGCTCTCCCGAAGGCGAGACGAGGAGGAATGTGTAACTCTCGTCATCCTTCTCTGACGAAAGCGAGAGCCTCAGAACGGCCTCCTCCTCTTTCATCTCGTCAGTCACCATAATATTACGGTAGAGAATGGAGGACGAGAGCGAGAAGCTCTCCTTCGTACAGGAGAAGAGAATAACGGACAGAAGAATGATGAGCAGGATACTACTTTTCTTCACTTTCCCTTTCCTTGAGCATCATCCTCACGGGATTTGCATAGGTGTTGAGGACATAGCTTCTGAGGTCGGGTGAGAGATGGTTGAATCTGCCGAGAAAGGCATCCCTCTTCAGAGGCGTGTACTCGGAAGCGAATCTGACGCTGTCTTCAAGATAGTCGTAGGCCATGTAGTTCGTATCGTAGAGTCTGTACGAAAGGTGGATCTGCCTGTCGATCTCGCGGGCGACCTCCTCGGGTGTGGAGCACTCCTTCGTTATAGGCTCCCCTAATGCTATATGGACATCGCCCTTTGCACACCTCAGGCCCTTGACCATGCTGATGAGATCCTCGTACTTCTTCTTCTCGTACTTTCCGTCGTTCATCCCCTTCTGGATTTCCTCTCTGCCCTTGTTGATGTCGTTGGGATCGAACTGATAGCTGATGGCGACGGGAACGATGTTGCACTCCTTTATGAGCTCGGCAAAGCTTACCCCGCTGTCCCTCTTCGAAAGATAGAGCATCTTGATTATGGATGGATGGGTCTGGTCTATACCGTCCTTGCTTCTTCCGCTCTTCTGTGCAACCCATATGGACCTGTGCTCCTCCGTCACCGTCTCCACGAAGTACTCCGAGAGCTTGAGGGACGCAAGGAACTTCTCCCTCATCGGCAGACTGCGCTTTACGATGATTCCGCCGTTTACACGGAAGAGGTCCTCGACGAACTGGTTGACCATGAGGTTGTCACCGACTGCCATCTCGCACATCGGCTTTCCTCTTCTCAGAAGGGCATAGTCGAGCAGCATGCAGTCGAGGATTATGTCCCTGTGATTCGATATGAAGAGGTAGCCCTTCTCCGGATCAAGATTCTCGCCGCCCGTCACAGTGAACGACGTCATCGTGTTTCTGATGACTGTCGGGATGAAGTAGCCCGCCGTTATTTCCCGCTGGAATTCGTCATATGAGTGCACATCCCCCAGGCGGTCCGTGATGTCCTTCACGACGGAGGCGATGGCGCTGAGGTCGCTTCCTGCAAGCATGCATGCAAAAGCCCCGATGTACTCCCGGTGCCCCAGAAGGCGCTCTACGGCAGCATCGAAGTCTGCACCGAAATATGGCTGTATATCTTTAAAGTTGTCTCTGTTCACTTTTATTCCTCTTAAAATATGATTATGGCAATTATATATAATACGGGAAACAGGGACAACAAAATTCCCCCCGGACTGTACTGTCCCGGAATCAGCCGGGCAGAACCGAGGCAGGCAGATTGGAGGTACTGCCGTATGATGCGTCCGTTTCTGACACTGGACGACAGAACAGAAGTTGTACATCCGGAATTCCGGCAAGATGTAATCCTGTTTCCGGCAGTCGTCAAAGAGAGGTCTGTACTGTTATCTGTAAGCTTTTCAGTCTTCATTTCCTTCCAATAATCCTGTGGAGAAAAAAAGGATAATGCTGTAATATCATGATATGAAGAAGATAATACCTGTCAGCAATCCGATATTTGAGAATCTGAGACAAGACGACGACTGCATTTATGTCGACAAGACAGAGTATGTATACAGACTTGTCAGCGACAGGATAAACCGTTATTACTTCATTTCCCGCCCGCGCCGCTACGGCAAGAGCCTCATGTGTTCGACTCTTCATGCCCTTTTTGAAGGAAAAAGGGAACTTTTCAAAGGGCTCTACATAGACAATACGGATTATTCATTCGAAAAATATCCTGTGCTTCACCTGAATTTTGCAAATTTCAGTACCGAGAACTATGAAGCATTTCTGGATGATTTCCAGATTGCCCTGACGGAAGAGGCGCGGAAGAACGGAGTCAAAGTGAAGAAAAGCCGTCCTTCGACAATGCTCTCTTCCTTCCTGAATCAGACAGAGAAAAAGGCCGTCATCATCGTCGACGAATATGATTCTCCCATAATCGATTCATACATGGACAAGGAGAAGTGCGACAGGATCCGGGACACTCTCAGTACGTTCTACACTGTAATCAAGAACAATGACGACAAGGTCAGATTCTTCTTCATAACGGGAATCACGAAGTTCTCGAACATGTCCATATTCTCGAAGATGAACAATCTTACAGACCTTACCTTCGACAAGAATTATGCCGCAGCCTTCGGTTACACACAGGAGGAACTGGAGCATTATTTCTCAGACCACATAGATGAGTACATGAAGAGAGATGACAGGGAATATGAGACAAGAGGAGAGTTCCTCGAGGCAGTCAGGGATTACTATGACGGTTACCTCTTCTCTCCCGACTCATCGGTGAGGGTATATAATCCTGTTTCAATCGGCACATTCTTCAACAGCAAATGCCGTTTCCTCTCCTACTGGGTGAACACGGGAGCAAGCACGCTGGCAGTCAGTCTGGCAAAGGATTACCATCTGGAAAGGATAATGACGGATGATGTTGAACTCGGCCTTGCTGCGATTAACACATTCGATTACAGCCATCTCAGAGAAAAGACACTCAATGATTCCCAGGTACTGGCTCTTATTTACTTCACAGGTTACCTGACCATAAAGGAAGGTGACAGCGACAGCCTCACGCTGACATTCCCGAATACCGAAGTCAGAAAGACATTCACCCAGAATCTTGTACAGTGCTTCACCGGAATCGATACATCAATCTTCGCCTCCAGGGCTGTTCAGGCCGTGAGAAGCGGCAGTGTTTCGGAAATAGCACGTGTCATGAATGCCTACATGAAGGAATACCAGTACGATACACTCGACAAGGCCGAGAAGGGCTACCAGGAGATGTTCTACTCATTCTTCCTCATGATAGGAGGCGTGAGAGTTTCCGCCGAGGACAGAACCCTTAACGGAAGAAGCGACATTCTTCTCACCCTCAAGAGGGATGTCTACATCATAGAGATGAAGGTCGACGAAACAGCAGAGGCCGCACTTAAGCAGATACACGAGAACGGCTACTACGACAGGTATATCAATACGGAGAAGACGATTCATCTCATCGGACTCAACTTCTCATCCGAAAAGAAACAGATAGACGCATGGAAGCTGGAAACAGTCGACAAGACGAGGGAACCGTCGTTTCTGGGGTGAAATCCCCGTTCTTCAGAAAGGTGAAGAAGAGGGATAAGCATGCTTATCTATGCTGTTCCTCATCAAATGCAAACGGAACAGTCCTTACATCTGCCCCGCGGCTGTTTAAGACAGCTGAGAATTGAACGGCCTTAAGGACGACCGTGGCCCTGTTGGTCAGAGGATGAACACCTATGAGGCCGTCCCCGGCAAGGAAATCTTCATCTACGAAGCACTTCGTTCTGTGCTGAGTGTCATTGAGAAGTCCGAAGGGAGTGACAGCCCCCTTCTCAAGTCCCAGAACAGCCTCAAGATCCTCCGTAGAGGCAAACGACAACGGCCTCAGAGAGAGCCTTTCTCATCGCATTGAGATTCACCCTCCTGTCACCTTTGACTACGAAGAGGTAGTAGTTTTTCCTGTCGTCCCGGAGAAAGAGGTTCTTCGCCTCCGCTTCCGGATATGTCAGAGAAATGGAGTCGATGGCAGCCATATCGAAAACGGCTTCGTGATTGTCCAGGTGCCACCACACGCCTTCCTCGTCGAGAATGCGGAATATGTCGTCTTTTGTGTACATCATCTGTTCCAGCGTCCGCCGTCCTCATCACGGTATTCTTCATGGTCCCTGAGATACGGGTGCCTGTCACCACAGATCGTGTAGTCGCAGCAGTCGTCTTTTCCGCAGGTCTTCGTTCTCACGAGGCGTGCATGAATGAGCTCCATTCCCGCATAGTCGGCGTTGCAAAGTGCCGGGAGGATATCGAGAAGATTGTGCTCCTTTGCAAACTCCGCGACGGGACAGGAATAGAAGTAATACCTGACGGGCTCACCCTTCTTATAGGGTTCGACATGCATGTCGTAGTCCTTCCACTTCGCACACTTCTTTGCAGAGACCGAGAAGGCCTTGTGCAGAAGCCTCATATAGACGGGCCTGTTGGCGTTTACAAACTTGAGGCGCGCAAACGAGGGCAGGAAGAGATCGCCGTAAGCCTTCTCTATCTCCCCGAATGATGAAACATCACGGCAGACCGTCCAGTAGCTGAAGAAGAGGATGCAGTCATAGGTCCCGCACTCCCCGTTATGGAAATTCTTCCTTCCTCCGAGATCTCTCCTCCATGTGGAGAGGTAAGCAGCATACTGGAGCTGGACACGTGTCCATACATCCTCACGCTCCTCTTCAGGATGGTGTGCTGCGATAAGCGCTTTTATTATTTCCTTGCACCTTTCTGAATAGATGACATGCACAGCGCGGTCGAAATCGAGTAAAGAATCGTCCATACATACCTCCGTCGGATATATATTTAGCATTTAACGCGGACGATACTCAATAGTTAGTCCCGACTATCTCCGGCGGCAAGCTCAAGCGCACGTTTCATAGCGGCTTCGAACTTCGCCGCCTCCACAAGCGCGATGCCGTTCTCATCCGAGAGTACGATAAGCCTCATTCCCGGCGTGAAGCCCAGCTTCTCCCGCGCTTCCTGCGGAATGACGATCTGGCCCCGCCCGGAGAGCGTGACGCTTCCCCATATGTTCTTCCCCCTGGGAGCTGGAGGAATGCCGTCGAGACCCTCGACTCTGTTCTCCCCGACAAGGCTGTCAAGACTGACGCCGTAGACAGAGGCGAGGAGCGCACACTTTTCAATGTCGGGTACACTCTCCCCCGACTCCCACTTCGCATACGCCTGACGTGATATCCCGAGAGCGGCGGCCGTCCTCTCCTGCGACCATCCGTGAATGCTCCTGAGCCTTATGATATTCTCCCTGAACATCTCTCCTCCTATAAATCAAGCCTTTCGAATCTTCTTGCACTTATTCTATATGAAAGAAGCGTTATGAGAGAATAAAAAAGAACCCCCGTGATAAGAGCAGAAAACTGCATGATTCCCCATATGTCATCAAAGAGCTTCATGAAAGGGAGATGGCTGACGACCTCACCCGACCCGACGACGGTGAATGCAGAAAGTGCATAAAACAGGAACGGCTTCCCGATATTGTATGCCGTACGGAAGAATCCCCCGACGAAGATCAAGTTGAAGAGAGCGAATATCAGAAGCGAAAGGGACAAGGCAAAGAGGTCCGCCCTCATCATCGGATTCGAAAGATATACGGGATTGTTTCTCAGGAGAGTTCCCCTCCCGATCACACATCCAGTCATGACAAGGGCCGAGCATAGCTCTATGAAGAGGACGAAGATGAACTTTCCCTTCACAGTGTCGCTCTTCGGAACGGGAAGCAGGACGGAGAAGAGAATGTCGCCGTTCTCCCTCACCTTCTGGAAGCTCTGGAAGAGGCCGAGCGTCACGAAGAAGGGAGCACAGAGCACGGGATAGCCGGGGATAAGGAACATGAACGAAAAGATGATGAAGAGAAAGGAAAGCGGATGGGAGGAAAGCCTGATCTCCTTCATGAAAAGCTTATACACGGTCCGCCTCCCTTTCGAAGCGGAGAAAAGTCTCCTCGACACTCTTTCCGGGAAGAGAGAAATGCGAAACGAAGTCCTCCTTCGTCCCCGAGGCCCTTATCCTCCCCTTCGATATGTACACAATGTCGTCGGCCGCCTTCTCGATATCGGAGATGATGTGCGTCGAGAAGAAGACGGCCTTTCCCTCCTCAGCAAGTTTCATGAAAACGGAGAGAAGCTCATCACGGGAGAATGGATCGAGTGAACTTGTAGGCTCGTCGAGAATGAGAATGTCGGCGCTGTGTGAAAGTGCGAAGAGGAGACTGCACTTGACCTTCATCCCCTCGGAGAGCTCCGAGGCCCTTTTGTCCTCGTCTATTTCAAAAAGAGTGAGATACCTCCTGTATGCCTCGTCACTCCATCCGTCGTAGAAGTTCCTCACGACGGACGCAACCTCCCGTATTCTTTTCGCAGGATACCAGCTCAGCGTTCCCGTTGAGTAGCCGGTGTGCATCTTGAAATAAGCTTCGTTCCCGGAGACAGGCTTCCCTCTGAACAGAATCTCGCCACCATCCGGATGGACGAGATTCAGCACGGCCTTTATGAGCGTCGTCTTCCCCGCTCCGTTACGGCCGATGAAACCGGTTATCCTGCCCTCTTCAAGGGAGAATGAAACACCGGAGAGACAAAACCCGGGATAACATTTCGAGAGACCTTTCACTTCGAGAATACTCATACTTTTCCTGCTTTTGAGAATAGTGTAACTCAAACTTCGCAGTTGCGTGAAGCCTGAATTTTAAGCAACTTTCTCCTCTTTAATCAGGCAGTGTTTAATATCATGAGGAAGCGCTGCTATGAACTCGTCGACCATGGCCATGATTGAGTCCAGTGGTATTGAGAAGCTTTCTGACACTTTCTGTGCAAACAGCGAGAGCAATCTTGTAAGGGCTTCTTTCATTGCCGCATCCGAAAATTCATTCACGAGAATCAAAAACAAAGCGCCGTAACTTACCTCATCAGACTCGGTTCGTCTCCGGTATGCCAGCATCTGAAACTGTAACATTGCAATGGCTGTGCTTGCATGGATCTGCATATAATCGATGGACTGTGTCGTCTTCTGGAGACGAAGGTAAGACTTCAATGTCTGGAAACTTGTCTCAATGCTCCATCTCGCCCCGAAGTACTCAATCACCTGCTCCGGAGTCAGGTCTGTATCTGTGCTGAGAATAGCAAGAAACTCACTTTTCTTGTTCCTGTTCTGAACAAAAACCAGTGTAACTTCCTTCTTACCTTCGCCGTCACGTTCGAACAGAGTGACCTTTGTGGAGTACTGCCATTTACGTCCATTGAAGTTCCCGTTTCTATGCTCGATTCTTCTCTGTATTCTATCTCTCTTTACAAGGATTTCGACCTGTGCGGATGAAATTGACTTAAGGAATAAAACACTGGTTTGACCATG
>CAVDOI010000014.1:0-26974 GCA_963610485.1 Lachnospiraceae bacterium
ATAAAGGATATAGTATCGGAGCTGGCGTCGAGGCATGTCATAGACCATAAGGTCAAGCAGGAGAAGATGACCTGAGCCTCAAGACAGCGTTTTATGTGCAGGTGCGGTCAATCAAGGGAAGAACGCAGACTTTATCTCATTTGACGGCACATGCACAGGTGTTTGAAAGATCGGATATGCTGGTGAGATAAAGTGCTAGGAGAACAACCTTCAGGCTGTGGAAACTATATCTCCGGATTGAAGAATCAGGCCTTAAGATGCTCGAACACATATCCCGGTGAAAAGCTTTTC
Source organism: Lachnospiraceae bacterium (assembly GCA_963610485.1). Classification (GTDB taxonomy): domain Bacteria; phylum Spirochaetota; class Spirochaetia; order Sphaerochaetales; family Sphaerochaetaceae; genus Ornithospirochaeta. The sequence goes on from CAVDOI010000014.1 coordinate 292, forward strand.
GACCTGTTACGGCAGCAGGCCCGGACAGGAAAACGTAAGTCAAATAGAGTTTCAACGAGGTTTTTGAAGGGTGAGAAAAGCTTTTTTGTCGCATCTATGAAGAAATCTGTTTAAACTGTGCTCCCTCTTTTCATTTCATTCCAGTGCGCTATATTCGTTCGTGAGGTGAAAAAATGAGCACAATCAAAAAAGTTACAGCCATAATGGCGGTATTGGTTATTTCCGCTGCACTCTTTGCAAGCGGTATCAACGAAAGCAAGGTTGAATTCTCATCTCTTGATCTCTCCACTGCATCCATTGAAGATATCAAGAGCAGCTTTGAGAACGCAAAGTCAGACTACAAGTCAGACAAGGAAAAACTCGAGGAGAGTATCAAATCAGCCTATGAAAAGAGGTCTGTCAGCGAATATCTCGAGCTCAGGGAACTTCTCTCCGGTCTCGAGTATCCCCAGATAACAAGTGAGCAGACAGAGACACTGGTATCAAGGGTTCTCAACTCAAGTGACGAGGAGGAGAAGAAGGCCATCTCCGACTTCCTCTATGAAAACTCGCGCTACTATCATCCGACACTCACTCTCTATATCTCATATGAAGGGAACGGAAGAGTAAGGACATACAGAAAGACGATAGCCGTAAAGCCGGGCGAGACGGTAACGCTGCCATCGGCGACATCGTACTATTCCAACATCCTCAAGGGATGGGGAATTACGGAGGATGAAGTTCTCTATACGCCAGGCGAAGAGATTTCGATGCCCTATACGGATACTGTCCTCTACGGAGTACTTTCAAGCGGAATCTCGTTCTCCGATCCTGTAACAGGCTACAGTTACACGACTGAGGACACAAGTGCGGACGTCGTTGTTCCCGAGGCTCCCGATTCATCCTATGTCTTCATGGGCTGGTATGATGACAGCACAGGAAAGGAAGTAGAGGGCGACACAGTCACAGTTGATGAAGGCGAAAGCAGGACATACACGGCGTACTGGAAGAGCGTCACGCTGAATGAAGGCAGTGTGAAGTACTATTCGGACAATACCGTACCCGCAGACACCCAGGTCAAATATACAACGACGCTGACAGTAGGCGGAAACATGGATGTGAGAGGACTCACCCTCACACTCAACGAGACGGATAACCTCAAGGTTCTTACGAAGAACCAGAGTTTCCGCACTCTTTCCTCCGGAGACGAGGGAAGTGCAACCTTTGTCATCGTGGTAAAGGGCAGTAGTGGAGACACAGTCGAGACGATACTCACCGCCACAGACAGTGCGGGCAACGAGTGGAGTGTACCGGTGTCGTTCACAGTCAGATAAGTTTTTTCCTGCATGCATGGATGTAAGGGGCATCCGTGCATGCTCTTTTCTTGACTCCGGAAACGGAGTTTTTTTCGTCTTCCGGCATCGCACTATGCGGCCCTAAGAAACGGCTAAGAAAAGATATTCCTTTACCGGCAGAGGAGAGGAGGGGGTATAATCTTCCCCGAAAAGGGAGGATCAATGATGAAGAAGACATTCATCACCGCACTCTGCCTCTTCCTTCTTGCCGGGGCAGTTTTCTCTCATCCTGTGAAGGAGAGCACTCATGTGGACCTTGACGGGGTGAAATCGTATCTCGGGGTAACCGTTGCAACGGGCGCCGATGTGACTTTTGATTCGCTTCTGAAAGAGGACAACATCCTCAATGCCGAAGAATGCGGAGCCGTCGCTCTCGAAAGAAGGGCGGAAGGCGATGAAGACACCTATGCCGTCGAGAATACGGAGGTAATAAATGCAGCTATCAGGAAGCTTTCATCCGACGGGGGAGGCACGCTTGTCATTCCGGAGGGCACATACCGTGTCTATACGATCGTCCTCGAAGACAACGTCAACATAAAGCTCGAGAAAGGTGCCGTGGTGCAGGCGGCAAAGACGAGGACCTATGACAGAGACGGCAATATAAGCGAAGAAGCCGAGGATTTCCATCCGGACGGAACGCCGGGTAACTATCTGCAGCCTGAAGTCAACATCTACGCAGGACTCCAGGACAACGGGCACACCTACTTTGCAAACAGTCTTGTCTACGGCATAGATAAAAAGAACATCATGATATACGGCGAAGGGCTCTTCGACGGCAGCCGGCTCGGCAGTGACGGTCTCATTGAGCAGGTCCTCAGCGGCTGGGATCCTTCGAATCCCGGAAGGCGTTCGGATAGAGTGTCATCTTGGTTCGGCAACAAGGGGATAGCTCTTCTGAGATGCAGCAATATTGTTCTCAAGGGCATCAGCATGCTCAACTGCGGCCACTTTGCCATAATAGCGGAAGGAAGCGACAACATGCTCGTCGACTCCATCGTTGTAGATACCAACAGGGATGCATTCGACATCGACTGCTCGCAGAATGTGAGCATCATCAACTCCGTATTCAATTCGCTCACAGACGACGCCATCGTCTTCAAGGCATCCTACGGCGCCGGTCTCTTCATGCCGGTATATAACTGCCTTGTCAGAAACTGTACGGTCAGCGGCTATGATGCAGGTTCCGTCCTTGCCCGAACATATACGACAGACAAGCAGGTTGCAACGGATCAGGACGGACCGACTGCGAGAGTCAAGTTCGGAACGGAGTCGACATGCGGCTACAACACGGTGACAATCGACTCTGTCAGATTCGAGCGCTCGAGAGGCCTCGCAATCGAGGCTGTGGACGGCTCCGATGTCCACGACATCCTTGTCGTCAACTGTACAATGGAGGACGTGAGTTCCTCTCCCGTCTATATCAGAATCGGTAACCGCGGAAGATACCCCGTAACCGGCAATACGACAGATGACGCTCTCAGTCAGAGCGGGAACGTGAGGCTGACGAATACCGGATGGATTCTTCCTCTCAACAGTGATGAAAGTGAATATGAGTATGAAGAGTATCCGGCAGAAGGGTACTATCCGGCGTACAACTACAGGCGTGACGGCGCCGTGATGTCAAACGGCGTGAAGGTCCAGACAGTCGACGGCACGGATCCTCTCAGAACTAACAAGGCCCTCTATACCGAAGAAGACGGGAGATATTACCTGATGAAGTGGGAGAGGGGAGCCTATACAACCGACTACACAAGAGAGATAACGGAGGAAGAGGCTCTCACCTTCGGAGACGCGGTGGGGTATCCGTCAATCGCCTCGGCTTACAATATCGCGATATGCAACCTCACGGTCGACAACGCAGATCCCCGCTATCCCATAACGCTGTCAGGTCTTGTAGATTCCAAGATCGATAATGTGACCCTCCGCGATGTAAGCGTCACATACCGCGGGGGAATGAGGATGAAGGACGCCGTCGAGCAGAGGCAGCTCACGACGAAGTGGAGCTATACACAGTACAGGACAGCCGAGCTGGTACAGACACTGCCGTGGCTCGTCAATAACTTCTTTGCAAAGAACTCCGCACTGCTGCCGAGGGTCGACTGGAACGAGGAGACCTCATCCTGGGTCGACGACCCGTACAACGTTCCGGAGATGCAGGAGCAGTATCCCGAGCCGACCAATTTCGGCATACTTCCGGCATACGGCATATATGCAAGGCACTGCGAGAACCTCACATTCGAAAACGTCACACTCGACTGCGTGATAGAAGACGAAAGACATGCCGTCGTTCTCGACGACTGCCATGGTGTGCGCTTCACATCATTTGATGCCTCTGTCATGGAAGGCGTGAAGAAGGTCGCGCTCGTCAGCAACAATTACAAGAGAAGCACAGGCTTCGAGTATGTACCGGAAAGGGCCTACATATCGACAACCAACAGTGATATCACAGGAATCGACACCCGGGATATCCTCCTCTGGACAGTGAACGCACCCGAGAGCGGAACTCCTTCCGATTCCCTCTATCCGTATCCGACAGTCGCCGACGTCACTACCGGTTACTTCTACTCAGACCCCGTATGGACATACAACGGTAAATCGTACTCTCTCCCCGTCACGGTTTACCGTCCCTTCTTCGATCCCGTCGGCGATGTGAGTGTGGAGAGCGGCGGAAATCTCTCTCTCACGGTAAGCGCAAGAAATCCCGCTGCTGAAACGGAGGGAATGCGCAGCACTGAAAAGACGGACGGGAGCCTCGTCTACTCGGCCTCCGGTCTTCCTGAGGGCGCGTCATACGATGCCGCGACTCATACTCTTACATGGAATAATGCCGCTTCTGGTGAATATGACATCATCTTCACGGCAGACGACGGTGTAATCCCCGTTTCAACGAGCGTGAGAATCAGCGTCATATAGAATCCCGTGTAGTCTGATTCAGACGGTAATGAATGCGTGGGGCAGTGCGTAAAACCGCACTGCCTCTGTCTGGGAAAAAGAGGCTTTGTTTTCTGTTATTGACAAAATTTCAAAAAATGTCAGAAAAGGCTTGCTTTTTATTCTGACACTAAGCTAAAATGTGTCAAAAATAAAGAGAACAGAGCAATGAAAAGACCGATGAACATACCAGATTACACATTCCGTTCGTTTCTCGAGACCATCTCGGCGAAATACTGTCACGATACTGCATATTCATTATATTCCCATCCGGAGAAGGACATCACATACGGAGAGCTCGGAAGGAGGGCCGCCGCAGTGTCGTCGTACCTTCTGTCGCTGGGGCTCGTAAAGGGTGACAGAGCCGCCGTCTATGCCGCATCATCGCCCGAGTGGATGGTGAGCTATCTCGGCATTGTTTCTGCAGCCCTCGTCGCAGTTCCGATTCTTCCGGACTTCTCGTCACGCGAGAGCTCGCAGATTCTTGAGGAGAGCGGGGCGAAGGTTGTTTTCGTCTCGTCCCGTCTCGAGGAGAGGATCGCAGCAAAGGCGGCTGAAAGAGAGATTGTCATCGTCGACATCGGGACAATGACGGAAAAAGGAAAGGAGAAAAGCATCCTGGAATCAGATATCGATTACAGTGCTCTCAATAGTAGTATTCCCCATTCTGACGACACCGCCTCCCTTATCTTCACCAGTGGAACCACAGGAAAGAGCAAGGGGGTGGTGCTGTCACACAGGAACCTTCTATATACGGCGGATGAAGCGACAAAGCCTTATATAAAGGTCAAAAGGGGCTACAGGGTCCTTTCAATACTCCCGATGAGCCACGTCTACGAGTTCACGCTTGGCCACATACTCACCCTCATGTGCGGCTGCTGTATCACCGTTCTCGGACGCACTCCGTCTCCCTCGGTTCTGCTTCCCGCATTCAATGCCGTGAAGCCCCATATCGTGATGACGGTGCCTCTCATCATCGAGAAGATATATTCCTCCAGCGTAAGACCAGTTCTCGAGAAGGAAAGGATGAAGAAACTCTGTTCCAACCCTGTCATGAGAAAGATAATCTACCGCCTCATAAGTCTCAAAATCGAGAAGGCCCTCGGAGGATGTGTGAAGTTCTTCGGTATCGGGGGCGCACCGCTCGACAAGGAGACGGAAGCCTTCCTCTACGAGGCCCGGTTCCCCTACGCCCTGGGCTACGGACTAACCGAGACAAGCCCCCTCATCTCATCCTGCGGCCCGAAGAAGAGGCAGCACTCTCTTCATAAGATAGGAACTGTAGTAAAGGGACTTGATGTGAAGATTATAGATCCCAATGAAGAGGGAATCGGAGAGCTCGTCGTAAAGGGCCCGAGCGTCATGAAGGGCTACTACAACAACGACGCCCTCAACAGAGAGTCCTTCACACCCGACGGCTATTTCAGAACAGGCGACCTCGCCCTCATGGATGAAAAGGGCGTTGTAGGAATAAGGGGCAGGAGCAAGACGATGATTCTCCTCTCCGGCGGCGAGAACATCTACCCGGAAGACATCGAGTCGATAATCAACCGCCACAGATTCGTCGAGGAGTCGCTTGTCGTCAATCACTCCGGTATTCTGACGGCGCTCGTCAGGATAGATATCAAGGCATATGCAAAGTCCCTTGCGCTTTCACTGCAGGATGCAGTCGTGGAGGCGAGGAAATACATAAAGGATCTTATCAGGGATGTCAACAGCGAGCTTTCCTCTTTCCAGAGGATAGGGGATGTGCTGCTGCAGGAGACTGCGTTCGAGCGCACACCGACGCTCAAGATCAAGCGCTATCTCTATTGACGGGGCGTTGGAACTCAACCACAAAGACCATGGAGGGGCGGTAAAAACCGCCTCCTTGTCGTCATGGGAGCAATAACCATCCTTTCTGATAGGATAGTTGAACCTTTCTATTACCCGCTTTCTTATAGTAATTCTTTTGGAAAAACTGAAAATGAAGAAATCTGGCTATAGCAAGCTCTCCCTCATTTTTTATAAGTTCGGATCAGAGGAATTCATGGCAGACAGAAAAAAGGAAAAAACCAGAAAGATAACATACCGCACATGCAGGAAGATAAAGCGCAGCGACGGTCTCAGAATGAAGGCGCTGACGTCATATACGTTCCCGGCGTTCCTTGACGCCATCGTATCCCGCACGCCTTCCCTTACGGCTTACTCCGTCTTCGGAGAAGACAGGGAGAAGGGCATAAGCTATTCACACCTCAAGTGGTACAGTGAATGCACGGCCTCATTCCTTCTCAAGAACGGCATAAGAAAGGGTGACAGAGTCGCCATAATGGGCGAGAGCTGCCCGCACTGGATGGTGATGTACCTCGGCTGCACGATAATCGGTGCCGTCACAGTCCCCATCCTTCCCGATTTCTCGGCATCCGAAGTGCGGGAGATCCTCAGAGGGAGCGGGGCGACAGCTGTCTGTATAAATACCAAACATTACAGGAAGATAGAGGGTTTGGAAGGACTTCTGACTATCCGCATGGATGACCTCTCGTACATTCCCGTCATCGCCGGTGGGTTCGACTTCGGGTCATGCCCCGGTATTTCGATAAAGGAGAAGAGCCCCGATCACAATCTCATCAAACTCTCGTCGCCTTCCGAGGACGATGTTGCATCCATCATCTACACAAGCGGCACCACAGGCTCCAGCAAGGGGGTGGTACTGACGCAGAAGAACCTCCTCGTCTGTGCAGATGAAAGCACCGACACATATGTCAGAATCAACAAGGGCGACAAAGTCCTCTCCATTCTCCCGATGAGCCATGCATACGAGTTCAGCATATCACACCTGCTGTGTCTTCTGAGAGGAGCGGAGATTACATTTCTCGGCAAGCCGCCTGCGACGACGATTCTCATGAAGGCGTTCAGGGAGGTCAGACCCCATATCATACTGACGGTACCGCTTCTTATCGAGAAGATATACCGTTCGGCGGTGGCTCCCGTTCTCAAGAACGACGAGAAAGTGAAGAGACTCATGAAGAATCCCCTCACGAGGAGACTCGTCTATCATTCGATATGCTCGAAGCTCAAGACGACTATCGGGGGAAGAATGAAGTTCTTCGGAATAGGAGGAGCTCCCCTCGATGCAGAAGTCGAAGAGTTTTTATTCCATGCGCACTTTCCCTATGCTCCCGGCTACGGACTGACGGAGACAAGCCCCCTCATCGCGGCATCGGGGCCGAAGAGGAAGATGCACAGACTGGGTTATATCGGGAAGGCAGTGAAACACGACGATGTAATACTCCTAGACAGGAACGAGGATGGTGTGGGAGAGATAGCAGTCAAGGGACCCAATGTCATGAAGGGCTACTACAACAACGATGCACTCAACAGCGAAGTCTTCACTCCCGACGGTTACTTCAGAACAGGCGACCTCGGATGCTTCAACAGAGAGGGCTTCTTAGCCATAAAGGGCAGGGTCAAGACGATGATACTCGGACCTGCAGGCGAGAACATCTATCCCGAGTCCATCGAAGGCATTTTAAACAACATGGACTATGTCCAGGAGTCACTGATAGTTCCCGGAAAGGGCGGTCTCGTGGCACTCATCAAGCTCGACCTGGAGGCTATGATGGACAGCCTCAAGATGAACGCCGATGAGGTCAGGAAATATGCCGCAGAGTATCTTCAGAAGCTCAGAAAGAATGCCAACGAGCAGCTTTCCGTCCATTCGAGGATTGAAGCAACCGAGCTCCAGGAGGAGGATTTCGAGCGCACTCCCACCCAGAAGATAAAGAGATTCCTGTACCCCAAGAAGAAAAAGGATGAAAAATAGGCTCTTCTTCTGTACTATTTAGTCATGCTGTGCACTAAAAGAAGAGTATTCATTCTTTTTCTCTTTCTTCTCGCCGTCTTTCCGCTTTGTGCGTCACTGAGGCTCGGCACGGCACTGACTCCCGCATTCCTTCTCGACGGCTATCCGCTGCTGAAGCCGGGGGAAAGCGACGTATACTCCAAAGCCAATGATTTTCTTGATAACGTTTCAATGGATGATACATGGGAGAGACTGGAGGATTCCCTTCTCCGCTATGAGAGAAGACAGAGCCTCGCATCCGTCTTTCTCGAGATTGAAAACGGCGGCTTCTCATCCTCGGTTCTCATCGACATAAGGGGTGAGCTCTACAATTTCACCTCCGAGAAGGTCTGGTCGAATATCCCGTACGCGGGGAACACGAAGTACGCCGTGACGAACGCGCAGTACCCCTCCGTCGCCTATGCCGGATACGACAGCCCCGGGTTCCATGCTTCTATCGGCCGCCGACTCTTCCTCCTGGGGCCCGGAGAGTACAGTTTCATCCTCTCTCCGTCGCAGCCCTATCTCGATTACGCATCCTTCGGTCTGAACTACATAGACAGAAGGTACACGCTATCCTATAAGTTCTTCGCATTCTCCTCCTCGAATGTTGTCTTCAATCCGGGAAAGACAAAGAGTGATGTGGAGAAGACGATCTTCGTCCACAAGGTCTCGTACGAGGGGAAGAATTTCATTGCAGGCTTCAGCGAGCTCAACTGCGTCTACGATGCCACTCCCTCCCTTGTCGACTTCACGCCCTTCGTCCTCTGGCACAATCAATACCAGGAGGAACATTCCAATGTCATGATAGAGCTCTCCCTTGAGGGCAGAATAAAATCCTTCAGGCTCTGGGCTCTCTACGCCCAGGACGATATATGTCTGAAGAATGAGAGCAACAATCTCAAGCCCACGGCCCTCGGCTTTGCCTCCGGCTTCGACTGGCACATTCTCGAGGGGGAGACCTTCAAATCCCCGATGAGAAACAGCCTCAGCTACATGATGAGGGAGAACACCCTCAGAGAGGAAGGGGGACTACATCTCGAGGGCTCCTTCTACTGGGCGACGAACTGGCTCTACAACAGAAGAAGCGATGACGGTTCGGGCAATTTCACGAGTGACAGGTACGGCAAGATAATGCTTCCCTACCGCTACTACTCCTCGAACGGAGGCTTCGTGGACAGGGAGAACTGTTTCTATCTCGGTTTCCCGTACGGCCCCGGAACCATGCTGGGTAAACTCTCGCTCTCATATGAGAACGGGGATTTCAGAGTGAGTGCATACGGCTCGCTTCTCGTGCGCGGTGACATTACGATAGACACTCCGGTAGATAAATCATCGAAGGAGAGGTGGCTTTACCTTGAAGGGGACATCATCAGGGTGTGGACAGCAGGACTCGACGGCGAATGGATTCCCTTCTCCGGATACAGGAACTTCTCCCTCATTCTCTCGTCGGCATTCTCATTCGACAGCAGGGGGCGCTTCTATCCTCTTCTGTCGTTCACCCTCGGCCTCTCGCTCTGAGGTGGACAAGAATCCCTCTTTGTCTTAACTTTGTCGCATGGACAGACTCGATAAGGTTCTCTCCTCATGTGGCGCCTGCACACGCCGGGAAGTGAGGGATCTCGTCAGAAAGAAGAGGGTGAGTGTAAACGGAAAGGAAGCGGCGGCTGCGGACATGAAGGTCGCACCGTCGGATACAATAACCGTCGACGGCATTCTAGTAGAGAGAATGCACCCCGTCACCGCAGTCATGAACAAGTGCTCCGGATATGTCACAAGCACATCGGATCCGGAGTCGAGAACCGTTATGGAACTTCTCCCGGAGCGCTTTATAAGGCTCGGCCTCAAACCTGCAGGACGCCTCGATAAAGATACCACCGGCCTTCTCATCTTCACGAACGACGGTGCTCTCGCCCATCACCTGATATCTCCGAAGAGGGAGGTGGAGAAGGAGTACCTCGTCACACATACCGGCACCCTCACCGACGATATCATCGCAGCATTCAGAGACGGCCTTGTCCTTCCCGACGGCACGAAGTGCAGGAGTGCTCTCCTCAGAAGAGAGGGAGAGCATCAGAGCATTCTTGTAATCAGGGAGGGAAAATACCACCAGGTGAAGAGGATGATGGGGTCCGTCGGCCTCTCCGTCACCGCCCTTGAGAGGGTGAGGGAGGGTTCGATCACGCTTTCGGGACTCGGAAGGGGAGAGACGAGAGAGCTTACCCCGGAAGAGATAGAGAGTCTTCTGGATTGATTCGGGAGAAAGGGAAAGATACAATAGAGCCATGAAGACTCTGGAAACCATACAGAAACTTGCAAAGATAGGAAAGTCCGTTACGAGGATATTTCTCTTTCTCTCCATTTTCTTCATCACGCTGAGCATAATTGCACTGATGGCCGTCATTATTTCCGACGGGATGGGGGTCGACGTCAGAAACTATACGATAGGCGGACTCTTCCGTCACAGTGAGGAGCTTGACGCCCTCGATGCAATAATCTACATAATCGCACTCTCGGTCTTCTTCATAGGACATACATATCTCTGGAACTCCGCCTACCGCTATTTTGCAGTCGAAGTAGAGTCGGGAACTCCCTTCAGAATCGAGAACTACCGTAATCTCCGGTCTCTCGGAATCGCGACGATCCTATTTCCGGCAATCTTCGAACTCCTGACACTCATTCTGCTCTCATTCGCATCCGAGCATGTGTTCAGCGGCTCGGCCATAATGGAATACAACCCCCTTTCGACATTCTCGCTCGGCGTCATGATAATCTTCGTCTCCGTCGTATGCCGTTACGGTGCGGAGATCGAAGCTAAGAAGAACGCATGATCATCCGCTCCCTCTACCAGTCGCCTCTCGGGAATATGGCCCTCGTCAGCGACGGGGGGCGTCTGATGCGCCTGACATTCAATGTGTCATCTGTCAATGAAGACATTCCCGTTTCGGAAGACGGCATCACGACAATGACGAAGAGGGAGCTCGACGGGTACTTCTCCCGCCGCCGTACATCTTTCGACATCCCGCTTCTTATGAGGGGAACACCGTTTCAGATGGAGGTGTGGTCAATCCTTTCCGGTATTCCGTATGGAAAAACAATGACCTACGGTGAGATAGCTTCGTTCATTGCAGAGAGAAGGGGAATGGGGAGAATGAGCGCCCGCTCTGTCGGAGGAGCAGCCGGCTCCAACCTCTTTCCGATAATCATCCCGTGTCACAGAGTGCTGGGAAAGGGCGGGGTGCTTGTCGGCTACTCCGAGGGAATAGAGAGGAAGAAGGGACTTCTCGATATCGAGGGTATAGCATACAGGAATTGAGGCAAAAAAAAATAACTCCAGCTGGTTACTGGAGTTATATGCTTTTCGTGAGAGACGGGGATCGAACCCGCGATCTCCGGCGTGACAGGCCAGCGCGATAACCAGCTTCGCTACTCCCACATGACAGATGAAAATATAGACAATTTTCACCCCCTCGTCAACAGAGTTTCTGAAAAATCTTTATTTTCCGCCGTTCCTCACTTTCTCCACGAGGGAAGCAAAACCCCTTACGTCGTCCTCTATGTTTATCTCCTCTCCCTCGAGCGTACTCTCCAGCCGGGATAACAGCAGCGACGAAAAGAGCTGCGTCAGACTCTTCTGATATAACGGCAGGAGGGCGAATGAAGATATGACGACCTCGGCCTGGGATGTTAGCATGAGGGTGATCGAACGGTATTCGTCGGCAGCAAGGTCGTTCACGAGGTGAGTGGAGAAGATCACCCTCAGCCACGGGGTGTGCTCGTCGGAGAGGAAGATCTCCGTCCAGTGCTTTGACGCGGAGAGGAGCACCTCTTCGACGCTTCCCGAGAGACTGAGTCTGAATCCCCTTTTCATGAAGGCGGTGTGGCCCTCTCTGATCACCTCTTCGATTATCTCGCTACGGCTTTGAAAATAGTTGTAGAGCGAGGCCTTCGAGAGTCCGACTCTGTCTGCGAGTGTCGAGAGTGTGAGATTCTCCATTCCCTCGTATGCGATGATGCGTGTCGCTTCGGCTGTTATCTCATGTTTCTTTTCTAAGGACATGACTAAAGAATACCAACCGAACGGTCGGTTGTCCAGCCTGCATTTTTCCGTTTTTCTCCTTCCTCAGCTTCCGATCCCGTTGATGAAAAATCCCCTGAAGGGCAGAATCTGGGTAACTTAATTGAAAAGGATAAACACATGTACGCATTAGTAGAAATCCTGGGCAAGCAGTACAAGGCCGAAGAAGGCTCGGTGCTTCTTGTCGACAGAATCCCCCAGGAGGCAGGATCCTCCTATGAGATTGGTAAGGTTCTCGCTGTCGTAGATGGAGACAATGCTGTATTCGGCACACCATGTGTTGAAAACGCAAAGGTTCTCGCTACAGTCGGTGAAGAAGTCAAAGGTGACAAGGTGAAGGTCTACAAGTTCCGCAGAAGAAAGGGTTACAGAAGAACCCAGGGACACAGAGAGAAGTACACCCAGATTACAATCAACAAGATTGAATGCTAAGGAGGCAGAAGTATGGCACATAAGAAAGGCGGCGGCTCAAGCCGCAACGGTCGTGATTCCAATGCTCAGCGCCTCGGCGTCAAGAGATACGGCGGACAGCTTGTAAAGGCCGGTGAGATCATCGTACGTCAGCACGGCACAAAGATCCATGCCGGTGAAAACTGCGGCTGCGGCAATGACTACACACTCTTTGCAAAGGTTACAGGCACAGTCAAGTTCTACGAAAGAAAGAACAGAAAGTACTGTTCAATCGTTGCTGTAGAGGCTGAAAACTAAGTAAATCATCCATATGTTTGGATTTTCAGACGAAACATATATCGATGTACAATCAGGGGATGGAGGCGCAGGATGCGTCTCCTTCCGTCGTGAAAAGTTCGTACCCAAGGGCGGTCCGGACGGAGGAGACGGCGGCCGCGGAGGCGATGTCGTCTTCGTCGTGAGGGATAACCTGAGGACTCTGGGGCACCTCAAGATGGTCCGTGTCTACCGTGCCGAGAACGGCAGGGGAGGACAGGGAGCGAGGATGTACGGACGTGACGGCAGGGATATCGAGATCCCGGTGCCGCCGGGAACCGTCATCAAGAACGCCGAGACAGGCGAGATCATCAAGGACCTTACGGGATGCGACAGATTCGTCTTTCTGAAGGGCGGAAAGGGCGGTCTCGGCAACTGGCACTTCAGAACATCGACGCACCAGACTCCGCGCTTTGCACAGAGCGGCGAGAAGGGCGAGGCGATGCGTATCGGGGTGGAACTCCTCGTCATTGCCGATATAGGTTTCGTGGGCTTTCCGAATGCAGGTAAATCAAGTCTTCTCAATCTCCTGACGAATGCGAGAAGCAGGGTCGCGGGCTATCCGTTCACGACGAAGATCCCGCAGCTGGGGGTCATGAGGATGTGGGACAGGGACGTCGTCCTTGCAGATATCCCAGGAATAATCGAGGGAGCGAGCGAAGGCCTCGGAATGGGCTTCAAATTCCTCCGTCACATATCTCGTACACAGGGACTGGCCTATCTGGTGGACCTCTCCGACGACAATTATCTCGAGGCTTACGACATACTCCATGACGAACTCGAAAAGTATTCGGAGGAGCTGGCACAGAAGCCCTCGATGCTCATCGGAACGAAGATCGATGAAGAGGGCGCAGCGGAGAGATTCAGACTTCTGAAGGAGAAATACTCATCAGCGATGACCGTCCTCCCGCTTTCAATCTACGACGATTCCCTTCTCGAACCCGTGAAGCTTGCATTCATGGAGATGGCGGGAGATGCGGGAGAGAAAGAAGAAGAAAGCGGATTCACCTCAAAAATGGATAAGGATGCCTTTTACCGTGATGAAGAGTGAGAAGAAGGCCGTACTCGGCGGAACATTCGATCCCGTTCACATGGGACACATCAATCTCTTCCATTCGGTGAACGACCTTACAGATATCACGACACTCTACGTCATTCCCGCATACGTTTCGAACTTCAAAAGGGAGAGGCACACTGCGTCGTTCGACGACAGAATGGCGATGCTGAACCTCGCTGTTCTCGACTACGCGGATCTCTATCCTCTCGACAGCCTCAATATCGTGGTGTCCGACCGTGAGGGAAGGCGTAAGGGTGTGAGCTACACGGCTGACACTATCCGCGCACTTTTCGATGATCTCGAGGACGGGGGGAAGGTGAACTTCATAATCGGGGACGATCTTGTCGAGGGCCTTCCTGGATGGCACGACAGCGCATATCTTAAGGATCATGTGCGTTTCTACTGCTTTGTACGCGAGAGCGTCCGTCATTCCGTTCCGGATGGATTCGAGATCCACTTTGTGGAAAGCAGACGGACTGAGGCGTCGAGTACAGCGGTGAGAGAAGGAGACTTCTCTTCCCTCAGTGACAGCGTCAGGGAGTATATCGAGGAAAATGGACTATACCGGACTGAAGGCAAAAGTTGAGCTCATGATAAAGAAGGAGCGCTTCATCCACTCTCTCGGAGTGGCGGAGACGGCACTCTATCTTGCACGACGCTTCGGCCTGGATGAGAACAAGGCACTATGCGCCGGCATCTACCACGACGCCTACCGCTACAGGAGCGACGAGAAGGCGGTGACGGAGCTCGAGAGTAACGGCTTTGTGATAGAGCCGGAGGAGAAGGCGGATCCCATGCTCCTCCACGGAGCATTGAGCGCCCTCCACTTCGACGAGGATGCGGGGGAGGAGGTTCCTGCGGACATGAAGGCTGCGGTGAGACACCATACCCTGGGCTCGGCCGGGATGGGAAGACTCGGCGCCGTAATCTATGTTGCAGACTACATGGAACCGGGAAGAAAACACCTCTCGGAAGAGGATAGATTGAATATACTGGAAAAGGGTACACTAGAAGAGATGGTCATCTCCGTCCTCGAGAGGGAGAGACCGTACCTGGAAAGCACGAAAGCCGGAATGGCGGGGGTGTCGGAGAGACTCTGCGACTTCCTTGCCTCGGGCGGTAAATTTGAAGGATAAATAATATGAAGGATACAGTCAGAAAACAGACAGAAAGAATTGAAGCATACCTTACCGATCACAATGTAAAGGACGTTACGACAGTAGAGCTCAATGACTGCTCGTGGGCCGATGCATTCGTCATCGGAACAGTCACAAGCGTGGGACACCTCAAGGGTGTCGTACACCAGCTCTGGAGTGAGCTCAATGACCTCGGACTTGGCGTCAACAACCGTCACAAGACTCCCGGAGACGACGGATGGGAGCTTATCGACTGCGGTGACATAGTCATCCACCTCATGAGCCCCGAGCTCAGGGAGTTCTACAGCCTCGAGAAGCTCTGGAAGGCTTCCGAGCCGGAGAAATAAGAGAGAGGGTCGTTCATCTGCGGACGGCCTTTTTTCTTTGATAAATTATTCGGGTAAAAATTTTAATCCGAAAAGTAAATTTTCGGGAAAGAGTGTCGTTTTTTAGTGGAAGTATCATCAATGGTGGGATAGAATCGGGATATGGCAACATTATCCGATATATCGAAGAAAGTTAACGTTTCTCCTGCCGCAATAAGCAGGATTCTCAACCGTGACCCCGAGTTTGTAGCCTCTAAGGCTGTACGTCTTGCCGTCATGAAGGCCGCAGTCGAACTCGGATACAAGACTCCCCGTCAGAAGAAGAAGAGCGACAACACAATCGAAGTGGCAATCGCCGACTGGCACAGCGTTCCTGCATCGAGACGGAGCGAATTCGACTACAGCACGCTCATTCCTCTCACCGACAGCAAGGTGGACTATGTATTCTCGCGACTCGAGAAGGGTTCCCCGCGCATCGTCGATGCAATCATCGGTGTCGGTATCTTCAGCCAGGAGGAGATCGACGAGATGATGTTCTCTTCAACGAACATTGTCTTCCTCAACAACAATGACGATAACATTCCGTTCGACAAGATGCTCATCGACTATGACACGACTGTCGGCAAGTCCATCGACTATCTCATCGACAGGGGATGCAGAAGGATAGGATTCATCTCCGGAGTAAGCGAGGAGAACGGAATCACGATAGGGCGCAGAAGAATCGAAGCCGTCAAGGATATCCTGAGGAAAAAGGGCGTGCTGGACGAAAGTCTTATTGAAATCGGCGGCCTTACAGATGAATCCGGCTATCATATGGCAGAGGAGCTGATGAAGAAGAACCCCGACGCCGTTGTACTCGGGACACAGCTTGTGGAGAAGGGTGTTCTGGAGTATCTGGATGAGCTCGAGAATCCGCCCGTCATCATCCTCAGACGCGACATAGACCTGGGTCACGAGAGGACCAGCCATCCGTGCGTCAGGATGTCCTCCGAGCAGCTCTGGCGCATAACGCTGCTTCTCACATATATGAGAAGCCGCGAGCCTGCTCCTCCGCTTAAAGTAATAATCGAAGCTGAATTCGATACATCGAACCAATAAACAGATAAAGGAGAACAGGATATGAAGAAAATTTTCATTTTCATCATGGTTGCACTTCTCTCCCTTTCGCTTTTTGCAGGCGGAGCCAGTGAAGCTGCCAAAGACTCTAAGACAGTCGACGAACTCTCGATTACGTTCGTCCCTTCCAGAGATGTAGAGGACATTGTCGTTTCGACCGATCCGCTCAGAAGCCTCTTGAAGAACGAACTGAGCAAATACGGCTGGACTGTGGGCGACGTCAGGATTCTCGTCTCCACGAACTATGAGGCCGCAGGCGAGGCACTCGATGCAGGAACGACGGATCTCGCATTCATCCCCGCAGGTACATATGTAAAGTATGACGACGGTGCAAGGGCGATCCTCACGGCTCTCAGAGAAGGCAAGAGCGTCAACAGCGACGACCCGAAGGTATGGAATGCGAACAAACCCACGACAAACAGCAGCGAACTTGTAGTCGGTTACCGCTCGCTCATCTATGCCGGAATCACACCGAAGGCGAGAGCTCTTGTCGAAAAGGTCAACAGGGGTGAGGAACTGACATGGGAAGAACTCAGCGCATGCTCATGGGGAGTATCGAGTACGACGTCCTCCGCCGGTTACATCTATCCGTCGATCTGGCTCTACGAGCGCTACGGCAAGACTGTCGCAGATCTTCCGAAAGCTGTCCAGACCAACTATGCAGCGGCATTTGCAGGTCTTGCTTCCGGCATGTACGACATCATCGTATGCTATGCCGACGGCAGACAGGACTACGTCGACAAGTGGACGGGAGAATGGGGCAGAGAGAAGTCCATCTGGGATGAGGTCGACGTCATAGGTGCTACGGATTTCATCATGAACGACACCATCAGCGCATCAAGGACAAGCGAGAAAATGCAGAACGAGGACTTCATAAAGGCACTCCAGAAGGCATTCATCGCAATTGCAGAGACCGACGAGGGAAAGGCCGTGATCAAGATCTACAACCATTACGGCTACGTCGTCGCAGATGACAGCGACTATGACAGCGCACGCACTGCACAGGAACTCTTCAAGTAACTTTTCTGTAATTTGACAAAGAGGGGGCAGGTATCATGATCCTGCCCCTTCACGGGGGCGGAAATGATAGTTTTCGATCATGTGAGCAAGGTATATCCGAACGGAGTCAAAGGCCTCGATGATGTCTCGCTTACCATAGATCAGGGAGAATTCGTAGGAATAATAGGCCTCTCCGGGGCCGGTAAATCCACACTTATAAGATCAATAAACAGAATGCACGATATAACGGGCGGCTCTCTCACTGTCGACGGAGTCGAAGTCGATTCCCTCAAGGGACGCGACCTCAGACTCTTCAGGCGCCGTATCGGCATGATATTCCAGTCATTCAACCTTGTTACACGCACAAGCGTCCTCAGAAATGTCCTCGTGTCATTCGTGCCGGACCTTCCGTTCTGGAGGGTGCTTCTCGGCATCTACACGAAGGAGAACAAGATAAAGGCCCTCGAGGCACTTGACAACATGGGCATACTCGAGAAGGCATACACACGCTGCGACGAACTTTCGGGAGGCCAGATGCAGCGCGTCGCACTGGCCAGGACACTGGCACAGAACCCCAAGATAATTCTTGCAGACGAACCGGTCGCGGCACTCGATCCCGTCACTGCAAGGGTGGTCATGGATGATTTCAGGAAGATAAACAGGGAGAAGAACATCTCCGTTCTCATAAACATACATCACGTAGACCTCGCTTTAGAGTACGTTGACAGAATCATCGGAATAAGGAACGGCAGGATAATCTACGACGGAAAGGCCGCGGACATAAATGATTCCGTACTTGCCGAAATCTACGGAGGAGACCTCGAGAGCGTCGGATCAAGCGAGGAGCTCGGGAGGAAGGAATGAGCATCTATGACAGGATTTTCAAACCGCGCGAGATCATCCTCTCCGACGGGAAGAAGGTATATGAGAAGAGAAGCCGTACGCCGCTCATCCTCCTCGTCCTCACCGCCTGTGCATATATCTCGGTCAGAATCACCGGTTTCAACTTCACGACACTTGTGAAGAGGGGAAACCAGTTCTGGGTAATACTCGCTAAGATGTTTCCTCCCGACATCGGCTACACCGGGTCGATATGGACGCCTCTCTTCGATACGATAAAGATGAGCATCATCGGCTCCCTCGCCGGTTCTCTCGCCGCCGTTCCCTTTGCCGTCGTGTCATCATCTAACATCGTGAGAAGCAGGGTCGTCATCTTCACATTCCGGCTCTTCTTCTCGGTTCTCAGGACACTTCCGACTCTGGTTACCGCGCTCATCGCGACCTTCATTTTCGGACTCGGCACTACTGCCGGCACCGTCGCCATCGCGCTCTTCACCTTTGCATATGTCGGAAAGCTTTTATACGAGCAGATCGAGACGACGGATATGGGGCCGTATGAGGCGATGCTCGCCCTCGGCTGCACAAGAACACGCTCTTTCATCCTCTCGATAATCCCCCAGGTTCTTCCGGGTTACCTCTCGAACTGTCTCTACTGTTTCGAGGGCAATGTCCGCTATGCTGCGATTCTCGGCTACGTGGGTGCGGGCGGAATCGGACTCATCCTCAACTCCCAGATTGGCTGGAGGAACTACAGCAAGGTGGGTATGATTCTCATCATACTCTTCTTCACCGTAGTCATCATCGAATACCTGAGCTACTACCTCAGGGAGAAACTGACCTGAGGAGAAGAAGGAATGTTGAAGAAACCGGAACCTTCTCCCTACAGGAAGGGCATGACTGTCCAGGAGATGTATGAGGCACGTCCGAGAGCCTGGATCTGCACAATAGCCGTGATAGTCCTCGGGACCCTGATTCTTGCATGGTCATCCACGGCCTTCAGCGGCTCCGACGGCTCGGAGATGAACGGATGGGCTGTCGCGAAGAGCATACTCCACGGCATCTTTCATCCATCGCCTGCACTTCTCTTCAACTTCACGAAGGAGGGTGTCCCGTATCTTCTTCTCGAGACACTCTCTATCGCATTCCTCGGCACTCTTGTCGGCGCCGTCCTTGCCGTCCCGTTTGCGTTCCTCGGGGCGACCAATATCGTACCGAAGCCTGTGGCTCTCCTCTTCCGGACCGTCGTCATGGCTATAAGGACGATTCCTGCCTTCGTCTACGGCCTCATGTTCATCCGTGTCACGGGTCCCGGCCCCTTTGCGGGACTGCTGACGATGTCGGTATGCTCCATCGGTATGATAAGCAAGATGTTTTCAGAGTCAATTGAAGACATCGACAGAGGGATTCTGGAATCCCTCGACGCCTCGGGCTGCAACACCTTCGAGAAGATACGCTACGGAATTGTACCCCAGATCTCGGCATCGTTTGCCTCGACTCTTATCTACCGCTTCGACATGAATCTGCGTGACACGACGGTTCTCGGTCTTGTCGGGGCGGGGGGAATCGGAGCGCCCCTCATCTTTGCAATGAACGGCTATAAGTGGGACCAGGCCGGAGCAATCCTCGTGGGTCTTGTCATCCTCATCCTCGTCATCGAGTGGTTCTCCTCGAGAATAAGGACAAAGCTCGCAAGGGGCTCGAAATGAGGATAATCTTCACAAGCGACATCCACTCGTATCTCTTTCCGACGACATTTGCCGAGAGAACGGACAGGAACATGGGCCACTACAGGATTATAGGCTCATACGAAAAGGACGACGACACCGTTGTCATCGACGGCGGCGACAACCTCCAGGGAAGCGCACTGGGGAAGTTCATCATGGAGGAGAAGATCTTCTCCCCGTTCCCGCAGGCTGAGGCCTTCAAAGAGGGCGGACTCGACATAGCAGTGCCCGGCAACCACGACTTCAACTACGGACGCACCATTCTCTCATCCTTCCTCTCCCAGACGGGGGCGAGGATCCTCTGTGCAAACCTCACCGACAGAAAGGGCGGGATCGATATCGAGAAGCACATAGTCATGACCGACAGAAACGGCCTGAGGATAGGCTTTACGGGCCTCGTGACAGATTACGTCAACCTCTGGGAGAAGAAGGAGAACCTCTCTTCATTCGTCATAAGCGATGTCAGAGAGGCGGCGGAGAGGGAACTCGAGTGGCTCGGGAGGAACTCCGATTTGAGCGTTCTTATCTATCACGGGGGCTTCGAATGCGACCTCGAGAGCGGCGTGAGGCTCCAGGAGGGAAGGGAGAACATCGGCTACGAACTCTGCAGGGACCTCGACTACTCCCTCATACTCTCGGGCCATCAGCACAAGGGAATCCCGTTCAGAAAGGTATGCAACAGCTATGTGATGCAGGCTCCTTCATTCGGCATGGGGTACTGTGTCATAGATATAACGAGTGAGGGGATAACAGGTAGTCTCCTGTCTCCATGCGACAAGGCCGTAAAGCTCGAGGAGAGGAACAGAGCGCTCAGAGAGAAGACCGAAGTCTGGCTTGACGAGCCCCTGGGGGAGATAGAAAGTGCAATAGAAGCACCTCATCTTCTTTCATCCATGCTCGACGGAAACCGTATTGCGGACTTCTTCAACTACGTGCAGATGCAGGCGACAGGGGCCGAAGTGAGCGTGTGCGCACTCAACAACTCCCTCTTCCCGTTCCATAAGCGTGTCACCGTGCGTGACATCCTCGCCTCCTACCAGTACCCCAACACACTCTGTCTCATCGAGATAGACGAGGAGGGACTCAGAAGCGCCCTCGAGAACACCGCCTCATTCTTCACCCTCGACGACGAAGGCGGGGTTTCGATAAACCGCAGGTACCTTATCCCCAAGATGGAGATGTACAACTATGACTATTATTACGGTATAGAGTACGAGTTCGACATCTCGCGTCCCGAGGGGGAAAGGGTGACTAAGCTTCTCTATGGAGGGGAGAAGATAGGGAAAAGGAAACTCAGGCTCTGCCTCAACAACTACCGTATTACGGGAAGCGGAGGCTACTCCGTCTACCCCGGGTGCAGGCTCATAAAGTCATTTGACGCCGACGTCCAGGATCTGAGCGTGGAGTACATTCTCTCTCATAAAGAAGAGCTCCCGCCGTGGCCGGAAGCCCTGTTCACCACAAAGGGGTACTCATTCAGAAAGGAAGGCCTTGAAAAGCTTCTTTAAGTGGAGGACGTCCTCAGTTCCCGCAGTCTCATATGACGAATGCATTGCAAGCTGGGCGCATCCTATGTCGCTCGTGAGGATCGAGACCTTCTGTGTCGAGAGGTTTCCGAGTGTGGAGCCTCCCGCCATGTCGCTGTTGTTGTAGAAGATCTGGTAGGGAATGCCGTTCTTCTCGAGAAGTGTGCGTGTAAACGCGCCGCTTTCGCCGCTTGTCGTATATTTCTGACTCGAAGCATACTTGAGAAGCACTCCTCCGTTCATCCTCGGTCTGTTCGTTATGTCGCTCTTCTCCGGATACGAGGGATGTACGGCGTGACCGTTGTCGGCGCTGAGCATGAAGGAAGATGCAAGGGCCATGTATTTTTCCTCGGCGTTCCATCCGAGAGAGAGGGAGGTGCGCTCGATGACGGAAGTAAGGAAATCGGAGAGGGCACCCTCCTTTGTTCCGCTTCCCGTCTCCTCGTTGTCGAAGAGAGCAACCATGCTTATCGCATTCCGGCTCTTTGTTTCCGTGATTGCCTCGAGGGATGTGAATACGCATTCGAGATCGTCGATCTTCGGTGATGAGAAGTACTCGCTGCTGCGGCCGCTGAATGACGGCAGTGTTCTGTTGTAGAGGAAGAGGTCGGCATCGACTATATCGTCCTTTTCCACTCCGCAGAGGGATGCGAGAAGCTCCTCGTAACTGTCATCGCCGTCGGAGAAGAGGGGGAGCATCTCCTTCTGCACGGATATCTTCCAGCCGTTGTTGGCCTCCCTGTTCTGGTGGATTGCGAGGGACGGGATTACAAGGGAGAGGGACGAGGCGAGGTCGACATGCTTCTCGACGATTTCTCCGTTCTTTCTGTAGAAGATCCTTCCAGCCGCGGAGAGAGGTCTGTCGAGCCATGTGTAGACGAGAAGACCGCCGTAACTCTCGACATTGAGGCGTGACGGCATTCCGCTTCCCTTCACTACGGGATTCCACTTTATCTTGAAGCACGGCGAATCGGTATGTGATGCCGCGATACGGAAGAAAGAGGGATTCTCAGGCACTCTGAATGCGATCAAAGCCGATGAGGAGCGTTTGACGAAATATGATTTTCCTCTTTCGGCGTTGAATCTCTTCTTCTCCGAAAGGGGGATGAAGCCGCTATTCCGGAGCATCTTCTCCGCATTGTCGACTACGTGATAGGGGGAGGGGGAAGACGCGATGAATGAAGTCAGCCTTTCAGCTGCAGCAATTGATTCTCTGTTCATGGGAATGAGTATGACGAGAAAAGGATGAAGGCGCAAGACTCATCATGCGCTCTCGAGCTTTATGCCCTTTTCTCTCCATTTTCCTCCCAGGAGCCTGGGGTAGAAGACGGCGATTCTCACAGCCCAGTCCATCCACATTCCGATCTGCGTTCCCAGAAGTCCCAGACCGCAGTAGACGCCGAGGATGTGTGCGAAGAAGACACGGCAGATCCACATGTCGAGAACGGCGGTGATCATGACGAGCTTCACGTCTCCCGCTGCGTGCAGAATATTCGGGGTGACGAATGCAAGAGACCAGAAGAGACGGCATACGCAGTCGATTCTGACAGTGAGGACGGCCAGATCTGCCGCCTCCCTGGATATTCCGTAGAACGAGACGATAGTCGGTGTGAGTATGAAGCTCACAGTTCCGAATACGAACATGCACAGTGTCGAAATGCGGAGGAGTTTTCTTGCGTAGTACATCGCCTCGTCATACTGATGCGCTCCGCAGCACTGACCGATGACGGTAATGGAGGCAAGCATGATGGCGTTACCGGGGATGTCGACAAGGGTTTCCATGTTGTTGAAGACGGCATAGGCCGCGATGCTCGCCGTTCCGAATGATGCTATCGTTGACGATATGAGAATCTTTCCAATATGGAAGAGACATTTCTCGGCTCCCGTCGGAACTGCCTGATGCATTATCATCTTCGATATCCTGCCGTCGAATTCGATTTTGAGCGGGGAGGGGATATAGAGATCCTTTGTCGTGTCGCAGATCACGGCGAACATTATGACGGCTCCCACCACCCTCGATATGCATGAAGCTATTCCGACTCCCAGCGCCCCCATATTGAATATGAAGAGGAATATGGCGTTGCCGATGATGTTGATGACGTTGACGATTATCGAGACGTTCATCGTTATCCTGCTTCTTCCCATCGAACGGCTTACGGCGTTGGATGCCGTCATGACGGCATAGAAGGGCATGCTTATGAGAATCGGTATGGAGTAGTCGACGGCGGATGTGAATACGTCGTTCTCTATCGTGCCGTAGACGAAGTCGATGACCTCCTCGTTGAAGAGAAGAAGGAGGACGGAGGTGACGAGGGAGACAAGCGTGACGATGTTCATGAGCTGTTTGCAGCTCTTTCTCGCCCTTTCCTTCTCGCCCATCCCCAGGAGCTGGCATGCAACGACGCTTCCGCCTGTCGCAAAGGCCATGATGACCTGGATGAGGAGGTTCTGGATGGTGTTGACGCAGCTGACGCCGCTTACAGCCGCCTCTCCCGCCTGTGATACCATCAGGGTGTCAGCAATACCGACTGCGACAGAGAGTGCCGTCTCTGCGGCGAGGGGCAGTATGAGGGCAGCAAGGTATCTGTTGTCGAAGGGTAGTTTTGTTCTGTCGATCTCGATTTTCTGCATTCTCATTCGTCGGTCTTCAGAAATCCGTCCTCGTCGAAGATGTCGTCCTCGTCGAAGATGTCGTCATCGAGTAAGCCGAGAAGCTCTGCCGCCTTTATGATTCGTCTGCGGCATCTTTCGTTCTCTTCCGGATCTAATTCTTCATCATTACATTCAGGGTAATCGGGGTTCATAACCCTGCATTATAATAAAAGAGGGGAGATTGTCTACAACCGGCCGGACGGGTGTGTATCTTTTCCCCGTTTTCGGGTATTAATATATATATAGACAAAGATACAGCAAAGGAAAAGGAAAATGAGAAAACACATCCTTATGACATTACTTATCGCGGCGGTCCTGCTTCTGGCGTCCTGTCAGACAGTCATCAGTATCCCGTACACTCAGCCGTCCAATATAGATATGAGCCAGTACCGCAACATCGCCGTTGCCTCGGCTTCGAAATATGAAGGCTCGCAGTCGCTCCCGTTCTACGTCAGATACGACAACTACATATATGCACCGGGAATCATCTATCCGGAATATTTCACGTCATATTCCTACAGCGATGTGAACTCCACTGCCGCCAAGGAACTCACAAAGATGGTGAGCAAGGTCTTCAACAGCTCTTCTTACTACTCGGCGCTCTCCACGGAGAAGACGGATACATACATCTCGCTCTACAGGATAGGAAAGGATCCTTCGGCCCTCCTGAAGAACGACGGCATAGATGCTCTCATCATACCGAAGATCACGTCCCTCAGAACCGATGAATACATCGATGTCAGGGTCGTCAAGGACTACAAGGGTATCGAAACCATAAGATACACCCTTTACAGAACAGTCGACATCTCGTTCACGCTCACCGTCCTTGACACGGCGACCGACAGAATCGTCACAGTGAGGGAGTACCGTGCATCGAACAGTGACTGGGAGGTCTTCGATCCCAACTACTACATCTTCACGACGCTTCTTTCCGAGCAGCAGCTCGTTGCAGACGCCCTCTCGGACAAGATCAGCGAAATCGTGGCCGACTTCATTCCGACGCGCCGCTACACCGATGTGACGCTGAAGGACAACAAACCCAAGCTTGAAAGCGTCGAAGAGGCATACAAGGCCGCGGAGAACGGCAATCTCGACTACGCCCTCACTCTCTTTAAGAAGGCATACGACGAGTCCGGCCACGTTCCGTCGGGCTACAACGCCGCACTCATCCTCGCATCCGGCGGCGACATTGAGAGTGCACTCTCCATACTCTCCGACATCCGCACGAACGGCAGGGACGACAGCGAGGTGAACTATCTCTACTCCAAGCTCGTTGCACTCAAAGCGAAGAATGAAGAGGCGAAGAAGCAGTACGAGAGCAAGAATACCGACACTTCGGGAACGGTTTCTCCCTACGAATATCTTCTGTAGGATAAAGGGAAACAACCGAATACTTGACATTTATCAAGTATTTTTCTGCAAAAAGTTGTAAATGATGTTCCACAGCTTGGTGTATTTCATAAGAAAAATGACGTTTAATGCAATAAAAGCGTTCATTTCTGCTTGATTATTCCGGGCTTCCCGGGACATCATTTAAGTGTAAAGGCCCCTGTGAGTCATATTTTTGATTTTTCTGCAGGTTCTGCTATCATTTATGTAAATTCGGAGGTAATCCCATGCTATTGTCAATGACACTTGCAAATTATAAGTCTGTGAAGGATCCCCAGACTATTTCATTCGTCGCTCTGGGTGACAAGAGGATGGATCTGAGCAAGACTGTTGCGGGAACGGACAAGTTCAACGTTCTCAAGTCCAGCGCCATCATCGGGCCCAACGGAGCAGGTAAGAGTACATTCATCAGGGCTCTCGAAGCTGTAAAGGGTATTCTCTTCGCCACCGAGGATTCTCCCAATCCTCTCAAGAGATATCTTGCAAAGGCTGCATTCGCATACGGCGACGGCAAGACACGCCCGTGCGAAATCACAATGGAGATTCTCCTCGACAAGGGCAATCCCGGAGATGAGGAAAAGCCCAGCATCGTCGCAATCTACAAGATCAAGGCGACTCAGGAGCGTTTCTATGAGGAATCTCTCTACTATGTAATCAACGGCTCCAAGAAGGTCATGTTCGAACGTATCTACGATAACGGCCAGTACACATACCGCTTCGGCAAGTATTACAGAGGCGAGAAGAAGAGACAGGCTGCAAAGCTCCAGGAAGACAGATCCTTCCTCCAGGGCGCCGCACTCAAGGGCGGACAGACGGCAGGAGAGCTCTATTCCTGGTTCGAGAATATTCTCGATGTTCTTCCCCTCGGTTACGGTGCAAGTGCCGAGAAGGTCATCATCGAAGCTCTCAAGGCTCATCCCGACTGGTCTGATCAGATCGTCAACTTCCTCTGGGCACTCGATATCACGGACATCTACCGTCTCCAGGTGATCAGGAACGACAAGGGAATGGAGACCGTCGGTATAAGCC
>CAVDOI010000015.1:0-26724 GCA_963610485.1 Lachnospiraceae bacterium
GTATAGAAGAAGTAGATGAGAGGATAGTCCTCTGCCATCTCCTCGAGTACCGTTGATGACAAAGAAACAGTGAATTCTCCGTCTTTATTTTTGGTTGGGTTTATTACGATATCGCTCGATGTAGGAACGTAGATTGAAGGAATACCGCAGGAGGATAAAAGAATGAGGGCAGTTATCAAGATGAAAGAGATTGTTTTTTTCATCCTGCACTACCCTCCTTTATGAGTTTGTTATAGTCAGTTAAATTAATCAGTTACTGCTCTTGAGCTGGGAAGCCCTGCTTGTAGCAAGCTTTGCAAACTCGCTGCCTGCCTCTTCGAACTCGCCAGCGAGCTGTTCGTACATGCTGATAGCAAGTGCGATGTTGCTCTTCTCCGTGAGACGAGCTGCGTTGAAGAGTGCGCGGGACGCATAGATTCCGCCGACGCCGTATGTGTCGTAGACGGAGTTGTAAGCTTCGAGTGCGCCCTCTGTGTCGCCGTTCTCTTCGAGGGATGCAGCCTTGCCCATGAGTGCGACCTGTCCCAGGTATGTATCCTTCTGTGCTTCATATACCGTGTTGTAGTATTCAACAGCAGAAGCATAGTCACCGTCGTTGAAGCTTATATCTGCAAGGATAAGCGCAGCCTTAGCGCCTGCATACTTCTTAACTCCTGGAGAAGCAATCAGTGCTTCAGCCTCGGCCTTCACGTTATTGAGTGCATCCTCATAGCCTTCGTCGTCAGAGTCCATGACCTGATAGCTTTCATAGTCGGACTGGAGCGTGACGAGAGAAGTACTTACGCTGTCGGTTCCCTTAGAAGATACGACAGTGATGATTATTGCAACAAGAATAGAAGCAACAATAACAGCAACAGCACCGATAATCCAGGCCTTGTGGGTTGCAATCCAACCCTCGGTCTTGTTGACTAATATCTCATTAGCTGTAAGCTTTTTCTTTTCTTTCTTAGCCATTATCAATCCTTTGGAAAAGCGGAGTCATTTCCTCTCCGCCTTCCCTCTGCACTGTCATATGATCAGTTGTTCTTCTTGAGCATCTCTGCAAACGGGTTGTAGGTCTCTTCGTCTTCCTTGTTGTCCGCCATGTATCTGGCCATTTCGGACTCCTGATCCCTCTTCTTCATCTCCTTGATGGAGAGGCTGAGCTTCTCGTTTCTCGGATTGACGTCGATTACCATTGCCGTGATGGGCTCGCCGATCTTCTCCTTGTAGCTCTCGAGAACGCTGTCCTTGTACTCTTCGTCCGGACCGACAAGGTTGAACTTGGAGATGAGACCCTCGACATCGCCGAGAACCTTAACGAAGACACCGAAGTCTGTTACTGAAGAGACAGTTCCTGTGATAGTCGAGTACTTCGGATAGTCCTTTGCAATCGTCTGCCACGGGTTGCCGCTGAGCTGCTTGACGGAGAGCTTGATTCTCCTTGCCTCGGGTTCCACACGTGAGATGCAAACGTCGATGACGTCGCCTTCCTTGCAGAACTGGTCCATGCTCTTGAGCTTCTTCGACCATGAAACATCATCCATGTGCAGGAATCCGTCGATACCCTCTTCGAGGTTTACAAAGGCACCTGTGTTCGTGACCTTGACGACGGGAGCCGAGAGAACGCGGCCGACAGGATATCTTTCAGCAACCGTGTCCCACGGATTCTCCTCGAGCTGCTTGAGGCCGAGAGAGACCCTCTTGTGGTCGAGGTCCCATCCGAGAATCTTAGCTTCAACGACATCGCCGATGGAGCAGAAATCCTTGGGATTGGTGATCTTCTTCGTCCAGCTGAGTTCGCTCACGTGTGCAAGACCTTCGATGCCGGGTTCGATCTCGATGAAGATACCGAATGTGGCGATCTTCGTGACCGGCTTTTTGATCACGTCACCGATCTGATACTTCTGATCGAATGTCGACCAGGGATCGGGTTCCATAGCCTTGAGTGAAAGGTTGATCTTCTGTGTCTCGGGGTCGAGGTTGATGACCTTGAGCTGGATGATCTGTCCTCTCTTGACGAATTCCTTTGGCCTTGTGACGTGTCCCCATGACATATCGTTGATGTGAAGAAGGCCGTCGAAGCCGCCGAGGTCGATGAATGCGCCGAATGATGTGAATGACTTCACGACACCCTGTACGACATCGCCGACGTGTGCTGTCTCGAAGAACTGCTTTCTGTTCTCCTCGATCTTCTGCTCGAGGTACTCTCTTCTCGAGACGACGCTCTTGAGCTTTGTTCCGCTGTGGAACTTGTCGATGATGAAGAAGTCCGTCTTTCCGACAAGTGTCTCCGGATTTTCGACTCTGTTCACATCTGCCTTTGAAAGCGGGCAGAATCCCTTATAATCTGCGCCGAGGTCGACTTCATAGCCACCCTTGATGGTCTTGGCGAACTTGCCGAGAACCGGTGTCTTTTCTTCTGCTGCCTTCTTGAGTGCCTCGCCCTTTTCCTTTGCCTCAGCCCTCTTCTTGGAAACAACCACCTGACCACGACCGTTGTCGAGCTTTAAAATTGTCAATGCTACCTTATCTCCAACCTTGGGGAGTTCGATAAACTCATCAACAGGAACTTGTCCCTCTGACTTGTATCCGATGTCAACCAGGACAGTCTCGTCATTTGTCTGTACTACAGTACCGGTTACGATCTGACCGACTTCTAATTCTGGAATTGACATATAATGCTGTTCTAAGTATGACTGCATCACTGATTCCTTTTCCATGCCGTTTTCTCCTACTACTAAATTACCACGCTCAATGCTTTTGCATAGCACTGTAAACTTTCTCACAAACGTCGTCTATAGTCAAGTTGGTGGTGTCGATATAAATTGCATTTTCGGCCTTTTTTAAAGCGCCGACTTCCTTCTCCATGTCATTGCGGTCTCTTTTTCTTATACTCTCGATGACATCTTCAAGCGTAACGCCCTTCTGCTCGGCAAGTCTTCTCCTCGCCCTCTCCTCGATCGAGGCGTCGAAATAGAATTTGTATTCGGCGTCCGGGAAGATGACCGTTGTTGTGTCCCGGCCTTCGGTGACGATGTTCATCGTGCCCGCAAGAGCTCTCACTTCGTCCGTGACGATGGCCCTGAGCCTGGGGTCTGACGATACGGGGGACGCGAACTTGTCGACGACGGGGGTGTGGAGCCTGCTTTCGGCATTGACTCCGTTTATGCATATGTCGCCGTTCTCCACGGTTATTTTCGTCTTTCTGGCTGTATCGAGAACGCTGTCGCGGTCAAGGGGGTCAAGGCCCTTCTCGAGCTGGGCCAGCGTATAGGCACGGTAGAACGAACCTGTGTTTAAAAAGTACCATCCCTTCTCTTCGGCTATTCTTCTTGCAATTGTACTCTTTCCGCTTCCTGCGGGTCCGTCGATTGCTATGACCATGCTATTTGTCCCCCTTCTTCTTTATGGATACCGTCCTGACCTTCTTCGGACTGACTTTCCGTGAGTTGTCCCTTCCGCTTATAAGGCCCTTTATCTCATCGGATGTGAGGTTGCGCCATTCGCCGCTCTGCAGGTCTCCCAGTTCCACGCATCCTATCCTTATTCTCGTGAGGCTCTTCACGTCATAGTTGAGGAAGGAGAAGATCTTCCTTATCTCCCTGTTCTTTCCCTCTGTCAGTGTGACCTTTATATAATCTTTCGTCCTCGGGATGAGGTCGTAGCGTCTGATTCTGTAGGGGGAAGGCATGTCGATGTAGAGGCCGTCGAGAGCTCTGTTGAGATCGTCGATGTCGATGTTTCTGTTGAGCTTGACGATGTACTCCTTCTCGATCTCGTACTTCGGGTGCATCATCCTGTTTGCAAAATCGCCGTCATTGGTGAAGAGTAACAGTCCCGTCGAATCCTTGTCGAGCCTTCCCACATTGAAGAGGAGTCTGTTGTCCCTTATCCCGATAAGGTCGCGGGCATACTTATCCTCGTTGGGATCGTAGTTCGTGCACACGAATCCCTTCGGCTTGTTGAGAGCTATGTAGTAATGCTTTTCGCTGAGCTCGATCGTGTCGCCGTCGACCTGGACTATGTCCTCCCGGCTGACTTTAACGCCCATCTCCCTCACTGTCTTGTTGTTGACCATCACCCTGCCCTGGGCTATGAGCTCCTCGCTTGCCCTTCTCGATGCAACTCCGCACTTCGCCATATAGGCCTGGAGTCTCATCGGAAACAATGTCTTATCATCACTCATTGTCGAATAAATCCCCTTCGTTCTCTTTCATGAATTTCAGTCTGTCGGCTTCGCTGAGCTTCGGAAGCTCCGCTATCGATTTGAGTTTGAACTCGTATAGAAACTTCCTCGTCGTGCAGTACAGGCACGGGTGTCCTGGCTTGTCGGCCCGTCCGTTGACCTTTATATAGTCCCTCTCCCTTAGAAGTCTCACGATGGAATCGGACTGAATGCCCCTTATCTTGTCGATTTCCGAGCGTGTGATGGGCTGTGAGTAGGCAACTATCGAGAGTGTCTCGAGAGCTGCCCTGCTGAGTCTTCTGTCGACCTTGCGGCCGTAGCTCTGCCTCAGCCTCGGATAGAGCTCCGGAACGGGCTGGAATGAATAGAGGTCCTCCTCCTCGAGGAGGAACATACCGCTGTTGCGTTCCCGGTAGTTTTCCGAAAGCTCTCTCAATGCGTCGATTATGTCGTCCTCTTCGACGCCCGTAAGCTCCCCGATGCGGCTCAGGCTCAGCGGCGTGTTTTCTATAAAGAGGACAACCTCCACTATCTTTGCTTCTTCACTGAGTTTATCACCAGTCATCATCATCTCCCGTATCTACATCGTCTTCAAGACCGGTGTATTCGATCTCTTCTTCCTCTCTCACTTCCTTCTCCTCCCTCTCGCTCCTCTTCTCTTCGACGAGGTCGTCGAGATTGAGCGACGCCTCCCGGGTGAGAATCGAGAAGTCGGAGGCGTCTGCGAGGTTCTCCTTCTCGTATCTGTCGGCTTCCCTGTCGTATTCATCGGCCTTGCCGGGATCCCAGTCTATCGGCCTCTTCGTAATATATATGACGCCCCACTCCTCGTCCTGACGGAATAGAATGGTATGATCCTTTGCGGCTTCAAGTATGGAAAGGAATGCACAGATTACATGAAGAGGGTTTGTGTAATCAACTATGAGCTCTTCGATTGTTATTTCATCCTTTTCGTCGAGGAGCTCGCTCATGAGTGCCCTCTTCTCCTTGACTGAGACACTCTGATAGATGTTGAAGATCTTGCTCGGGGGTGTCTTTGCAAGGATTTTCGTGAAGGTCCGGCAGAGGTCCTCGAGCGTCACGCCCTGGAAGAGCTCCTTATCCTCGAAGGGAATTGCAAAGAAATTCTCCGTCCTGTCGAAGTACAGTCTTCCG
The DNA here is from genome assembly GCA_963610485.1 of Lachnospiraceae bacterium. Lineage (GTDB taxonomy): Bacteria > Spirochaetota > Spirochaetia > Sphaerochaetales > Sphaerochaetaceae > Ornithospirochaeta. Next base: position 5,324 of record CAVDOI010000015.1, read on the forward strand.
TCCTTCCCCTCTCCCGTGAGGAGATCGGTGTATTTCTTGTACTTCTGATAGTCGATGAGCCTGTCGACAAGATCCTGCCTCGGGTCCTCGTACTCTTCGTCGAGCTCGCTCTCCTGAGGAAGCAGAAGCTTCGTCTTTATGTACAGAAGCTCGGCTGCCATGCGGTAGAAGTCGGCAAGGTCGCTGATGTCGGTCTTGTTCTTCTCGATGTAGTCGAGAAACTGCTCTGTTATGAGGGAAATCGGGATGTCATAGATGTTGGCGTCGTTCTTCGATATGAGAAAGAGAAGAAGGTCCAGCGGCCCGTCGAAATCCTTTCTGTCGGTGAGGATTCCGGGTACGTGGAAGGATTTCTTCTCCTTTCTGTCAAGTATTGCATCGAATGTGTCGTCGCCCATGGCCGTAGTATATTTTAAAAGGATATGTTTTTTCTAGTGAGCCCGGTCTTCTTATATCACGGCAAAGATAAACCCCGCACTTCCGATGCGGGGTAACTCTCTTTTCTTCTTTCTGTCAGAAAGCGTATGTCGCTCCGAGATACGGGCGGTAGCCGAGAGCTGTGTTGCTGCTCTTTGCAGAAGCGTAGACCTTGCTTCCAACGGTGATGGAACCGTCATCAGTCTTGAGAGATTCACAGTTGTTGACGAAGAGCCATGCAAAGTCACAGCCTGCGACAATCGAGAAGTGCTTGTCGACTGCGTACGTAAGCTCTGCACCGAAGTTGACGCCGAATGCCGTATTCCTGAGCTTCTTGTCCGCGTCCTCGTTTCCTGTCTTCGAGATATGACCTGTCACGAGTTCAAGTCCTGCGAGACCGGAGATCGAGAAGTCCTTGTTGAGTACATGTGTGTACTTTGCGTCGAGTGCATAGTTCATGTAGAGGCCGGAGATCTCGGAAGCAGTTGATTCTGTGTCGCCGCTCTTTATCTTCGCCTTTCCTGCAAACATCATGCCGACGTCAGCCTTGACTGACCAGTTGTTGTCGATAAGGTACTCGCCCGAGAGATTGACTGCAAAACCGTTGTTCTTGTAGTTCGTCTTGAGAGTCGATTCATTTCCCAGAAGAGAGCCTGTTATCGAGTTCTTCACCGTGTTGAATCCATAGCCGAGTTCGACACCGACCTTCATGCTCGAATCCTTTGCAGATACAGATACTACGGCAAGTGCGATTACGAGCAGTGTGACCAATACTTTCTTTTTCATTGTAGTTATTACCCCTTTGTCCTGAGACGGAATAAATCTAAAAGCTAAAAACACCACCGTCAATGCGTAAAGAGATACAATTTTTCAAAGTGGGACAGAAGTCAGTTTTTGGTCTGAATTTGTCCCTTCTGTCCGATTTTGTGCCTCTTACTTCTGAGTGTCGGATTCTGCCGTCTCTTCCTTCTTCGGGAACATCTTCTCCCTCACGACCGTATCGAGTTCGGATGTGAAGGAAGGGTTCTGTTCGAGGTACTCGAGGGTCTTGTCCCTTCCCTGTCCTATCTTCTCTCCGTTGTAGGAGTACCATGCGCCGCTCTTCTCGATGATGTCGTACTTGACTGCAGCATCGAGCAGCGATCCCATTTTCGATATTCCCGTTCCGAACATGAGGTCAATCTCGCACTTCTTGAAGGGAGGTGCGACCTTGTTCTTGACGACCTTCACCCTGACCCTGTTGCCAGTGAGCTCGTCGGCGTTCTTGCCTATGGATTCTATTCTTCTTACATCGAGTCTTACGGAAGCATAGAACTTGAGTGCGTTGCCTCCCGTCGTCGTTTCGGGGTTGCCGAACATGACGCCGATCTTCATTCTTATCTGATTGATGAAGATGATAGTCGTATTGGACTTCGCGAGAATCCCCGTGAGCTTGCGGAGCGCCTGGCTCATGAGTCGGGCCTGGAGCCCGACGTGGCTGTCGCCCATGTCGCCTTCGATTTCGGCCTGGGGGGTGAGCGCCGCTACAGAGTCGACGACGATGATGTCGATGGCGCCGCTGCGGACAAGACGCTCGGTGATTTCAAGAGCCTGCTCTCCGTTGTCCGGCTGTGAAATCCACAAATCGTCGATTTTGACGCCGAGATTCTTTGCATATACGGGGTCGAGTGCGTGTTCGGCATCGATGAATGCAGCGATCCCGCCCTTCTTCTGGCATTCGCTGATGGCGTGGAGTGCCAGTGTCGTCTTACCCGATGATTCGGGGCCGTAGATTTCGATGATTCTTCCCTTGGGGTAACCTCCGACTCCCAGTGCCTCGTCGAGGAGGATGGAACCCGAAGGAATGACGTCGACGTCAAGGATGTCCTTGTTGTCGCCGAGCTTCATGAGGGAACCCTTGCCGAATTCCTTGTCTATCTGGAGTCTTGCTGCCTCCAGGGCTTCCCGTCTGCCGTTAGATACGTTGTTGTCTGTTGCTGTTGTCTTAGCCATATTTTTTTCCTCTATACTATATATAGGTCGAAAACTACCCGTTTCTGTCAAAAAAATCTGATTATTTCTCCAAAAAAAATGTCTCGGGCCCGTCATTTGTGTATTTTATCATCATGTGTGCCCCGAAAACACCCTCCGCCGTTCTCACTCCCCTCTCCTTCAATACCTCTACAGCCCTGTTGTAGAAGGCTTCTGCAGATGCGGGATTCATGGCGTTGTCGAAGGAGGGTCTGTTACCTCTTGTGAGGTCCCCCGCGAGGGTGAACTGGCTGATGAGCATCACCTCCCCGGTCCTGTCCATTACGCATTCCGTCATCTTCCTGTCATCCTCCCCGCGGTAGATACGGAGTCTCAGAATCTTCTCGATGAACGGCGTGATCATATCTTCCGTATCATTCTTCTCGACACCGTAGTAGACAAGAAGACCTTTATCTATATGACTGATAATTCTTCCGTCGACGGAGCATGTGCAGTCACTGACGGTCTGTATTACTGCTTTCATCTAAAATCTCATAAATTTCATTGACAAAGCCCGGTTTGTCGCTTTCGTTGAAGAAACTCGTTCCCATGACTGCGAGAGTGACTCCCGCTTCGTAGAGCATCCTTATGTTGCCTCTTCCGACTCCCCCGTCGACTTCGATGTTGTAGCCGTAGCCCTCCTCCTTGCGTCTCAGGTCAAGCTCTCTGACCTTCTTCACAGTCCCGGGGATGAACTTCTGTCCTCCCCATCCGGGGTTGACGGTCATGACAAGGACGTAGTCAACTTCGTCGAGGACGGCTTCGACTGCGCCGACCGGAGTACCGGGGTTGATCGCAACTCCTGCACTGAGACCTGCCGATTTAATCATGGAGATACACCTTTCGAGGTGGTAGGTTGCTTCCTGGTGTATCGTGATGATGTCACAGCCGGCGTCTATGAAGGACGGAATGAAGTTCTCCGGCTTTTCCACCATCAGGTGTGTGTCGAATATGAGATCGCTGTTCTTCTTGAGGTCGGCGATGAACTTGCTGCCGAATGTAATGGGAGGAACGAAATGTCCGTCCATCACATCGAGGTGTACATAGTCGCATCCGGAGTCGCTGATCATTCTCAATGCATCGCGTGCAGAGGCGAAGTCTGACGCCAGGAGCGACGGCGAAATCGATAACTGTTTGTTCGTCATAGCCATGATTATAATTGGTGAAAGCTCTTTATTCCATCGAGACCTGTGAATTTTGTTGATAATATTTTGTTTGATTTTAAGAATTTTTGTGTTATATTAGGTACAGTAAGACAAAAAGAACTTCCGAGCAGCATTCTGCCCGGGATTTCTTTTTTTGTCAGACTAATCTTAGTACTAACAGGTGTCGTGTATGATTGATTTGAAATTACTGCTTTCGGAAGAAAAGGGACTTGGAAAGAACCCCTATTATTCATACAAGGTTTCATCACTTGAAGATATCAATTCGTCCATCCTTGCGATGAAGAAGGTTGAGACGAAGGAGGACCTGAGACAGAGTGCGATCAGCATGGAGTACGAGAATCCCGACTCCATCGTCCTCAATTTCGTCGCCGGAAGGATCAACCTCCTTCTCAATCCCCATGAGGCACAGGTCAGGCTCAACAACCTGATGAACACATTCCATGACAAGCGCAACTACGACTGTGCTTCGTTCATTGCAAAAACCATCCTCGCCTCCAGCGAGTCGCCGAACCCCCTGAGGGTTCTCGGGGAGATTGCCGAGAGCAGAGGCGATGAGAAGGAGATGTGGGCTTACTATGAGCGCTACGTGAGGTGCAACAGCAGCGATACGGATGTCATCATCCTCGTTGCCGACAACTACGAGAAGAACGGCGACAGGAAGAATGCCCGCAACTTCTACCAGCGTGCTCTCAACCGTCTTCTCGTCACTCCCGACAACTCGAAGATCAGATCCATCTTCGAGAAGCTCCTTATGAACAACACGAGCGACTACTCCTTCTATTCGACCTATCTGATCAAGCTGGGAAAGACTCCGCTTGCACTGGACGAGGCAAAGAGCCTCCTTGATTATCTCTACAGGGAAAAGGAGGGATTCACGGCAGAGACTACAGGGCTTGTGAAACGCAAGAACATCGAGAACATCATCGACGTCATCCGCCTCATCCTCTCGCTCGACCCGTCGAATGAGGAGATAAGGGCAAAGCTCAGTTCGATTCTCCGCGAGCGCTACGGAAAGTCATCCCGCTACGAGGAGTGCGCAAAGCACTTCGACGTGACGAAGCTTTCGTCCGACCCGGTGAAGGCCCTCGAGGAGTTCCAGAAGAACATCGCATATTCGAAGAACACATACGTCGTTCAGAACGCGACGAAGAAGGTGGGGCTCATCACCGACATCTCCTCCACGGGAATGCTTCTTGTGAAGTTCTCGACACGTCCCGGCGACGAAGTCAGGATCAACGTGCAGAACGCAATGACGAGCCTGACAGCCCTCTCCAACCAGGACATCAGGGCGATCAAGAAGGGAAAGAAGGCAGATGTAATCAGGGAGAAGATCCTCGGTGAAGGCGGAATCGAGTGGATACTCATCACGCTGCTCCTCTCCTCCCCGAACAAGTCCGCGCAGCTCAAGGACATGAAGGAGGAACTCGTTCCCTCCGTTCTGAGCGAGAAGGACTGGGACGGTGTGGCGAAGGCGATAAAGGCTCAGGCACTCGTCAATCCCTACGTCGACATCATCAACAAGACGACATATCATCTCAGGGACTATCCGTCCACCAGGGAGGAGAGACTCTACGAGACATTCATCGGCTACAAGGATTTCTCGAAGAGAGTCGTTTCCATCATAGAGGCATCCGAGGATCTTATCGACATAACGGCAGACTCGTTCCTCGAAATGATCGACTATTTCTCCTCATACCTCAAGGATGACAGGAACTCCATCTCAACGAGAATCGAAGCACTGCTTGTCGTAGAGATGATGAACGAGAAGGGAACGCCGGTGCAGGCCGAGCTCTCCTTTGCCGAGCTCTATACTCCCCTCACCCTCCTCGACAAGAAGATCGTCTACGAAAACCTCTCATGCAAGGCGACGAAGAAGGCATATGTCGATCTTCTCTCATCGACAGACAAGAAGGCATACGATGTTCTCGAGCAGATCTTCCCCGTCAATCCGACGAAGGAACTCATGAAGAAGATGCAGAGCGTCAACAGGAAGAAGTTCGACGAATACACATCCCGTGCACTCTCGGACTACAAGAACAACCTCATCGCTTTCTGCTTCTTCGTCGAGAACGGCGTCACTTCCTCCGACCTCAAGGCATCGAAGATCAGCGAGGATGATTTCATCCTCTCACTTCTCAACTGCCTCTCGTTCCTCTGCTCGTCGTACTCCGACGACAGACAGAGAAAGGCCGTAAGGGATGCACTCGTCACCTCCTCGAGGCTCGGGAAGTACCTCAGAAGCGCCGACGAGAGCTCGATCAGAAAGCTCGCCTCCCACCTTGTATGGAACGAAGGTCTGACAGACGGCGAGAAGGAAGACTACAAGAAACTCATCCTCTCCCGCTTCCCCTCATTCGACTTCGGTGAGAAGGAGGAAGAGGAAGATGCTCCGGTTGAAATCTCCGTGATGAGAGGATCGATGTGCACCAAGGCTTCCTTCGACCGCAAGCAGGCCGAGCTCATCGACATAAAGGAGAACCAGATACCCTTCACGCTCCATGAGATAAAGACTGCGCGCGAACTGGGAGACCTCAGGGAGAACTCGGAGTACCAGTATGCAAAGGACCACAAGGTCTTCCTCGACAGGGAGTACGAGAAGCTTGCAAACGAACTCTCGTCCGTTAAGATCATGTATCCCTCGGACGTGCTGGATGGCAGAGTCGGCTTCGGTACGAAGGTCGGGATAGAGGACATGAAGAGCGGCGAGAAGAAGACGTTCACCTTCTTCGGCAGATGGGAATCAGATCCCGACAGAGGGATTATCGACATCAATGCACCGATAGGAATGTGCCTTATAAACCACGAGAAGGGAGACGAGGTCGAGTTCAGAAACGGAACGATGTCCACTCTCTACAAGGTTCTTTCCATTGAAAAAGTAGATTTCTGATGAAGAAGCCCGGTCATTCCGGGCCTCTTCGTTGATAATCACAGTCTTTGGGGATAATATTTCCAGACAGGAAGGGATTAAAGGAATCCGGGATGAAAAAAGCTGTTTTGACTTTATTGATATTGTTCTATATTACTTTTTCTCTTCTTGCCGCCGACCAGAATGCAAGAACAAGCTCGGGACGTGCCGTTATTCTCCATGACGACGGTACGTGGGAGTACGACGAAAGCAGTGACACGACATCTTCCTGCATCGGACGCTGGGAGATGAGCGAGGAAGAGCTCGACAGTGTCATCGACAACTACCTTGCCGAGTCGGGAATCGATTCGACAAGTGCAACCTACTCCTTCTACAAGACATATATGAAGGAGCTCATCATGCAGCAGCTCAATGCCTCGGGTATGACGGCGGTCATCACCCTCGATATCGCAGGCGACGGTACCTGTACGATTTCGTCGGGAGATGAATCGGTATCCGGAACGTACACACTCACACAGGACAGGGTTCTCAACGTATCGGTTGATGATGTTGTCGTCTTCTACGGCGTTTTCGACGAGTCTTTCAGGAAGCTTACGATCGAGGGCGAGGAGTTCTTCTTCCTCACGAAGAGCAACTGAAAGAGAGGCACCCTCTGACGGAGTGCCCCGTTTCCGTATGTTTCAATAGTAATAAGGCGACTGGAGGCGGGAAATCTTTGTCTCGATGTCCTGGATCTTATCCGCTATTGTCATCTTCCCGCCGCTGAGGGGAGTCGTACGGTAGAACCTGACGGAGAAAGATATTCCGTCATCCTCTTCTGTTACCGTGATTGCTTCATCGTCGATCATCCCGACCATAGCGCCGTAGACGTAGAGGGCACCGTCCTTTATCGTGTAGGACGCCGTGTCGCCGTCAATGAGGACGGTATTGCCGTCAATGAGTTCGATGTAGCTTGCCTCTGTGAGAAATTCCTCCATGAGTGAACCGTCCTCGATGTACTGGAGCATCATCAATGCTTCCTCGAGTTCCGCATCGCTCACGCCGGTGACTCCGGCATAATTCTTCGCCAGTTCTACTATCTGTGCCTTGAACTCCTCGTAGGACTCCTGTGTCAGCTGATACCTCACAGGATAGTCGGGAACGTCGAAGAGGAGGCTCTCCTTCACCCCGTCAATCTGAGACGTCAGATTCCCCGCCGCCGTTTCAAGCTGATCGACACGGGCCTTGAGCTTTTTATTCTCTTCACCGAGAGTCGTGACGGTCTTTGTCAGCGTGTCGACCCTGGCCGTAAGCTCCTTGTCCTTTCCCGAACATGACACAAGTAACACAAGAAGCGCAAGCGCAAGAACAATTACGATATTTCTCTTCATCTTTTCTCCCTCCGCTTCAATTGTAAGGGAGAAATAATGATAGGGAAACACTCGAAAATGACACTTTCTACTCTTCCCTGCCGTAGTAGCGCCTGAGGTAGCTTCTCTTGAACTCCTCGAACCTGTCCTCTCTTATTGCAGTCTTTATTCTTTCGACGAAGTCGTGGAGGTACTGGAGGTTGTGCTCTGTTGCAAGCATTCCGCCGAGCATCTCGTTGCACTTTACAAGATGGTGCATGTAGCCGCGGGAATACTCCCGGCATGCCGTGCACTGGCATCCCTCCTGCAGGGGGCCCTTGTCCATGCGGTAGACAGCCTTCTTCAGAGTCAGGAGTCCGTCGTCTGTGAAGACTGCGCCGTTACGTGCGATGCGGGTTGCAAGTACGCAGTCGAAGAGGTCGATTCCGTTCTCGACGCAGTAGAGGATGTAATCGGGGCTTCCGATCCCCATGACGTATCTCGGTTTCTCTTCGGTGATGAACTCGGAAGTATATGCGAGCATGTCCCTGAACTCCCTCCAGCTTTCGCCGACGGAGAGTCCGCCGATTGCGATTCCGGGGAAGTCCATTTCAGAGAGCGTGAGTGCGCTTTCACGTCTCAGATCCTCGTAGAAGTTGCCCTGTACTATTCCGAAGAGATTTCCTCTGAAGCTCTCCCCCAGTCTCTTCCTCTCCTTGAGGCTCCTCTCGGCCCAGGCCTTCGTTATTCTCCAGGCTTCCTTTGCCTCATTGTATTCGATTCTCGGAGGTGTGCACACGTCAAGGCACATCGCGATGTCGGATCCGATGACGCGCTGAATGTTCACGACCTTCTCGGGTGTGAATATGTGCTTCGAGCCGTCTATATGGCTCTGGAAGGTTACACCCTCCTCCTTTATCTTTCTCAGTCCGGAGAGGGAGAAGACCTGGAAACCGCCGCTGTCCGTGAGGATGTTGCCGTCCCACGAGGAGAAGTTATGGAGTCCTTCGTATTCCTCGAGTACCTCGAGACCCGGCCTCAGATAGATGTGGTAGGTATTGGCAAGAATGAGCTTGTAGCCCATATTCCTCACAGTGTCGTGATAGATACCCTTGACAGTACCGTTCGTTCCAACCGGCATGAACGCCGGAGTCTCCACATCACCGTGTGGAAGATGCACAATGCCGAGCCGCGCCCTGCATTCGCCCGAGCGTTTGATTTCCGTATAAATTCCCATATCAGACCCGTTTTCCCAGTTCGTTGATCCCCGCCGCTATCACAATCGTGGAAAAGAGAGGCAGGATGACAGCCCACACGGGAGAGTATGCACCCTGATGTGCAGCTATCGAAAAGACCATGTCCGAGACGTAGTATACCACAGCAACACAGAGCGATTCTATAACGGAAAAGAGGAGAACATTCTTTTTGAGATTGTAGTCGAAGAGTGCACTTATCGAGAGAAGCAGGACTATCGACAAAGGCTGGAAGAAGCGCCTGAGGTAGTCTGTGCACTTCTCCTGCCATACCTCCTTCTGTGCCAGGCTCAGCTTCGAGAGGTATGTGAATGCAGTCTTCGCGTCCATTGTCTCGACGCTGATGTTCGTAGCCCTGAAGTATTCGCTCTCTATCGTCAGATCCTTGAGCGTAATACTGCTTTTTCTCTCGAGGTCGAAGGTCTCACCGTCATCGGAGAGCGAATAGATTACGGCGTCGTAAAGAGTCCAGCATCCGTCTGTGTACCGGCCTTCACTCCCGCTGATTCTTGTTATGAGGCGGCCGTCCTTCTCCTTGACGACTATGGGACTGAGGATCTTCTCCTCACTCTCGATGAAGCGCCGTGTGTAGATGACGTAGCCGTTACCGTCCTTGAGAACGATGTTCCTGGTGTCGCGGGTGCTGGAGGAGCCGAAGAGCTCCTCAGAAAGCGTCGTCTTCTCCGTCTCGAGTTCCCTCAGGAGAGACTCGGAGAGTATGAAGCCGAAGGCTGTGAGAATTATGGCGAGGATGAAGACGGGACGGAAGAGCCTCCATTTGCTCACTCCTGCATTGAGAAGTGCTATGCGTTCGTTGTTGGCGCTCAGCGACGACTGGAAGTATGTACAGCCGAAAAGAAGGCTTATGCTGAATACGAGTATGAAGTATTCCGGAATGCACAGAAGAGCATATTCGATGACACGAAGAACGGGGATCTCCCCTGTTATGATGGAGTCCATCTTCTGGAAGAGCTCAACACCGGCAAGAAGAAGTGAAAATACGAGAGTCGCCACTACTGCCGTCTTCATTATCGATGATATGATGTATCTGTCAAGTGTCTTCAACTTCTTCCCTTCCTGTTCCTGTATATGAGTATGACTGCTGCGGCTGCTATCACGATATCGGGCAGCAGTATCAGTATATACGGATCGAATGTGATATCGAAGATGAGGAGCTGTACGGCAAAGAGCATGTACCAGTATGCGACGGCGATGAGGATGGCGATGGCAAAGCCCGTGAGCTTTCCGTGCTTGACCCTCACCGTCGAGAGCGGAAGCGTCAGAAGCGTGAGGACGAAGCATGCAAGAGAGAGCGCGAACTTCTTTCCCAGTTCGCTCTTGTAGTACTGGCCGTAGAAGTTCACGGGAAGTGTGCCGAGATACTTTATCGAGGTAAGCGATGACTCGATATCCTTTTCGTCGCTTCCGCCGAGGCCCTCACCCTTTTCATATGCATTCTTCAATATTGAAGATATTGTCTCGTACCTCTCCTCCATGCTCTCGTAGTATTCCTTCCTGTCATTCGTCTGCCTCTCGTTCCTTTCGTTTATGGTTTCCAGAAGTTCGGATGAGGAGAGATTGACGGCGCTCGTGGATGTGAGAGAGGGAATCTGTGAGGAGAAGTCGAGATAGAGGGAGGCGCTCTCGCTCTCTGCAAAAGCGTAGTTCCCCGCATCCGACACATCTGCGATGAGAAGCTCCGGCTCCGTCAGCGTCAGAGAGTAGACGAAGTTGACGGGGTCTATTATCTGGAGCTCTCCCCTGCGGCTTATTACCGTCTTCTCGTAGTCGGTGTCCTCCTTCGTGATGAGGACTATGTCTTCTATCGTGTTTCCTTCGGCACTGCCGTTCGAGAGTATTATGTTGCCGACGCTGTTCGTGCCGTTGCTCTCTATCTCCATTGTCGGCATCTCGGCCATGAGGACGGCCAGCTTGTCGCGGTAGATAACAGATGTATACGGCTGGAGAACGTCACTTATTAGGAATGTACATAGCGACATTATGAGCGAGAGTATTACAAGCGGCATGTAGATGCGGATTCTCGCCATTCCGAGGCTGCGCAGGGCCAGAAGTTCATTTGACGAGGAAAGGTCCCCGAGCACCATGCTCGACGCCGTGAGGGTTGCAAACGGGAATGTATAGACGAGAAACTGGGGCATGTAGAGGAGAACCATCTCCACCATCTCCCCCACCGATATGTTCTTGAGGAGTATCTTCTGAACAAGTAATAAAATGGAGTTGACGAAGAATATGACAAAGAAGAAGAGAAACGATACGATGAAGTTCTTCAGGAATTCCTTTGTCACGTATCTCGAGAGAAGTATGGAACCACCGTTAAGAGCCACTCTTAAACTCCCGTCGAGCCGAAGCCCCCTTCTCCTCTCTCCGTTGAGGAGAGTTCGTCTGTCTCTTCGATGAGGGCCCTCACTACAGGAGCAACGACTGCCTGTGCAATCCTGTCGCCGTCGTTGACGACGAACGGCTCACCGGAGAGATTTATGATGTTTACACAGATTTCCCCCCGGTAGTCCGAATCCACGGTGCCGGGGGTATTGAGGACTGTGACGCCCTTCTTGACGGAAAGCCCGCTCCGGGGTCTCACCTGTATTTCATACCCTGAGGGTATCTCGGGATAGAGGCCCGTAGTGATGAGCTTTCTTTCGCCGGGATTGATCGTTACCGGGGAAGAGATGTGCGCCCTTAAATCCGCGCCGGCGGAGCCTGCCGTTTCATATGACGGCAGACTTACCCTTTCATCTTTCTTCCGGAATCGTACAACCACGGACATATCTTATTTGTCATCCCTCTTTCTGGGAGCGCGGTCGCGGTCTCTGTTACCGCTGCCGTTTCTCCTGTCGCGGGGACGTCTGTCGCGGTCTCTTCTCTGACTTCTCTCGTCGGATGAGCCTTCTCCGTCCTCTTCTTCACCTTCTTCGCCTTCAGCCTTGGGCTGAGCATCGATGTAGGAGAGGTTGAGTCTTCCCATCCTGTCGATTTCGATGAGCTTGACATCGACTTCCTGACCGACCTGGAGAACATCGGAGACGTTCTTCACCCTGCCCTTCGAGAGCTTCGAGATATGGCAGAGTCCTTCCTTTCCGGGGAGAATCTCGATGAATGCGCCGAAGTCGACGATTCTGAGAACCTTTCCGTGATAGATCTTGCCTTCCTCGGGCTCCTCGACGATGGCGAGTACCAGTCTCTTCGCATCCTGGGCTGCGGCATTGTTCTTGCCGTAGATCATGACTGTGCCGTCGTCGTCGATGTTGATCTCCGCACCGCTCTGCTCGGCAACGCTTCTGATTGTCTTGCCGCCTGTGCCGATGACAGCGCCGATCTTGTCCTCGGGAACCTTTACTGTGAGAATCTTGGGAGCAAGCTCGCTGATCTCGCTTCTCGGAGCGGGAAGTGCTTCAGCCATTATGGAGAGGATGTGCATCCTTCCCTCTTTAGCCTGGTTGAGGGCCTTTCTCATGATCTCGGGTGTTACGCCTGCAATCTTGATATCCATCTGGAATGCCGTGATACCGTCCTTTGTACCTGCAACCTTGAAGTCCATGTCTCCGAGGTGGTCCTCCTCTCCGAGGATATCGGAAAGAATTACGTATCTTGAATAGTCGGCGCCTTCAGTGATGAGTCCCATTGCGATACCTGCAACAGGCTTCGAGATGGGAACACCTGCATCCATGAGCGAGAGGCATCCTCCGCAGACAGAAGCCATCGAGGACGAGCCGTTTGATTCCATTATTTCAGATACGACACGTACCGTGTACGGGAATGCGTCCTTCTTGGGGACTACAGCCTCGAGTGCACGCTGCGCAAGGTGGCCGTGACCGATCTCTCTTCTTCCTGTCGTGAGTCTTCCGCATTCACCTACCGAGTAGGGAGGGAAGTTGTAGTGGAGCATGAAGTTCGAGTATGTCTTGTCGCCGTCGATGTTGTCGAAGAGCTGCTCGTCGTTGACTGTTCCGAGCGTCGTTACTGCAAGTGACTGTGTCTCGCCGCGTGTGAAGAGTGCTGAGCCGTGTGTGCACGGAAGAACTCCCACTTCACAAGTGATGGGTCTGATTTCCGTGACCTTTCTGCCGTCTGTTCTTACGCCGTCGTCGAGAATCGAGGCGCGGAGGATGTTGTACTCCATGTCTTCGAACATCTTGTCGATCTGTGCCGGTCTCTTCTCGTCTTCTGCGATGAGGGATGCGAACTTCTCCCTGACGTCTGCATGAACTTTACTCAGAGCATTGCCCCTGTTCATCTTGCCCTTTACGAAGCTTGCTTCCTTCTCGAGGGGGTATGCATATTCCTTTACGCTTTCAAGCCATCCCAGGTCTTCCTCTTCGATTTCCATGAGGGGGAGCTTCTCCTTGCCGCAGAGCTCTCTCATCTTTGTCTGTGCCTCGCAGATCTCCCTGATAACGGGCTGGGCCGTTTCGATTGCACCGAGCATATCGTCTTCGCTGACCTCGTGTGCACCGCCTTCAACCATTGTGATACCGTCATGCGTACCTGCTACAACGATGTCGAGGGATGCCTGGGGAATCTGCTGGAATGTCGGGTTGACGACGAACTCGTCACCGATCTTTGCAACTCTTACAGCTGCGATGGGTCCGTAGAACGGGATGTCGGAGATTGTGACGGCACAGGATGCCGCATTGATGGCAACGACGTCTGGTGTGTGGATCATGTCGGACGAGACGACTGTCGGAACAATCTGGATCTCTCTTCCGAATGCCTTGTCGAAGAGAGGCCTCATGGGCCTGTCGATGAGACGGGAGACGAGGATCTCCTTGTCCTTGGGCTTGCCTTCTCTCTTCAGGAATCCTCCGGGGATCTTACCTGCTGCATAATACTTTTCGTTGTACTCGACAGATACAGGTACATAGTCGATGGGCTCGCTGGGAGCCTCGCCGCAGCATACCGTGGCGATGACGACGGATCCTGCATAGCGTGCGAATACACAGCCGTTGGCCTGCTTGCCGATCTTACCTGTTTCGAATGTAAGGTCGATTCCGCCGACGTTCACACTTACTGATGTTAGATTTGACATTACTTTCCTTCTTTCTTTCTTTTTTTGTTCTTTTTATAAATGTACAAAGCCAGAGTGAAAATTCCTCTGGCTCATATTCTAAAGTATGATTACTTTCTGATTCCGAGTTCGGCGATCAGAGTTCTGTATTCATCGATGTCCCTGTTCTTGATGTAGGCAAGAAGTCTTCTTCTCTGGCCGACGAGCATCAGCAGTCCCCTTCTCGAAGCGTGATCCTTCGGGTTTGCCTTGAAGTGGCCCTGAAGGTCGTTGATTCTTGCCGTGAGGAGTGCTACCTGCACCTTTGCGTCGCCTGTGTTCGCCGTGTTACCGCCGAACTTCTCAATGATCTGCTTTTTCGTTTCACTTGATACCATTTTTCTTCTCCAAAAAATAGATTGAATCCATGCCCTCTTCTTCACCCACCATTCTCTCGATCGATCCGTTCTCCGCCGCTATCCTCACTTCGGATGTGCTCAGAAGTGCAGATACGTCTATGCGGTGACCGTTTCCGAATTCAAGACTGGCTCCATAAACTCCCGGTGGCGGCAGAAGCTGCTGGATGGAAGACGGAGGCAGAACCAGAGTCCCGGAATCGAATCTGTGAGGTATAGGCATCAGATCAACTCTGTAACTCCGGCCGGTAAGTGCGGAAATACATTCCACATCACCGTTCTCTATCACCCTTCTTACAAGAGTCGACGAGATCTTCTCTCCACCCTTCGTAAGAATTGATTGCATTATAGTGACGTCGACTTTCCTTCCGCATGAAGAGAAAAGAGAATCGAGGTCGTAAGCAGAGGCGGATGAGGAGGATGAACCGAAGCGGAAGTCCTCTCCGACCACGACTGCGACGGGATTGAAGGAAGACGAAAGCATCTCCACGAATCCACAAGCAGAAGTTTTACTGAAATCGGAGGAAAAGTCAATTATCACAAAGGAATCTACACCCCATTTCTCTGCATTTTCCTCCCTCAGCCTCAGCGTATCGACATTGCGGGGGAACTTCGTCTTGGGATTGACGCTGAATGTGATGAGGACGGTCTCTGCTCCCGGGTGTCCGCTCTTCTTCTCCATCATCTTTCTTATGAGACTCTGGTGACCCAGGTGAAAGCCGTCGAAGACTCCGATTGTGAGTATCACATCCCGCCGCGACAGTGCGCCTTTCAGTATTTCGTCGAATGAATATATTCTCATCACACCCTCGCCATGACGGATACTCCCCCGTCCTTCATTTTTGCATATCCGTACTTCTCCCCGTCGATGTACATGACACTGTAGGGGCGTTCCGGAAAGACGCTTCTTTCTATCCACTCTCTCCTTATCGTGCCGTTGTCTATCTCCTTCCTGTGAAGGGATGAGAAGCACATTTCTCCGAAGAGTCCCGTCTTTGCGATAAGAGAGTCCGTGTCGA
Source organism: Lachnospiraceae bacterium (assembly GCA_963610485.1). Classification (GTDB taxonomy): domain Bacteria; phylum Spirochaetota; class Spirochaetia; order Sphaerochaetales; family Sphaerochaetaceae; genus Ornithospirochaeta. The sequence continues at coordinate 20,804 of CAVDOI010000015.1, forward strand.
GATCGAGGTCGGAGAGCGTGTACGGTCCCACTTCCGTGCGCCTCAGAGCCGTAAGGTGCCCCCTCGAGCCGCACCTGAGTGCTATGTCACGCGCAAGGGAGCGTATGTATGTGCCCTTGCTCACCGCCGTATCGATTACGGCTGTATTCCCGCTTACTGACAGAAGATTGATCGATGAGATGCAGATATCCCTCTCGGGCATCTCTATATCATTCTGCTTCCTTGCTTCCCTGTATGCCCTCTTCCCGTCTACGTGGATTGCCGAATATACGGGAGGAATCTGTTTCTGTGCACCGAGAAATGAGGGAAGCACGTTTTCGAGTTCCTCCTTCGACGGGATCTTATCCGAGGAGGCCGTGACAGTGCCCTCTCTGTCGAGGGTGTCCGTCTCCTCTCCGAACTTTATGGTCGCCGTGTAGCGCTTCGGGAATGCGGAGAATACGGGATTGAGCTTCGTCGCTCCCCCGGCCATGACTATCATGAGGCCGGAGGCAAAGCGGTCGAGAGTGCCGGCATGTCCTACCTTCTCCCCTCTGTATTCTCTCTTGATCCTGCTCAGGGATGAGAATGACGTAATATCCTCCTCTTTGTCCATGAGGAGGATTCTGAAGAGATTACTCATCGCCGCTGGTGAGTGAATCGATCAGTCTGTTTATCTTCTCACCCTCGATGTAGGAACTGTCCTTGACGAATGTAAGGACCGGCGTCTTCTTCGTCCTCAGGACCTTTGCAAGCCTTGACTGGATGAATGCGGACGCCTGATTGAGGGCGAGGACGGACTTCTCGAGCGTCGGATCGTCGGCGATATACGAGACGTATATCTTCGCCTGACTGTTGTCGGGACTGAGAGCTATGCGTGTGGGCGAGACGAGCGTGCTCAGATTGTGGTTCTTGATCGCGCCCGTCACTATTAATGAGGATACGGTCTCGAGGATCTTCGCCTCGAGCCTCTCCTGGGAAAACTCACTCATTGAATTCCAGTGTTCTCCTTACCTCTTCGGTCTCTACTATTTCGAGGATGTCACCTACCTGCAGGTCCTGCCAGTTCTCGAGTCCGATACCGCACTCGAAGCCTTCCAGAACTTCCTTCGCGTCGTCCTTGAATCTCTTGAGCGACGAGATGCGCACCATATCCCTGTTGATCTGGATGGAATCTCTGATGACTCTCACGAGGCTGTTGCGCTTGACCTTGCCCTCCGTGACCATACATCCCGCGATGAGACCGACCTTCGGAACCTTGAAGGTGTCTCTGACCTCGACCTTTCCGATATCGACCTCCCTCGTCTCGGGACTCAGCATGCCTTCCATTGCAGCCTTGATGTCGTCGACGACGTCGTAGATGATGTTGTACTTCTTGATCTCGACCTTCTCCTCGTTGGCAAGTGCCTGTGCACGGGGTGTAGGCCTGACGTTGAAGCCGATGATGATTGCAGAGGAAGCTGATGCAAGCGTGACATCGCTTTCGATGATTGCGCCCGCCGATGCACGGATGACGTTGAGCTTGATCTCGTCTGTGCTGAGCTTCTCCAATACTCCCGTAAGAGCTTCGACGGAGCCCTGGACATCGCCCTTGATGATGACGTTGAAGTCCGTGATCGCGCCTTCCCTGACCTTCTCGTTGAAGTTCTCGAGCGTGACCTTGCTGACTCTGCTGCCCTCACCCAGCCTTTCGAGTTCCTGTCTCTTTGCTGCGATGCTCCGCGCTGTCTTCTCGTCTTCCGTGACCTGGAACGGGTCGCCGGCAGAGGGGATGTTGCTCAGACCTATGATCTCGACGGGAGTCGACGGACCGGCTGAAGTGATCTTCGCCCCCTTGTCGTCGAACATGGCCCTGACACGTCCCGAGTATATTCCGGCCACATAGTAGTCGCCCTGCTTCAGGGTACCCTTTTCGATGATGACTGTGGCAACAGTACCGCGTCCAGGGTCGATCTTGCTCTCGAGAACCTTTCCGCATGCACGGCAGTTCGGGTTTGCCTTGAGCTCGAGCATCTCAGCCTGCAGCAGGATTGTATCGAGAAGATCGTCTATACCCTCCTTCTTCAATGCCGATATCTGGCAGTAGAGAGTCTGTCCTCCCCAGTCCTCCGGCATGAGCCCGAGATCCGAGAGCTGCTGCTTGACCCTGTCGGGGTTGGCTTCGGGTAGATCGCACTTGTTGATTGCGACGATGATAGGAACCTTCGCAGCCTTTGCGTGGTCGATGGCCTCCCTTGTCTGGGGCATGACGCCGTCGTTTGCAGCAACGACGAGGACGACGATGTCCGTCACCTGTGCGCCTCTCGCTCTCATCATCGAGAACGCCGCATGACCCGGGGTGTCGAGGAAGACGATGTCGCCTCTTCCCGGTACGGAAACCTTGTATGCACCGATGTGCTGTGTGATTCCGCCGAACTCGCCTGCAACGACGTTTGTCTGTCTGATTGCGTCGAGGAGCTTCGTCTTACCATGGTCGACATGACCCATTATCGTCACGATAGGCGGCCTCGGGACAAGATCCTCCTCCCTGTCCTCCTCTGTCTCGATGACTGTTTCGTCATAAAGAGATACGAGGTGCACGGAGCATCCGTATTCGGAAGCGATGATCTCGGCTGTGTCGTGGTCTATCTGCTGGTTGATGGTAACCATCATGCCCATCTTGAAGAGCTTCGTGATGATGTCGGAAGCCTTGAGATTCATCTTCTTTGCAAGGTCAGCAACGGTGATGTTCTCCATGATGTCGATGGACTCGGGAACTGCCGAGAGTCTCGCCTCGTCCTTCTTCTTCCTTCCGAGTGCAAAGTCGACTTCTTCGTCCCTGTCCCACTTGCTGTCCTTGTCCTTCTTCTTCGAGGAGGCACCGGATCCTGTCTTGCGGTTTCCGTTCTTCTGGTTGAGCTCGAGAGGAGCCGCTCCACCCGCCTGGGGTCTCGGGCCGTTCTGGCCGAAACGGGGCGTGAAGCCGCTCTTCTGGCCGTTTCTGTTGAATGCAGGCCTCGAGTTCTGTTCCGGTGAGTAGGACCGGGGCTGTGTCTGTCTTCCGTCACGGTTGAAGGCACCGCCCTCCCTCTTCACGAAGCCGCCGCTTCTGCCGTCCCTGTTGAAGGAACCTGTCCCTCTCTGGAGATTTCCGGCAACTCTGCGTCCGCCTACAACGCCCTGCACTCTCGGCTTGGAGCTGCCACTCTTTGTCTCGCTCTCGACGGGAGTCTGTGCGTGTATGATGACCGGCCCGCTGTGTATCGTCGACTGTATACGGGTATTCTGGTTATGGGCACCGTTACCCATGAAGGACTTGCCGTCGATGACTTCTCTCCTCGGCGTCGTCTTCTGGCTCTCGCTGTTCTTCGCCGCAGTCTCTCTCTGAGGCCTTGCCTCGCTCCTTTGAGCGCTATCGGGGGCCGTAGAGGGATGCTGCGCGGGATTCTCCTTGACCTTCACCACGGGTTTGACCTGAGCCTTGACAGGGTTCTTGAGCTTGACGACGACCTTCTTCTTCTCGACGGAGTCTTCCCTTGTCTTCTCCTCGTTTTCCTTCACAGGAGAGACAGGCGCGCTCTGGGGTGCCTTCTTGATGATGTTTACTCTTACTTTGTTCTTTTCTTCAGCCATATTTACCTTTGTATATTACTCGAATTCGAATTCAGCACCGCAGTGAGGACAGACAGTCGAAGAAGCGGGAACTTCCTTATGGCAGACTGGACATTCGAATGTCTCTGCCTCTTCCTCTTCCGTTACGATCTCGACATTGTTTCTGACAGTGTCGATCTCCTCCTGGGTCAGACCTCTCTCGAGAAGTTCGTCGTTCGTGTATTCGAAGAATTCCTCGATTGACCAGATATCTATGTTGTGAAGCTTCTCGACAAGTTCATCATCGAAGCCGCATTCAGTAATCGGTGTTTCATCCTCGTTGATGCCGAGTTCGGAGTTGCTGACTCCTTCTCCCTCGCCTTCTGTTTCAAGTGGTGCCTCATCATCCTTTCTGAAAAGCGAGTCGACGGTTTCGTGGATGAGCATGCTGTGCTCCATCTCATTGTACTGGCTCCTCGTCTTCACGTCTATCAGCCAGTCACAGAGAGTCTTGGCAAGTTTGACGTTGACGCCGTTCTGGCCGATTGCGAACCCCAGCTGATTGTCATCGACGACTGCGATGGCATATTTGCTCTCGGGGTCGATCTCGTAGACGTTCTGAACCTGTGCGGGGATGAGTGCGTTTGCAATGTAGACAAGAGGATCGCTGTTGTAGCGGATGATGTCTATCTTCTCGCCCTCGAGTTCGTTCATGATGGTCTTTATCTTGGTGCCGTCCTTGCCGACCGTCGTTCCGACAGGATCCGTGTCGCTCTTCTTCGTGTCGACTGCAATCTTGGTCCTTGCTCCCGCCTGGCGTGCAATCCCCTTGATGACTACGCTGCCGTTCTCGATCTCCTCTCTGATCTGTGTCTCGAGGAGAGCCTTGACGAATTCCTTGCACGAGCGTGAGAGATAGATCTTGACGCCCTTCTTCCTTCTGCGGATCTTTCCTGTCTTCGGATCCCTGACCTGCTCGTCCTCTCCCTTGTCGACCTTCTCGACGTAGAAGCGGAGCGTGTCTCCGCACTCGTATGTCTCCCTCGGAGACTGGCCTCTGAGCGGGAATACTGCGAGGTTCTCGTCGCCGAACCCGATATCGACAAACCAGTCGTCGTTCCTGCCCTGCTTCTTGAGCTCGCCCTTGATGAGCGTGAACTCCATGCCCTTTGCCTTGAAGTAGGTCTTGTCGTCTGTTATCTCCTTGCTGACGGCCTGTCCGCGCTGCTTTGCACTCTGAACGGCGGAATATTCGAACGACCTGGGGTCGAGTGAAATCTCGAGCTCGTCACCGACAGCGATTCCGCTGTCCTCACCGGCAAACTGAAGCGCCTCGTCGAGAGGAATCTGCGTTACCTCGTTGTAGTAGTTCTCCTCGTCGACGACTTCCTTCTTTGCATATATCTCGACAAAGTAGTTCTTCTTCGAATCCTCGTAGAACTTGATCTTGACGTTCTCGTCCGTACCGAACTTTCTCTTGTATGCGGAACGGAGCATGTCCTTGATCATTGCGGTAACTTCCTTAAGCTTCATGTCTCTTTCGAGCATCATGGAGTTTATTTCACTAGTCAGATTAATCATTCTTATCCTCCCATAGATAATCGAGTTTTGCCTTGGCTATATTATCGTAAAGGACTGTGATCCTGTCACCCTCCTCCTTCTTATCTTCTATAAGATAATGAGTGAGTGTGACGTAAGTATCATCAGCCGATTCAATCACGCCTGAGATATATGAGGAGACGGCCGTCGAGTAGAGTCTGACACGCTTTCCGGTAAAGACGGAAAACTCATGGTAGTCCTTGAATGTGCGTCCGAGCCCCGGGGACGATACCTCGAGTGTGAGGTCCCTCTTTTCGAGAACGCTGTAGCGCGGGTATATGATGTTGTAAGCCGCCTCGAGATCATCGAGTGTGATGTCGCTGTCGCCCCTGTATAGGAGAACCCTCATCGTCACTCCCTCCCTCCCCGTAGTCTTCCCGACTTCGACCGGCTTCAGACCCAGCGCTCCGACAAGGCTTTCTATCTCCTTGAAAAGCTCTTTCTTCTCTTCTCCGTAACTCAGCATTCTGCTCCTCATGAATAAAGGGACTCGGCTCAGCCGGTCCCTTTTAAATTACTTTAAATGAAACTATGTGTAACTTATTCTTCTTTTCCTGCTCTGTCAAGATGCAGAGAAGCAATTATCACGAATCTGACCAGACGACAGTGGCATTCGTCGCACCCCAGTTATCTTTCGTTGTATCCAGAGTTTCTCTCTCTGACGATGGCCTGTTAATCGTTATTGTGATACCGACACAATAATAGAAAGCATTCTCGCCAATCGATTTTATTGCCGATCCGATTGTAATTACCTCCAGACTGCTGCTGCTGAA
>CAVDOI010000016.1:0-26713 GCA_963610485.1 Lachnospiraceae bacterium
GGTTTCAAAGATGTACGGTATCGACCTGTCGAAGCTTACCAACGATGGCAAAGGGGAGAAGCGCTGGGACTATGTCGTCAAAACAGATAGTTGCATCTATCTCATCGAAGTCAACTTCTACTCTTCCTGCGGCTCGAAACTCAACGAGACGGCAAGGAGCTACAAGGCCATCACTTCCGCGATGGCCTCTGTGAATGGAGCCAGATTCGTCTGGATAACAGACGGGCAGGGATGGAAGAGCGCCAAGCATAACCTTGAAGAAACGTTCGACGTTCTGGATGACCTCTATAACATCAACGACCTTCAGAATGGTGTTCTGAAACGGATTCTCCGCTAAAAGTGTCACTTTTCTGGCCACTTTTCGGCTTAATGATTCAGTAAGCTGAGAAAAATAGGAGAAAACTTATGGCACTTAAAGCATGGTATCGGTCTGAAAACATGGATTTTACTCTCAGCAAAGGCAACACGCTGGATGTACTCGACAGCTTTGATTTCAAGTTCAACATGATATTCGCCGACCCTCCGTATCTGCTGTCAAACGGGGGAATATCAGTACAGTCGGGGAAGCAGGTTTCCGTCAACAAGGGTGACTGGGACAGGTCCCACGGAATTGAAGAGGATCTGAAATTCTACAGGGAATGGATAGGCCGCTGCCGGGATAAGCTCGCCGAGGACGGAACAATCTGGATAAGCGGCACTCATCACAACATTTTTCTAGCCGCACAGGTATTGAACGAACTTGACTTCAAGATTCTGAATGTCGTCACATGGGCGAAAACGAACCCCCCGCCGAATCTCTCATGCAGGTATTTCACATTCTCTACAGAGTTCATCATATGGGCCCGCAAGAACAAAAATAAAGCACATTACTACAATTATGAGCTTATGCGTGAGATAAACGGGGGAACCCAGATGAGAGATGTCTGGTCTCTGCCAGCCATTGCTAAATGGGAGAAATCATGTGGCAAGCATCCTACACAGAAACCGTTGCCGTTACTTGCACGCATCATACTGGCATCCACAAAGGAGAATGACTGGATAATGGATCCGTTCACCGGTTCAAGTACGACAGGAATTGCAGCCTCTCTTCTTGGTAGGAGATTTCTGGGAATCGACATGGAAGATAACTACCTTGAGATGTCAAAAGCGAGAAGGGAAGAAATTGATAATGCATCCATACGCCTCGATTACGTCGGCCATATCGAGAAGTATAACGACCAGCCTTTCCAGCCGATATATGAACTGAGGGAAGATGATGCATATTATGGAATCGACCTGCCGTGCGAGGAGTAGTTCTCTTTTACACCGATGTGCTGGTGTGAATTGTGGATATCCATTGTTTTGACGGTTGGAGACTTCTTTTCTCTGATTTGTCATAAAAGAAAGTCCGTCCCGTGTGGCGGGACGGAGCATCTCATCAAACTCACACTGCGTCGTAGAAGCGGATTTCGGGGTCTTTCGCCCATGTCGGTTTGAGACCGACGAAGACATCGTTCTTGAAGAGCTCGGAATCGAGATATTCCTTTGCATTCTCCATAGAGTCGAAGCCGTGGATGACCTGTACGTCCTCCTTGCGGACAAGCAGTTCCTTTGTCAGGGCACCCTTGATTGTGTCCAGGAACGGCTGGCGGTAGTCGGAGTAGACCTTTGCCGCTGCCGGGCGGTTCTTCTCGTCGATTGTCATTGTGATTTCAAGATAGGCTTTCACTTTCATTTTTGTTCTCCTTCGGATTTTTTCCTGCATTTCATGAATGCTGAGGTAATGATAAGATTTCCGCTGTTGAAAAGAAAGATATAAGGAAATTTATTAGTTACTATTAAATTTTATAGTGGCTTTGCATTTTGAAAGAAATGAGTATAATGTTTGACTGATACCGGGAGGTAACGGATGTATCAGAAGAAACTCGAGGATGATATACGCTGTCCACTGGAGTACGGACTTGAACTCTTCGGAGGAAAATGGAAATCACGTGTGATATGTGTCCTAAACGGGATGGGGACACTGCGCTACAGCGAGATACGTAAGGAGATGCTCAATGTCACAGATGCAGTCCTCGCTGCAACTCTCAAGGAGCTGATAAGAGATGATCTTGTCTCGCGCAGGCAGTATGACGAGATTCCGCCGAGGGTTGAATACACTCTTACCGAGAGGGGGAAATCCGTTGTTCCCATACTCCAGAGTATATGCAGATGGGCCGGAATGACTGCGAAGGCGAACTGCAGCAACAGCATGAAGCAGTGCCAGAAGTGTGACTATAACTGCGGTGCCGGGAAAAGCTGACGCACGGCCGTGCCATCAGTTTCATGACGCTTTACTGTTCCTGTCAGCGTGTGTAATGAACTCATATTGAAGTCGTTCTTTTTTTATATTGAACTATTGTATTGAAGTCCATTGAAGTGAATTGAAGAGATTAATTGAACTGAATTGAACTTTATTGAAGTGTTTTATTGAAGTGTGCCGCTAGGGGCAGGGCTAAGTACTATACGACAGATGTCGGGGCGGTGGAGTTTGAGATATCGTCCGCTTTTTGTTGTTTCTGTCCTTCTTTTGTTATATCCTTCTGAAAGAAATCAAAAATCAAAGGGGGCGGTCCATGAAACCAACACTTCTTGTAATGGCAGCGGGAATGGGATCCCGTTACGGCGGGGTGAAGCAGATAGATGCAGTCGGAATACACGGCGAGTGTCTTCTCGACTACGGCGTATATGACGCAAAACGTAACGGCTACGGCAGGGTCGTATTCATCATCAGAAAAGATATCGAGAAGGATTTCAGGGAGCGTCTCTTCGACAGGATTGCGAGGAATATGGACGCAGAGTATGTCTTCCAGAGCCTCGAGAGTCTTCTCACTCCCGAGGAAGTGACTCTTTCCGCGGGTAGACAGAAACCCTGGGGGACCATCCACGCTGTGCTCTGCGCAGAGGATGCCGTGAAGACTCCCTTCACAGTCGTCAACGCCGATGACTATTACGGACGTTCGGCTTACGAGAGGCTCGGAAAGTATCTTTCCTCTCTTGGCAACGATTCCACAGCCCATGCAATGGTCGGCTTCCAGCTCGACAGGACGATGTCCGAAAACGGCAGTGTATCGAGGGGTATCTGCCGCGTAGATGAAGAGGGTATGCTCCTCAACATGGTCGAGAACACGAAGATCGAATATACAGACGGGGGCTCCAGAATCGTCTCCCACCTCGATGACGGTGATGTCTTTTTAACAGGAGAGGAGAGCGTCTCGATGAACTTCTTCGGCTTTACTCCCAGAGCATTCGAATTCTTCAACGAATACTGGGAGGATTTCAAGAAGAAGAATATCACAGAGCCCAAGAAGGAGTGTCTCCTTCCCAATGCCGCAGGTGACATGGTCAGGGAGAAGAAGGGGACGATACGTGTCTTCACAAGTCAGGAGAAGTGGTTCGGAATGACATACCCCGAGGACAAGAAGGCCGTGATGGACGCACTGAAAGAGAAGATCAGAAGCGGTTATTATCCCGAGAAGCTCTGGGAGAAATAAGAGAAGAAGACGTCACTCACTGCTGGGTGACGTCTTTGTTTTCTGCAAGAACATCAATCGGAGAGTAGCCCTCTCCGAGTACATGGTATGTGTCCTGGACGATGATGAACGCCGTAGGGTCGTATGATTTGACACAGCGTGTAAGCTTTGCTATGTCCTTCTTCGGCACGACTGTCATGAGCATGTCCTTCTCGTCACGCGTGAAGAGACCCTTCGCACTGATGATTGTCCCGCTTCTGTTGAGATCCTTGAGGATGAAGGTCCCGATCTCGTTTATCTTCGGTGATATTATGAAGACGCTCTTTGCGTAGTTCGTTCCCAGAGGGACGATGACACGGTCGATGATGAGCGAAATCATGAGAGAAATCACATAAGAATATAGCGCGTTCTCTATGCCGAATATGAATGCCGATACGAATATGATGATGCCGTCCACGATGAAGAGGGCGTTGCCGAGCGCGATGTGCGTGTAGCGTGCGATGATCTGGGCGATGATGTCGGTTCCCCCCGTATTGGAACCGGCCCTCATGACAAGACCCATTCCGACTCCGTTCGTGATTCCCGTGAAGAGGGTGCAGAGCCAGAGCGACGTCTCCTTCGAGTAGTCTATGACTCCCGACGGGAGAAGAATGTTGAAGAGCGTCGTGAACATGGACAGGAGAAGCGTTCCCATCAGCGTCTTGAGTCCGTATTCCTTTCCGAAGAGGGTGAGGCCGATGAGGTAGATCGGAACCGAGAAGCAGAGCATTATGACACCGAGGTCGACAGCCCTGCCCGTCGCATCGAGTACAAGGTGGTAGACGAGTGTTGCAAGCCCCGAGACACCGCCCGGCGCAAGCTTCGCCGGGTTCATGAAGACCGAGATTCCGAATCCTGTGAGTGCCGTTCCGATGACTATGTACGAATAGTCGCTGATTATATCCTTTATCCTGTTTCTCATAATTTGGATGGAATCTCCTTTCTGTCGCTGAAGAGGTGATCGAGGAGAGTGTCGGGGTCGTCGGTGACGATGAGGATGTCCTTCACGGCCCCGGAGAGGAAGCCCTCCTCAACGGCCTTATCCAGCATTTCGAGAAACGGTGCAAAATAATTGCCGGCGTTGTAGAGTGCGATGTTGCCCTTCGTGTATCCGAGCTGACGCCATGTGTAGATTTCGCAGAGCTCCTCGAATGTTCCGATTCCGCCCGGCATTGCAATGAAACCGGATGCGAGCGAGTACATCGTCTTCTTCCTCTCATGCATGCCGCTGACGATGATGGTCTCAGTCGCTTTTGTCCCGTCGGTGACCCTGTCGAAGTTCATTGCAGAGGGAAGTACCCCCGTCACCTGTCCTCCGCCGTCATAGACAGCGTGTGCGAGGACCCCCATGAGGCCGCGGTTGCCGCCTCCGTACACAAGAGAGATGCCACGCCTGTTCATCGCTTCTCCGAGGGCGACGGCTTTTTCTCTGTATATTTCCTTGTTCCCCATGGTCGAGCCGCAGAATACGGCGGCAGTCAGATTATCGCTCATGCTCTAGTTATTATCATATCGGGAAGAAATACTCAATAAACTGTTATCAGAATAACAAAACAAACGAATATGGGTAAAAAAGAGGAGTGTAACAATTGTTTCTATTTTTATTTTATATTATTGTTAAATACCGAGTACCCCGTGAATATCGGCTTACTATGTAGTAAACAAGACAGGAGATATATTTTTTATGAAGAAACTTCCCAAAGTTATCTTTATCATTGCACTTCTAGCAATGGTCGTCCTCCCGCTTTCAGCAAGAAAGGCCATGAACGTAAGCTGGGAATGGCTTTTGTCAGACCCCGATGTCACAGCATATCGCTATCAGCTGAACGGCGAAGCAGAGGATGGATGGACAGTTGTTGATGGAAAGACTTCCGTATACACTGCAACCGGTCTGGATCCCTATTCGGATTACACATTATATCTGCAGTGTTCATATGACGGAATCAACTGGTCGGAAAGCGCTTCCAGTACAGCCTATGCTCTTCTGAAGCTCGAGGAGGAGGCACCGGCAGTCGAGGCTGCTCCGGTCGAGGCTGAGGAAACAGCCGAGGAGACTGTATTCTATGTCTACGGCTTCGGTATTTCGAACAGATGGACGAAGAGCTCGTTCGAGTCCGTGACACTTGATGAGGGACTTCTTACATCGGATGATGTTCTCGGTTTCATCCAGTACGAAGCTGCCAAGTATCCCGCATTCGTGAATTCCGTATACTATTCACTCATCGACAACGGCTTCTCACTCACATATGAGGAAGGCTCTGTTGATGTTGCTTCACTTCTTCCACAGTACAGGGCCGATATCACAGAGTATATCGATTCCCTCCTTGTTTCTCTTGCAGAAACAGTCGAAGAGACTGTCGCGGAAGCTGTAGAGACAGCTCTCGATTCTCTCTTGGAAGAGGCTGTTGAAGAACCTGTGCTCGAAGAGAGATTCGGCTACAGAGGTCTCAAGGCGGATCTCAAGCTCTACAGCACACACGGAACAGTCGTCCTTCCTGCAGGGACAACAGCTTCCGATGTTGCAGATGCTGCCGCACTCCTTGTCGTGAAGTACCCCGAGGCATCTCTTGTAACATACACATTCGACGACGGTGTCCTCTCTCTCGATTATCCCGAGATCTCAGATGCTTATGCTTCAGCTCTCTATCCTGTTCTGAAGGATGAGGCCGAGTGGTATATCGACCAGATTCTCGCATCTGTTTCTGAGAAAGCTCCCGAAGAGGCAGAGGCAGAGGCAGAGAAAGAGGAGGTATCCCACCTCTACTCAGATACCCTCTCATACAAGGGCGTCACATCGACTGTCACAGTCGACAGTACATGTGCAACTCTCACAATACCTGAAGGCATGAGCATGGAAGATGTCCAGGCTGTAGCTGCAATGATTGTTGCAGCCTACCCCGACGAAGCTTCTTTTGTTACATATTCAGTAGACGGTGACACTGTCACTCTCACATATCCCGAGATGTCCGACGAGTTCCTCCTCGGAGCACTCGACGTTCTCAGAAAAGAGGCAATGGCTCTGATCGACAGAATCGAGGCGGCTAAGCCGGTTTCTTCTGCAGAGGCACCTGTTGAAGCTTCTCCTGCAGCAGCAGAGGTCAAGGTTGAAGAAGCTCCCGCTGCAAAGAGTGAGGAGACACCTGCTCCGGCAGAGCCCGAAAAAGCTCTTGAAGCACCCGCTCCTGTCGCTCCCGTTGCTGTAGAGGCTGTTCCCGTCAAGGAGACAAAGAAGGATTCGCCGAAGGCTGATGCTGTCAGGGCTTCCTTCAACATGGGTCTCAACGGAGGCCTCGAGTGGGGTATGGGCAAGGTCATGACAGAAGGCGTGTCGAAGACACCGACAATCTATCCGTTCGTATCTCTCACGCTCGAGGGACAGAACCTCGTCCACTTCGGTGCATTCGGACTCGGACTGCGCTCGGATGTCTCCGCTGTTTTCATTCCGGAGAGCAGGAACATGTCGTCCAATCCGAGTAACGTATGGGGCTTCGATGCAACTGCTGACCTCAAGCTCATGGCTTACATCAACGCATCGTTCGGTAAGTTCTACCTCGGTGCAGGTGCCGGCTATTCAGCTGCTTCCGACGGCTTCACATCCGTACACTCCAAGGATCAGAGAATTCTCAAGGGTGTCGGCGGCGGCGCCGGTTTCAACACGGCATTCGCTCTCACAGGCGTTCTCGGTGTTCAGTTCAACCTCGGAAAGACTGTCACTCTCTCGGCCGAAGGCTATGCAAGATGGTTCTTCGACAATCCGGGGAAGCTCGACACTCTCACCGTCGCAGCGACAGTCGGTCTCGGTGTCAGATTCTGACAGCGGCCGCAATGAAGAGAGGCTCCGGTTTTCCGGGGCCTTTTTAAAAGGGGAACAGAGTGGACATAAAGAAGGAAACCATAGACAACTGCCTCTCGTTCGTCGACGAGCGTAACTGGAGGCAGTTCCATAATCCGAAGGACCTCGCTATCTCTCTCTCGCTCGAAGCCTCGGAACTCCTCGAGCTCTTCCAGTGGAACACGAGTGAGGAGGCTGTTGAAAAGAACAGGGAGAAAATGAAGAACGAACTTGCCGACGTGATCGTCTATGCCGTCGACTTTGCATCCGTCATGGGTTTCGATCTCAACGAAATCATCAACGAGAAGATGAAGAAGAACAGGGCGAAGTACCCTGTGGAGAAGGCGAAGGACTCTAAGAAGAAATACGACGAACTCTGACAGATGAGAAAGAGGCCCGGGCGGGGCCTCTTCTCATTACTTTCTTCTGATCTTTATCTTCACCTTGTTCTTTATGAGATAGCAGCGGTGGATATTCGGGTCTCTTCTGAAATCGTCTCCGATCGTCTTCTCCGTTATATCCTGCACGACGTAGTTCTCTCTCACCTCGTCGTCGAGTCTGAAGCGTCTGAGGTTGTTGGAGAAGATCAGGGTTCCTCCAGGGGAGAGGTGCATGGCAGCTGCCCTGATGAGTGCAGCGTGGTCTCTCTGGACGTCGAAGTTGTTCCTTCTGCTCTTGCTGTTCGAGAAGGTCGGCGGGTCGCAGAAGATGAGGTCGAATCTGTCGTAGGTGTCCCAGAGCCAGTCCATCACGTCGGCCTGGTAGAGATAGTTGCCCATCGTCGTCGAGAAGCCGTTTATCTGGAGATTCTGCTCCATCCATGCAAGGTATGTCGGAGATGCATCCACGCTGACCGTGCTGAGAGCGCCGCCTTTTATTGCATTGAGTGTCGCCGTTCCCGTGTAAGAGAAGAGATTGAGGAACCTCTTGTCCTTTGCCATTTCCTGGATGAGGGCCCTCACGGGTCTGTGGTCGAGGAAGATTCCCGTGTCGAGGTAGTCCGTGAAGTTAACGAGTACATTGAGGCCGTTTTCGCGTGCGACGAGCATGCGGTTGTTGCCGGCAAGCTTCTTGTACTGGTCGTTGCCCTTCATCCTGGAGCGCTGCTTGACGAATATGTTCTCGACGTCGATTCCGGTCGCCCTCTCCGTTGCGAGGATGAGCTCGTCGAGGCGCCTTGCGGCATCCTCCGCCGGAATTTCCTTCGGTGCCTTGTATTCATTGACGACCACCCACTTTCCCATGTATATGTCCACAGATGCCGCGTACTCCGGCATGTCCGCATCATATATGCGGTAGCATTCGACACCCTGTGCCTCCATGAGGGGCTTTATCTCCTTCATGTTCTTCATAAGGCGGTTGTAGACGAAGGTTGCACCCTCGCTCAGGGGCGCGGAGAGCCTCTTCTCCTTCTTCTCTAGGGCCTTCTGCATCATTGCATCCCTCTCTTCGTCCGTGAAGACGGAGTAGTGGGCGGCCTGGCATTCGATGCCGCCGTTGAAGAGCTTGTTGGTCCTCTCGGGCTTCATGTCGATATTGGAGAGAAGGTCGCTGTTACCGGTGAGAATCGTCACCTTCCAGCCCTTGAATACATTCTGTAAAGTCTCTCCGATTCCTCTGTAGAGCCCGTCTATGTCACTTACCGTCATTCTTTCGCCGTAGGGAGGATCTGTGACTATGCATCCTCTTTCCGCGGGGGCGGAGGTCATCTTCGTGAAGTCGGAAGTGGAGAATGCAATGAAATCGTAGACTCCGGCCTTGAGCGCCGCAGCCTTGCTTATTTCGACTGCCGTACGTGATATGTCGCTTGCGTAGATCGAGATGTCCCTCTCGTCCACGGCCTTTCTCCGTCTCTCTTCGGCTTCGTCGACAATCTTCTTGAAGAGTTCACTGTCGAAGTGCGGCAACTTCTCGAATTGATATGGAGTCTTTCTCAGAAGTCCGGGGGCCGTGTCTGTTGCCATCAATGCCGCTTCGACTGCGATTGTGCCCGAGCCGCAGAAGGGATCCATGAAGGGAAGGGGGGAGCCGTCATCGACGCTCTTCTTCCATTCGCTGCGTGAGAGAAGCGCCGCTGCGAGGTGCTCCTTGAGGAGGGCTTCCGTCTGCTCTCCGCGGTAGCCTCTCATCGAGAGGTTCTCTCCCGAGAAGTCTATGTACCATTTGACTGTATACCTGTCGATATGTACGTGTACCGTCACATCGGGATTGATTATCTCGATATTGGGCCTTCTGCCCTCGAACTTCTCCCTCATCCTCTCCACGATGCCGTCCTTGACCTTGAGGGCCGCATAGTGGCTGTTATTGATGTACGGGCAGTCCTGTGTCGTGCATGTAACCTTGAGGGTTTTATCGGGATTGACGTATTCCTCCCATGGAAGGGAGAGAGTCGCCTCTTCCAGTTCCCTGTCGTTCCTTACATCGTCGTCGACATAGAGGCCCCAGAGCACTCTTGATGTTATGCGGGTGTTGAAACAGAAGCGGTACCCGAACTCGAGACTTCCCTCGATCTCGACGCCGCTCGGAGTCGCCTTGACTCTTCCGGCTCCGTTTCTTCTTGCCTCTTCGGCGATCAGATCACCCTGGTTGGCTGCGCTCATTGCAAAATAGACCATCTCATTTCTCCTTCAGAAAGAGCTCTTCCAATTGCTCCTTCGAGAATTCATATTCAGTGCCGCAGTTGAAGCACTGTATCATAAGGGGGAAACTCCCCTTGAGGATTTCATCTTTTTCCTTTTGCGGAAGATTTACAAGATACTTTTCATAGTTTTTCCTGCTGCAGGGGCATGAAAATCCTATCGGTGTATGTCCGAGGTAGTCGACGCCGTATGACGAGAAGTGCGACATGACGTAGTCCCTGACAGAATTTCCCTCCCCGATACTCCCACCCATTCGGGAAAGAAGTCCCGATTCATTCTGGAGTTTATCGAGGACGGATGTGTCGCATTCCGGAAGGGCCTGCATCATGATTCCTCCCGCCCCCCATACTCTTCCCTCTCTGTCGAAGGAGATGGAGAGGGAGAAGAGGGAGGGAGTCTGCCCGCTCTTCGCGTAGTAGAGTGCAAGGTCCTGTGCAAGGTGTCCGTACTCCATCATGACGCTGCCAGAGAACGGATTCTTCGAGCCCTCGAGTATCCTGGTTATCGTGAGGAAGCCCGGACCGAAGATGGGGGAGGTGTCGAGACTCTCGAGAGGTTTCTCGAGGGGAATCGGGTTGTTGACAAGGTAGCCTCTGACGGCTCCGCACGCCCATGCCTCGACAGACATGCCTTTCAGGGGGCCGCCCGAGTCTATTGTCATCTGTATGCGGTCGTTGCCCTTGACTTCGCCCGAGAGCAGTGCTCCCGCTATGTAGCCCTGTCCGAGGATATATGTTTCAACCAGTCCCGTGTTATGGTTCGCCCTCATCTCATTGAGAAGCCTCGTGGCACTTACGGCGCTGACTCTTATGCTGCCGTCTGCTATGAGGAAGATCTCCCTCCTGTCATCCTCGAGGGATGAGAGGTGCTCGGTAAGGACGCTGTCTTCAATCTTTGTTTTTATCATGATGACAGTTTAGTTTAAGCGGCCCCGGGCGAGAAGAAGGTAAGGCCTCTCTTTTTCCTTATTTTTCAATATGTTCAGACAGAATCGTCAGAGAGCGCCTGACAAAGGGGCTTTCATCCTTGAGAGCGTGTACTGCCGCGGCGCTGTATTGAACACCTTTGAGGATACGGGTGAGAGCTTCGATTCCCTCCGTGTCGAGTGCGTCGCTTGTTACGGCGGCGGATTTTATAATGCCCTCCGCGACATCGAGATAGTATGTAAACTCCCCGTCGGGGGAATGCACGGTGATACTGTCCGTGAAACGGGGGGTGCGTCCGTAGTTCCATTCCCGGCTCCTGAAAAGGCTCAAGCTTTCTCTGATTGACGGGTGTTCAGAAAGAATTGATTTATCCACATGGATGATATCTGCATCGTTTTCTTTCCGGAAGACCTCCGTCAGGGATGAGGCGAACGAGGATGTCGTTATTCCGCTTCTGAATGACGTGAGATTTGCAACCCTGCTTCTCACCGATTTGATGCTGTGGCTCTCCATCTTGTGCTCCGTCGGAGTGAGGTATGTCGATAATCTTCCAAGATCGGCATTGACGAGCATCGTTCCGTGATGGCAGAAGCGTCCCTTCCTGAGGATGAATGCGCTTCCCGATACCTTACGTCCCTCGACGAGAATGTCATTGCGTCCGCTTTTCTCGCCTCTGATTCCGAGTTCACGAAGTGCATCTGTGACCATGACGAAGCTCTTTGAGCTTTCAGCTTCCTCTTCCGGAGATATTATCGTGAAGCATATGTTGCCCTCGTCCTGGTAGACGGCGCCGCCTCCGCTGGGCCTGCGCTGAAGAACGACTCCGTCTTCTTCGATCTTGTCGACTCTGCACTCCTGCCATGGATTCTGATAGCGGCCGATGACGAGAGAAGGGCTGTTGATCCAGAGATAGAGAACCCTCGACGAGGGCGGAAGTTCCTCGATGAGATATTTCTCTAGTGCGAGATTGAAAGATATTTCCTTTTCACCGGAAATGAAAACAAAAGATTCCATGCTTCCCCCCTTCTGAGGTGTCTATTCTTACATATAAATCGGCGTTTTTCACCGTTTAGAAAGCCAAATGTAATAAACGTAAAGAATTATGTCAAAATCAATGCTTTCGTATTCTCACAGGTGAAATAGAATCAAAAGCATAGAGAAAAGAAAGGAAAGGCCGTGTGAAAATCAAAACAAGGACAAGGGAAGAGGAAATACTGGCTCTTCTCTCCGAAAGGGGGGAGGTTACCGTCGAGGAGATCAGCAGACTTTATTCGGTGTCACGGGTGACGGTAAGAAGCGATCTCAACAGCCTTGCATCCAGGGGCCTTATACAGAGGACGCACGGGGGAGCCGTGAAGGCCGACCATACCTTCCACGGGGGACGGAGGATCGTAAACCTCGAGAAGAAGGAGGCCCTGGCAAAGCGTGCGGCAGCCTTCGTCGAAGACGGCGACTCCATCCTGATATCGAACGGGACGACATGCACGCTGATCGGAAAGTACCTTATCGGGAAGAAGAACATCCACATCGTCACCAACAACACATCCCTTCTTCCATTCGCCTCATTTGCCGGCGGCATGAAGATCACCCTCGTCGGAGGGGAGTACAGGCCGGAGACGGAGAGCATCGTCGGTCATACCGCGGCAAAGCAGATGAAGGAATACCACGTATCTGCGGCATTCCTCGGAACGGACGGCATAACACTCGAGCACGGGCTTACGACATCGCTTCCCGAGAATGCCGGGATACTGAGGGCGATGTGCACGCGCGCCGACAGGACGATAGTCGTGGCAGACTCGACGAAATACGGGAAGAAGGGATTCGTCCGCATTCTTCCTCCGTCTGGCATCGATGTTCTCATAACGGATTCAGATTTTCCCGGAGAATCCCGTCTTGCGCTGGAGAGACTCGGGGTCGAAGTAATAACAGTTTGAGGAGGAAATAATGGCTAAGGAGATTTTAATGCCCAAACAGGGTAACAGCGTCGAGGCGTGCGTCATCGTCGAATGGCGCAAGAAGATCGGCGACGAGATAAAGGAGGGGGAGGTTCTCCTGGAGGCCGAGACAGACAAGGCGACAATCGAAGTCGAATCAACGGCTTCCGGCACAGTCCTCGGCCTCCTCTATGAAGAGGGTGACGAGGTGCCGGTGATGACGGCCGTTGCTGTCGTCGGGGAGAAGGGCGAAAGCATAGAAGCCGTCAGAAAAGAGGAAGGAGTCAAGGCTGAAAAGGCCGTGAGAGAAGAAGTGAAGGTGGTGGAGGCTCCATCTGCTGAAGCCGGGAGGACCACGTCATACGAGGCTACGGCGTCGCCGAGAGCTCTCAATCTGGCAGTCAGTGAAAATATAGATATTGCGTCCGTCAATGCGACGGGGCCGAAGGGCAGGGTCATCGAAAAGGACGTGGAGAGGGCTTCTCTCGAGAGAGGAAGACTCACACCGTCCTCGAGGGCGCTTCTCGGGGAGGAGGGCCTTCTTCCGCCTCTCTCCGGAAGCGGAATCGGGGGAATGATCACGACTGCGGACCTTCTAAAGAAGGAAACTCCTGAAGAAGTGAGAGAAGGAGAAGCTTCCTCCTTTGAAGACCTCCCTCTCAAGGGAATCAGAAAGGTTACTGCGAGAAGAATGAAGGAATCTCTCGAGAGTACGGCACAGCTGACGCTTACGACATATGCCGATGCGAGCTCACTCAAGGCGCTGAGGGCGAAGTTCAAGAGCGCTCCGGAGAGACTGGGACTGGGGAACATCACGATAAACGACCTTGTACTCTTTGCTGTAGCGAGGACGCTGAAGTCATTTCCGGACATCAATGCCCACTTCCTCGGTGACAGGATACGGCGCTTCAAATCCGTCCATCTCGGAATGGCGACAGATACGGAGAGGGGGCTCATGGTTCCGGTAATCCGTAATGCGGAGAGGCTGACAGTGAAGGAAATCGGAGAGGAGAGCCGGAGGCTGAAGGAGCTCTGCCGCACGGGAAGGATAGGGGGAGACGAGCTTACGGGATCCACGCTGACGGTATCGAACGTGGGGGCGTTCGGAATAGAGGTCTTCACACCTGTATTGAACATCCCTGAGGTAGCGATTCTAGGTGTCGGGGCAATCACGCTGCGCCCCTATGAGGAGAACGGAGAAGTGAGGTTCCGCGAGAGTATCGCACTATCGCTCACTATCGATCATCAGGCAGTGGACGGCGCGCCGGGGGCAAGGTTCCTGCAGGCACTGGCAAAGAACATAGCAGAGCTCGAACTTCTGCTTCTCGCTCAATAAGGGGGATGATATGGATAAGTATGATCTCATAGTGGTAGGTTCGGGCCCTGGAGGATATGTCGCCGCAGAGCGTGCAGGAGCGATGGGAAAGAAGGTTCTTCTCATAGAAAAGGACAGTCTCGGCGGTGTATGCACCAACCGCGGCTGCATCCCGACAAAGAGCCTTCTAAAGAGTGCGAAGATTTACAGAAGCACCATCGACGGAGGAAAGCACGGTGTCACATGCTCTTCTTCCTCTTTCGATATGAAAGAAGCCCAGAAGTGGAAGGCGGAGGCTGTCGAGACTCTCAGAAGCGGGATAGCGTTCCTGATGAAGTCGAATAACGTCACGGTTCTCCAGGGTAAGGCTGAGTTCGTCGACGAACATACGGTGAAGGTCGGTGATGAGCTGTACTCGTGTACCTATATGATAATCGCTACCGGCAGCTCTCCCGTGAGGCCTCCCATAGAGGGAGCGGACGGAGATAATGTGTTCACAAGCGACGGCATCCTCAATCTTGAGAGCGTTCCTTCATCCGTTGCCGTCATCGGCGGCGGCGTCATAGGAATAGAGTTCGCATCCTTCTTCTCCATGATCGGGACAAAAGTTACCGTCATCGAGATGACGACCGAGATTCTTCCGATGATGGATGACGAAATGGCTAAAGCGATGAGAAAGGCGATGAAGGATGTCACTTTCCATCTATCGTCGCGCGTCACGAAAATAGACAAGGACGGAGTAACCTTCAGAACCGCTGACGGAAAGGAGGAGAGGGCGGAGGCCGGAGTCGTTCTCCTTGCAGCGGGAAGAAGACCCAACACAGAGGGCTTGGAGAAGCTCGGACTCTTCATCGAGAGGGGGGCCGTCGTCGTCGACAGCAGGATGAGGACCAACGTCTCTTCCGTCTACGCCATAGGCGACGTCAACAACATAAGCCAGCTTGCACACAGCGCCTCCCGTATGGCGGAGGTTGCCGTGGACAACATCTGGGGAACAAAACGTCAGATAATGCGCACATCCTCCATTCCCTGGGCTGTCTACTCCGGGACAGAGGCTGCGGGATGCGGACTCACGGAAAGGGAAGCCGGAAAGAGAGGAATCGAGGTCATCACATCCTCCGTCCAGATGAGGGGGAACGGACGCTTCATCGCCGAAAACGGAAAGAGAGCTTCCGGCATGGTGAAGGTCATCGCAAAAAGGCGCACGGGCACAATACTGGGTGTGCATATTCTCGGGCCGTATGCAAGCGAGATCATAAGTTCGGCATCGACGCTCATCGAGGCGGAGCTGAGGGTTCAGGACATGGTGGAGGTCATATTCCCCCATCCGAGTGTCTCTGAAGTAATAAAGGACTGTTGCTACGAAATATACAGAGAAATGTGTGAGAGGAAGATATGAGCAGATACGTAAAGGATTTTGTTCCGGAGGAAGTGAGAAAGAGCGCTGTTGTCTCTTCTGTCGAAATACCGGTCAATCAGTACAGACCGGATTTCAGAAAGGAATTGAAGAAGTACGGAAAGAAGAGGCTTGTGAGAGTCCTCTACGACATGCTTCTCATCAGGGAGTTCGAGACAATGCTCGACTCCATCAAGAAGGAGGGGCTCTACCGGGGTATCGCATTCAATCACAAGGGGCCGGCACACCTTTCGGCGGGGCAGGAGAGCGCGTGCGTCGGGCAGGCTCTGGCACTTGAACCGGAAGACTTCATCTTCGGCTCACACCGCAGTCACGGTGAAATACTTGCAAAGTGCTTCTCGGCTGTCTGGAAGATGGACGACGGGGAGATAGAGGCAATCATGAAGGACTTCAACGACGGCGAGACATATGCCGTCATCGTGAAGCATTTTCCGGGAAAGGACACGAAGGAGAGTGCGGAGAACTTCGTGCTCTACGGCGCCCTTGCCGAAATCTATGCAAAGCGTACGGGCTTCTCGCGCGGACTCGGAGGCTCGATGCACACCTTCTTCGCGCCCTTCGGCTCCATGCCCAACAACGCAATCGTCGGAGGAAGCGGAACCATCGCATTCGGCTCCGCCCTCTACAAGAAGATCAACAATAAAAAGGGAATCGTCATCGCCAACATCGGTGACGGCGCAATGGCGAGGGGGCCTGTCTGGGAGGGTCTCGTGATGAGCGCGATGGATCAGTACAGGACGCTCTGGAAGGACAAGGAGGGCGCTCCTCCCTACATGCTCAACATATTCAACAACTTCTACGCGATGGGCGGACAGCCTTCGGGCGAGACGATGGGCTACGGAATTGCGGCGAGGGTCGGACTCGGCGTCAATCCCGAGGGTATGCACACGGAGAGGGTTGACGGTTTCAACCCGCTTGCAGTTGCAGACGCTGTCGAGAGGAAGAAGAAGCTTCTCGCTGAGGGAAAGGGGCCTGTCATGCTCGACACGATCACCTACAGATACAGCGGACACAGCCCCTCGGATGCGATGACGTACAGAACAAAGGAAGAGCTTGAAGCCTTCCGTGCCGAGGATCCGATAAGAAGCTACGGAAAATACCTCATCCAGAACGGTCTTGTAACAGAGAAGGAAATCGAGAGTATGGGGGAGAAGGTGAAGGATAAGATGAAGAGGGTCCTGGAACTCGTCGTCGATGATACGATCTCCCCGATAATCGATGCGCCTTTCATCGAGGGCGTCATGTTCAGCAGGGGGAAAGTCGAGTCATACGGGGAAGGCGGGAGCATGCTTCTCCAGAAAAGGGAGGAGAATGCGAGGGTGAAGCAGATAGCGCAGAGGAAGCGCTATGCATTCGATGAGAACGGGAAGAGCTATCCTCAGGCGAAGCAGTACCAGTACCGGGATGCCGTCTTCGAGGCCATGCTCTACCGCTTCGAACGCGATCCTTCGTTCATAGCATACGGAGAGGACCACAGGGACTGGGGCGGGGCGTTTGCATGCTACCGGGGTCTGACGGAGATTTTACCGTACCACCGTTTCTTCAATTCCCCCATAAGCGAGGCGGCAATCGTCGGAAGCGGTGTCGGGTACGCACTTTCGGGAGGCCGGGCGTGTGTCGAGCTCATGTACTGTGATTTCTTAGGCTGTGCCGGAGACGAGGTTTTCAACCAGATGCCGAAGTGGCAGGCGATGAGCGCAGGCGTTCTCACGCTTCCCCTCGTTCTCAGAGTCAGCGTCGGCAACAAGTACGGCGCGCAGCACTCACAGGAGTGGACGGGGATGGTGGCGTCGGTTCCCGGGCTCAAGAGTGCATACCCCGCATCGCCGTATGATGCGAAGGGTATTCTGAACTACGCATTGAGGGGAACGGACCCCTTTGTATTCTTCGAGAGTCAGAAGCTCTACGGAAAGGGTGAGGAGTTCCATAAGGAAGGAGTTCCCGAGGGCTACTACGAGATCGAGGAGGGGGAGCCCGATGTGAAGATGAAGGGTGACGACATCACGATCATATCTCTCGGGCCCGCCCTCTATACGGCACTTGAAGCCGAGAAGGAGCTCAGAAAATACGGGCTTTCGAGCGAGATCATCGACCTCAGGTGGATCAACCCCCTCAGGTACGAGAAGCTTGTCGAATCTGTGAAGAAGACGGGGCGCTGCGTCCTCGTGACAGACAGTGCCGAGCGCGGCTCGTACATGCACACTGTTGCGTCGAACCTCAACAGACTGTGCTTCGGCTACCTCGACGGACCGTGCACCGTGGTGGGATCGCGTAACTGGATCACGCCTCCCGCGGAGATGGAGGAGTACTACTTTGCACACTCCTCGGACATACTCGACGCAATACATGAGCAGATCCTGCCGCTCGAGGGATATATGCCTTCATCGAGAAGGAACGATACTGAGTTCTTCCGCATACAGAAGGAGGGTGTGTGATTGGATGAGATGATGACGAGGAAAGAGGCTCTGAATTCGAGATTGAGAGAGGAGAGGGATGCTGCCGTTGATTCGGTTCTCGAGAAAATAAGAAAAGGGGAAGTCGTGAGAAGGAGGACGGACGAAGTCAACAACCACGTCCATACGTTCCATTCCTTCTCCCCCTATTCCCCCTCCGGTGCCGTATATGAGGCATGGGAGGCCGGACTCGGCATCGTGGGCATTGTCGATCACGATACCCTCAGCGGGGCGGAGGAGATGCTCACGACCGGCGGAAGGTTTTCGATGGCGTCGACTGTCGGCTTCGAACTCAGAGTCAGCTTCCGCCGTACTCCCTTCTCGGAGCGAAGGATCAACAATCCCGATTCCACAGGCATTGCATACATGTGCGTCCACGGCGTCCCGCACACGAGGATAGAGGAGGCTATGGCTTTCCTCGCTCCCATACGTGAGGCAAGACGAAAGCGCAGCCGCACTATTACAGAGAAGATGAACAGACTCTCACTCGGCGTCACACTCGATTATGAGAAGGACGTCGAGGGGATATCTCACGTCAACGAGGGCGGAACAGTCACGGAAAGGCACATACTCTATGCCCTCGCAGGGAAGATAATTGATAAATGCGGAAAGGGGAAGGGCACCGTCGAATACCTTTCAGAGCATTTACGCACCGTTCTCGATCCGGAAGCGGAGAGCCGTCTCCTCAACAAGGAGAATCCGTATTACAGATATGATCTTCTGGGTGTTCTGAAGGCCATGCTCCTTCCCGCCGTCTACATAGAGCCGGGTGAGGAGGAGTGTCCGGACGTCAGAGATGTTCTCGCCTTTTCGGAGAGGATCGGCGCCGTCAGTGCATATGCATATCTCGGGGACATCGAGAGGGATGTCACGGGGGACAAGAAGAGGGAGAGGTTCGAGGATGAATATCTTGACGAGCTTATTCCGTACCTCAAGGAGCTGGGATTCAGAGCCGTCACATACATGCCGCCGAGAAACTCGGAGAAGCAGATGAAGAGGCTTATCGCACTCTCGAGGGAGAACGGCCTCATGGAGATCAGCGGTGTCGACATCAACTCCCCCAGGCAGAGTTTCTCTTCGCCTGAGGTTCTCTCTCCCGTATGCCGTCACCTCGTGGATTCGGCCTGGGCGCTTGTTGCACATGAAAAGCTCTCGTCAGAGGACAGCCGCTACGGCCTCTTCTCACCCGATAACCCCATGATCACGCTCCCTCTTGAGAAGCGCCTTGAAATCTACGCGTCAATCGGTAAGGGGATGAATCACGGAGAAGTGAAGAGAAGTGCGCGGAGATACATAGAAACAATCGGAGGCTACTATGGAATGTGAATTCATCCAGGCGTTCATCAGAGGTCTTACATACAACGGGGAGAGATGCCTCTTTGTCAGGAAGACGAAAGAAGAGAGGCCGGTCAAGGTGATAAGAGGCGACAGGGATCTCATAAGGGAGATGTTTCACATCTTCATGGAGAGCGGACGCATTCCGAAGACGATCGGATTTGACAGCTCGGGCGACGTCCTCTCATTCGGAAACAGCTACAGTGAGACCTTCACCGCCGGGAAAAGCTACGTCGAAATAGAAAAGCCTTCTTTTTCCCGCAGCGACACCGTAAGGGGAAAGACGGTGCTTGTCACAGGAGGCGCACAGGGCTTCGGCGAAGGCATTGTCAGATCCCTTGCTGATAAGGGGGCGTTCGTCTTCATAGCAGATATGAACAGGGCCGGGGCGGAGAGACTCTCGAGTCAGATCAACAGAGAAAGCGGCACTCTTTCGACGATGCCCGTCTATGTCAATGTCACGGACGAGAGCTCTGTCGAGGAGATGTTCCGTCATGTTGAAAGCGAAACGGGGGGACTTGATGTTCTTATAAGCAATGCCGGCGTCCTGAGGGCGGGAAGCGTGAGGGAGATGGCCCTCAGGGATTTCGAGTTCGTCACCGACGTCGACTACAAGGGTTTCTTCATCTGCACTAAGCATGCATCGCGCCTTATGGCGGCCCAGAACGAGGCCTCCCGTGACATTCTGACAGACATAATCGTCATATCTTCGAAGAGCGGGCTAGAGGGGTCCAACCGCAACGGAGCATACGCCGGAGCCAAGTTCGGCGTGATAGGACTGACACAGAGTTTTGCCCTCGAACTCGTCGAGTGCGGGATAAAGGTCAATGCGGTATGTCCCGGAAACTTCCTTGACGGGCCCCTGTGGTCGGATCCCGAGAACGGCCTCTTCGTCCAGTACCTGAGGACGGGAAAGGTACCCGGGGCGGAGAGCGTGGAGGATGTAAGAAGATTCTATGAAAGGAAGGTTCCCTTGGGAAGGGGATGCGGGGTTGAGGATGTCGTGAAGGCACTGCTCTACATAGTGGAGCAGAGGTACGAGACGGGACAGGCTGTTCCCGTCACAGGCGGTCAGGTGATGCTGAACTGAGGAGGTGGATATGAAAAGAGAAACGACGGCGCTGAGGCTCTACGGAGAGCGCGATCTGAGGCTGGAGAGCTTTCCTCTGCCGCCTCCGGGGGATGATGAGATTCTTCTCGAGATAGTTACGAATTCCGTATGCATGAGCGACCATAAGGCGGCAATGCAGGGCGCAAGGCACAAGCGCGTTCCCGATGATGTTGCGTCAAATCCGGTAATCATCGGACACGAATTCTGCGGCCGTATCGTGGAAGTGGGGAAGAGATGGAAAGGAGAATACAAGGAAGGGGAGCGCTGTTCCATCCAGCCTGCAATCAACTACCGCGGTATGATGAGGAACCCCGGCTACAGCTTCCCCCATTGTGGAGGAAACAGTCTCTATGCCGTGATCCCGGCGCACATAATAGAGGGAGGAGGACTTTTAAAGTACAGAGGAGAAGCGTACTTCAACGGCTCCCTTGCAGAGCCCGTGAGCTGCATAGTCGGCACATACCACGCGATGTATCATACCCGGGCGGGCTCGTATGACCATATCATGGGGATAAGGGAGGGCGGAAGCCTGGCAATCCTTGCAGGTGTCGGTCCCATGGGACTGGGGGCTATAGACTACGCAATCCATAATCCCCGCAGGCCCGGTCTCATCGTCGTTACGGACATAGACGATGCCCGGCTTGAAAGAGCGGAGGAGCTTCTTTCCGTAGAGGAGGCTGCAGAGCACGGTGTGTGCCTGAAATACGTCAATACGAGGAACATCGAGAGGAGCGACGAGTATCTCAGGTCGCTCACCCCGGACGGACGAGGCTTTGACGATGTCATCCTGATGGCTCCCGTGAAAGCCCTCGTCGAAGAAGCCGATGCAATTCTCCGCGACGACGGCTGTCTCAACTTCTTCGCAGGCCCCGGGGATACGTCGTTCTCGGCTTCAATCAATTTCTACAACGTCCACTATGCCTCCCATCACCTTGTCGGAACAAGCGGGGGAACGACGGAGGACATGATTGAATCGCTGGACATGATGAGCCGGGGACTGATGAACCCCGCGGCGATGATCACCCACATCGGCGGACTGGACACTGCGGGCGATACGATTCTGAACCTGCCTTCGATTCCCGGCGGCAAGAAGCTCATCTATACACATATAAGAATGCCTCTTACGGCCATAAACGACTTCAGGAAACTGGGTGAGACAGATCCCTTCTTCAGGGAGCTTGCACTCATAGTGGAAAGACATAAGGGGCTGTGGTCGGCGGAGGCCGAGAAATATCTCCTGGAGAATTACAGAGAAGGAGGAAGGATATGAAAAGATACATAGCAGTCGACCTCGGGGCGACAAGCGGAAGGGTTGTCGTCGGCAATCTTCAGGAGGCCGTGGAGGTCCACAGGTTCCCCACACCTTCCGTCATGGTGCTCGACGAGCTCTACTGGGACATACTCGCCATCTACGATGAGGTTCTCGCGGGTATAAGAAAGGCACTTGAAAAGTATGACGACGTCGTTTCGATCGGAATCGACAGCTGGGGCGTCGACTATGCACTTCTCGATGAGGCAGGCTCCCTCATAAGTCCTGTCTACAACTACCGCGACACCCGCACGCATGCCGTCATCGATGAAGTATGCGCCCTCGCCGGAGGACGGGAGGAACTCTTCAGGAAGACGGGAGTCGGAATCGAGAGCTTCAACACCGTCTTCCAGCTCTATGCACAGAAGAAGAGAAGGCCTGATTCCTTCTCTTCCGCTGCATCATACCTGAGTGTCCCCGATCTCCTCTGCTACTGGCTTACGGGCGTGAAGAAGAACGAGCTTTCACACGCTTCGACCACACAGCTTCTCGATGCCGGGACAAACGACTGGAGATGGGACCTTATCGACACACTCGGCTTCAGGCGGAGTCTCTTCGGCGAGATTGTCTATCCGGGAACTATACTGGGACCCCTCAGGAGCGAAGTGAAGGAGAGCGTCGGTGCCCGGAAGGACATCCTCGTAATAGCGGCGGCGTCACATGACACGGCGGCGGCAGTTGCGGCAATACCTTCTGTCGAGAAGAGCCCGCTCTTCCTCTCATCCGGCACATGGTCGATCCTCGGCGTGGAGCTCAAGAAGCCTCTGCT
Organism: Lachnospiraceae bacterium; assembly: GCA_963610485.1. Taxonomy (GTDB): domain Bacteria; phylum Spirochaetota; class Spirochaetia; order Sphaerochaetales; family Sphaerochaetaceae; genus Ornithospirochaeta. Next base: position 22,571 of record CAVDOI010000016.1, read on the forward strand.
CTCTCCGGAGGCGTACAGAAGCGGCTTCTCGAACGAGAAGGGCACAGGCGGCGGAACGCTCCTCTTGAAGAACATCATGGGTATGTGGATACAGAACGAGTGTCTCAGGTACTTCAAATCCCTCGGAGAGGAATATACGTGGGAACGGATACATGAGCTCGTGCTCGGGGACAAGGAGTATATGAGCTGTATCAACCCTCTCGACGAGAGGTTCATGGCTCCCGACACGCCGTCCAACCATATGACAGAGAGGATTACCTCATACTGCAGGGAGACGGGACAGAAGGAACCGGAGAACATCGGACAGTACCTGAGATGTATCTACCACGGACTGGCGAAAGCATACAGGAAGGCGATCGAGGATCTGGAGAAGGCATCGGGGCTCGGATTCGATACCATCTACGTCATCGGAGGCGGCTGTCATAATGCCGTTCTCAATGACTGGACGGCAAAGGAGACCGGGATGACCGTCATTGCGGGGCCGGCAGAGGCGACCGCGGAAGGCAACATCCTCATACAGGCCCTTGCCTCGGGCGAAATAGAATCCGTCGGGGAAGGCAGGAAGAAGGTGAGGGAGACAAGCAGGATAAAGGTCTTCTTCTCCCTCTCCCACACATAATGTATCCGGGAGAGGATCAGAGCAGGGGCTGCAGAGTTCAGCCCCTCTCCCTTGAAGTATCAAGCGGCAGCCGGGACAGGGGAGAATCTCTTCGTTATCATTGCCGGAAGAACTTATTTATCCAAGATTTCATATGCTAATCTGTGGAAGCTGACTTAATATTGTAAGTATTAGAATCAGGAGAAGAGGGTCGTATGAAGAAAGCTTTATTGATGATTACAGCAGCGGCTGTTGTCTTTTTCTCTATTTCATGTGCTGTGGATCCTGTGGTAATTACTCATCGTGTCACCGTGAAGAACGGGGATACGGAGTACAGAACAAAGGATGTCGCCGACGGCGATATTTATGTGCTTCCGGTGAAGCCCGACAGTACCCTGGAGTTCAAAGGATGGAAAGCGGAGGAGAGCACCACGCTTCTGTAGCCGGGCGAAGATCTGAAGATTACTGCCGATACGGTCATCCATGCAGTCTGGGCTGTGAAATGTACAGTATCTTTCGACCTTGCGGATGAGGCACTTCAGAAGATCGACGATGTCACAGTAGAAGCCGGAGAGACAGTGAAAAAGCCCGTTGTCCCGTCAAGAGAGGGATACACATTCTCCGGATGGAGACTCAACGATACTTACTTCTCATTCAATACCCCCCATAACTGAAAGCATCACCCTTTCGGCTGAGTGGACGGTGAAGAGCTGTACTGTCAGCTTCGATCTCGGTGATGACTCTCTCAAGAAGATTGATGACGCTTATGTCGATTACGGTGAAACCGTCAGCGAACCGGGTTATTCGGTAATACCCGGCAGAACAGGATATGCTTTTGCCGGATGGTATCTCAATGAGGAGAAGTATCTTTTCTCGACGCCGGTAACCCGGGATATAACTCTCAAGGCCCACTGGACAGCAGACTATTGTATTGTTTCCTTCGATACCGGCGGCGGCACGGTGATGTCTTCTCTCAAGATCCCGTACGGAGAGAAGATCAATATCGAGGGAGTACCTGTAAATCCAGTGAGAGAGGGTTATGTGTTCGACAGATGGACACTGGAGGACGGAAGCACATTCTCCTTTGACATGTTGATATACAGGGATACGAAACTGACGGCAGACTGGACCGGAAAATGTACTGTCTCCTTCGATACTGCAGGCGGCACTGAAGTGGCCTCTCAATATGTCGGGAAAGGGAGCTGCGCTTCTTCGCCTTCAGTAGTTCCGGAAGCCCCGAGTCCGTACAAGGTATTCGATTTCTGGAGTGCAGACGGTACAACAGTCTTTGATTTTAACGGAACAGCTGTCACAGAAGATATAACAATCAAAGCGGTCTGGAAGGACAGATACAAGGTCGGGGATACCGGTCCTGCCGGAGGAATAATCATTTACGACTGCGATGCAGATAATACAGAAAGCGATCTCGACGGAGCGGATAATCTTGCCTCCATCTCCTGTCGCTGGCGCTATATCGAGGCAGCTCCGGATAAACTTTCGAGTCCATACGTTTTCGGAGACTACAGAAAGAGCAGCTCCAGCGTAAGCGTATTTTCGACTGACGTATCAACGCCAATAGGCCTTGATGTAGTCTATTGGCATGATGAAGAGTGCTGAATATAGAGATTTAAATCTTCTTGCCCCTGAGTACGTAGGGCTCGGTTCTTGTGGGGTCGGGCTTTGCTTTGGCAACAAGTTCTTTATGTTCAACCGCATCAGTAAGCTTGCATTTACCCGGGAGAATGGCCGTCCAGCCCTCCACGTCACCGTTTTTGATGCTGCCCGCATTAAGGAAGAGGTGTGTGAAGTAGTCAATCGGGTTGATGCCGAGATTTCTGCAGGACTGAACCAGCGAGAAGTAGAGCGCCGAGACGTCCGCACCGCACTCTGTAATATTGAAGAGGGAGGCGTTCCTGTCGATTACGTAGCGGCGTATCGTTTGCTCGGCAGTCTGGTTCGAACTTGTTGCGAAGGCGTAATCGAGGAACCTGATGAGTTCGTCGTAGTTGTCGAGGTAGTAATTGACGGCAACAGCTGTCTTCGGGGAAAGAGCGAGTTTCGTATCTACAGAAGCTTTGAGCTTCTCTTCACAGAAGGTCTTGAGATCTTCAAGAAGAGGCAGCATCTCTGCCTTTCTGCCGGCAACGAATTCTTCGGAAGACATCGTACCCCTTTTAGTATTCCACTGACCTTCAACATGGAAGATGGTCCTGTACTTCTCGACCATGGTAAAAGCAATGCCGGAAGTTCTGCTGCCCTTTGCCTCAACAGCTTTCCGTCTCGCATGCACAAGGCATCCGAGATGCACAAAGCCGTTTTGCTCACTGGCATAGTTGTAACCACACAGGCCGTCCGTCTGGACACAGCCGGTGTACCCGTCAAGGATCTCCTTGATGGTATCATTACGTCGGTTGTCGGTAAATTTGAGCAAAGTAAGCCCACGATTTCCATCCTCATCTATGCCGGTTATGGAAACCATGAATGCATTGTATTTGGAATTGGGGGCTTTCTTCTTCCCGTTCTCATCGAGAAGCTTCAAAACCTTGGTCGGCGTTTCATCCACATTGATGAGCGGGTATTCGAAAACTTCCTGTTTCAGGACTTCGTCCAGGTTCCCCACCATCGCGTTTCCGCATTTCATCAACCAGGCGCTTATCGTTTCTCTGTTTATCGGAATCCCCTGGTAGCTAAGTTCCCTCTCTATCCTGTACAGGGTGGAACCCATGTCATACTTGGTCACCACGATGTCGGCAAGGAACGTCGGATCTGCTATCGTTCCTGCAAGCATCTCTCCGCTCGGAACATCAGGCTTGCTGTCTCTTTCGTTTCCTTCGCAGTTCGGACACTTGTAAAGTGCGTAATGCTTACGGATTATCGCATAGGTGACGGTCTTGGTTACAGACTCGAGAATCTTCTCGCCGTCCCTGACCATCTCGCTGCCGCATGCAGAGCATGTCTTCGGACCGTTATCAATATAAACATCGGTAACAGGAGTATCGGCAGGAAGAGTAAGGATTGCGTTCTTCGACTTATGCCTGACATAAGACTTGACTACAGTTCCCAGATCGGCATTCGGATCTCCCGTCTTCTGAGTTGATTCGTCATTAAGAGCATCAGTAGCTGTTTCAAGTTCGAGCTCATTGAGGAAAGTCAGCTGTTCCGGATTATTGTAAATCTCGGTTGTCTTCTTGTATCTCTTTGCAAGCTCTTCCCAGAGGTCAGCTATTCTCTGCTTCTGTTCCGCCATCGTCTTTTCATCAGATGCATGTCTTTCTTCCAGAAGTTCATTCTTAGTTGTCAGGAAGTTGATCTTCTCATCTTTCTTTCTGTTATCTTCAGTAAGGGACAAAGTCTGCTGACGAAGAGCCTCGTTCTCTTTCCGGAGGCTCTCATAAAGTGAAATATCTACTGTCTTTTCCTTACTTTTCATAACAACTGAAGTATAGCACAAACGGCTTTTAATTACAAGTGTTATAAGAAAATAAACACAAAATAATGAGGCTTTTTTATCCTTAAGAAATGAGACCTTGCACCTTTGGAATCCG
>CAVDOI010000017.1:0-26180 GCA_963610485.1 Lachnospiraceae bacterium
GTATATACTTATAGCTCCCCTCCTGAACAAGATATTTGATGACTGTGATGCTCTCTTTACATTCCTGGACTTCATCCAGAAATATCAAAGTCTCACCGGGAACAAGGTCGGTATTCCCCAATGCGGAGATCCTCGTAAGTATTTCTCTGGCATCTCTGGCGTCCTCGAAAAGAGTTCTTGCTGACTTATCCTCATAAAAATCGATTTTCAAAAAATGCTTGAACCGTTTTTCAGCGATACTTTCTATGATAAACGTCTTCCCCACGCTTCTTGCACCGGTCACAAGAAGGGCTTTTCTGTCATCGGACTCCAGAAAATCAACAATCTCGGTCTCGATTTTTCTATATAGAATTATATTTCCATTCATAATAAAATGTTACTCTCATTTTGTCATACTTTGCAACGATAATTGAGAAGATTTTGTCATACTTTGTAACGATAATTGAGAAGATTTTGTCATACTTTGCAACAATATGTGTACTAGTTGTACTTTCGGACTCTTAAAATCTCCTGTCGATGTCAGAAATCGCCTGAAAGCGATATTAAAACAGGCGATATGCTTGTTGAAAGGAAGCCGGAAGAGAATCAGGATGCATCTCGTGTCATGCCTGTTATATTGCATGTCCGGCCTCGTCCGTGAAGTAAGGGAACAGTGCCCGTTTCCTGTGAGAAAATGGAAGCTTTTCAGGCCAAGATGACATAAAAGCGGTTTTCAATGTCAAAAAAGACAGAAAATAACGTTCATTTTAACAGTAAAAAATGCGATAATCATTACTAGTAAGGACCTTCGCAGCCAGTCGCGGGTTCTGCTGGTAAGGAATTATACTATGAAGATCGGCATCCTGGAAGAAAACCTGACAGACCGTCAGCATATCGAGAACGCCCTCACGAACTATTTCCTCAGCAGGAAAATGTCTCCTTCCGAACTTTTTCTCTACTTCTTCGACAACGGCATCGCCCTCATGGAAGAAGCTGATGATATGGATATCCTTATCATGGACATCTTCCTCAAGGAGAGCATAAGCGGCATGGAGTCGGCGAAGAGGATAAGGGAGATGGGCATTGACATCCCCATTGTCTTCCTGACGTCATCGAGAGACCACGCCCTCGAAAGCTACGACGTCAACGCCTCGGCCTACCTTCTCAAGCCTGTGAACGAGAAGAAGCTCACTGCGGCCTTCGACAGGATTCTCGCCGTCTATACCCCCCGCGAACTGAGGGTCGTATCCAACAGGGCGAAGGTTGCGGTATCTTATAAGGATATAATATATATCGAGAGCTCGGGACGCACCGTAAGCATATTCAAGAAGGACGGCACCACGGTCAGGGCAATAATCAAGCTCGACGAAATCGAGAAGAGGATCTACGACTCGAGATTCCTGCGCTCCCATAAGAGCTTCCTCGTGAACATGGACGAGATAAAGTGCCAGGACGGCAACTTCTTCGTCCTCATGAACGGCGTCCAGATTCCGATCAGGCAGCGCGAATCATCCGCAATACGGAAGAGGTTCGTCGACTACGTACTGAGTCAGAGAAGCGAATAGAGCAGGCGGCACAGAAAAACCACATAAAAGGGGGAGGTGTCGCATTGGAGTGGGATGTGAAACTTGCCTCCCCCCTGAAACGTGGTTGCTCTCAATATACCCGATGTGGGAGTACCGTCAAGCCCGCTGCCGCCGAAGTGTAAAAGATGGCAGATCGAGTGTCATAAACGACAGAGCAACAGCTCTTCTCAATACCTCAGCTTTGTCTTTCATACTCCGCTGAATATGATGACGACGGGAAGTATGTCATCATTGCATTCCCCGATACCCGGGCCGTGCTTTTCTCCGCCGCCCTTCAAAAAGGACTCTGCGCTCACCGGTCGTTGGACAGACCAGGGACAAAGTTCTACTATTGGCGGGAAGGAGACAATATGAGCGTTTTCGACAAGGCTCCCGACAGGAGAGCCACCAACTGTGAGAAATGGAACAGGAAGGCTATAGCATCGATATCCTCCAATGAGGATGCAATCCCCTTCTGGGTTGCAGATATGGATTTCTATTCGGCACCGGCAATCATGAAGAAGGCTGAGGAGGTTGCTTCAGGCGGAGTATACGGCTATCCGGCATTCGACAATCTCGAGGCTGTCTTCTCCTCATGGCTCAGGAGGAGACACGACTGGGGCGTCTCTCCGGAAATGATTTCATTCTCTATGGGACTGCTGCACGGAATCGCCGGGGCAATCGACTGCTTCACGAAGAAGGGCGACAGGATAGTAATCCCCTCTCCCACCTATAAGCCATTCAGGGAGCTCTGTTCCCTCTCGGGAAGGATTATGGAGGAACTCGAGCTCGACTACGACGGAGAAAAGTTCTCCCTCGACCTCGACAAGCTCGACACAAAAGCCTCCACGGCCTCGATGATTCTCTTCTGCTCGCCACATAACCCGACGGGAATCGTATTTACAGAGGAGGAGCTCGAGGGCGTTCTTGAAATCGGAAAGAAGTACAGCATCCCCGTCGTCTCGGATGAGATACACTCAGATCTGACACACCCCGGAAAGAAACATATCCCGATGGGAAAGGCCGATGAAAAGATCGGTGCGGGGTGCATAACATTCATGGCTCCTTCGAAGACGTTCAACCTCGCAGGCGAACATTCGGCATTCGCCGTATTCTCCGACAGGGAGATGATGAGGATATGGAAGGCACGTGAGGCAGCGCTGTGGCTCACGGAGCCGGGCTACTTCATCGGCGAGATGATTGAAGCTGCATATACGGAGTGCGACGACTACAACAGGGAGCTATGCCTCTATCTCAAGAGAAACTCCGACGAAATCGAACGGTACTTTGACGAACACCCCTGCGGAATCAGAAAGGTGAAGGGAGGATCTTCCTTCGTGACGCTTCTTGACTGCTCGGCTCTCTATGATAGAATCGAGAAAAGAGTTCTCTCGGATCCGGAACGCTATAAGGGAGGAGAAGGAGGCGGTGTTCTCTCCCGCTTCTTCGGAGTCGAAGCCGGGGTGGCAATGAACGACGGCAGCTGGTTCGGGCGGCAGTACAAGGCGTTCGTACGTTTCAACTACGGAACGAACCAGAAGGACGTGATGGATGCACTCGGGAGAATGAGGAGGGCCGTTGAAGACCTTTGACAGCAGAAACAGCCTGAGGGCCGTCTACCTCTTCATTCTCGTCATTACACTCTTTACGGGCCTCATCCCCGGAGGATTTATATCGTATTCGCTCTCCTACATCCCGTTCTTTGCAGAAAACAGGGCCGGCATCTTCATATCGGTATTCACCGAACATATCGTGATGCTCCTTACACTGGAACTTTTTCTGAGAAAGCTATTCGGTGAGAGCGTCGTCACATTCGTGTGCAAAGAAGAGAAAGATGCGGGAAAGTTTATCCTTATCGTCCTCCTTACAATAGTCATCTATACCATCTCCGCGCTGATTACGGCAAAAGACAATGTCGTCAACAGTGTCGACAGTGCAGGGATGAAGATCCTCTTCTTACTTCTCTCGGCCGTTTTCTTCCTTCCCCAGACCCTTCTCGAGGAGGCTGTCTTCAGAGCGCTCCCCGAGAGGATATGGTCGCCTCAGGGAGAGGAACGGAAGCCGGGCGGAAAGCTGCTGCTGGCCATTGTCTGCGGCATTCTCTTCATACTTCCGCACCTGTACAACGTGGAGGTGACATCGTTCTATCCTCTCTTCCCGATAATCACCTACTTTCTATGGGGCTTTCTCTCCTCCCTTCTCGGACAGAAGGAGCGCTCGTACCTTTCGGTATGGGCGATGCACTATGCCAATAACATCTTCTCGGTTACGGCTGTAGGAATGAAGGGGACGACAATCGGCGGAGCCCCGCTTTTCTACACTGAAAGCACTTCTTTCTCACCGCTTCTTCCTGCTACAATCTCCCTGCTGTTCCTTGTCGTGTATCTGCTCGATAAGAAGGCAGACAAGAGGAAGAAAACAAATGAAGCGGAGCCTGATTGAGAATATGGACTGGAGAGGAGAAAAAAGTTTCTCCTCCCTCCCCTTCAACGAAGTTGATGCCCTCATTTTCTCCGTTCTCATCTATCAGCGCTTCGAAGACGCCCCACAGTGCATAGAGGGCAGAACGATGAGGGAGCTCTACCCGATTCTCTGTCCCGTACCTCCGGAGCTTACAAAAGGCTTCGATACAGCGCGCTTCCGTCTCTGGGAGAAAGTCTCGTCTTCAGAACGCTTTTCATCCTTCAGACTCGACATCTTCTCCTCCTCGCTTTCAAAGGAGGAAAGGAGTGAAGAGCAGTTTGCGGCGGCCGTCTTCTCCTCCGGCGGCGGAAGGGGATACGTTATCTTCAGAGGAACCGATGAGTCGGTCACAGGATGGCAGGAGGACCTCAACCTCGCCTATGAAGACGAGATTCCGTCGGAGAGAAAAGCGCTGGAGTTCATCACGGAGTACGGCCGCAATTATTCCTCCCTCGTCCTTGCCGGACACAGCAAGGGAGGAACGAACGCCCTCTACAGCGCTCTCAAAGCTGAAAGCAGCATATTTCAGAGGATAGAGAAGATATATTCCTTCGATGCTCCGGGACTTGCTCCGTCTCTCACCCTCTCCCACCGCTGGGAGGAGGTTACGGCAAAGACGGAGAGCTATGTGCCGTCGACATCGATTGTCGGGATGCTCTTCAACAAGATGGAGAGAGAAAGGGTCGTCAGGGCCGACGGAATCGGAATAATGCAGCACGATCCCCTTACCTGGTGGACGGACAGGGAGACCTTTGTATATGAAAAGGACCTCTCGATTGTGAGCAGGCTCCATTCGGAGTCGATGGAAGCTTTCCTCTCCTCCACGACGAAGGAGGAGCGCGAGATACTCGTATCTGTAATATCACGGGTGCTTGCGTCGGTGAAGGAAGATAACATTTTCCGCATCCCCTTTGTAATTTTCGAACGGTTTGATCTATTTAATAATGAGCTTCTCTCTCTTACGGATGAGGAGAAACGTATAGTGAAAAAACTCTTCAGAGCCTATATGGCTTCGTCGAGGAAAAGCTATAAAAAACTGAGGGACAATAACAGTGGCAGGAAAGAAGACAAGTAAGAAAAAGGGAAAGGTATGGCTCAAGATAGCGCTCCTGGCGCTTTCCCTCGTAGTCATATTCCTCGTTCTGTGTTACATAACACCGACTGAAAGCGAAAAGGGCATTGTCCGTGCCGGCGATATCGAGAACCTGGAAATTCCTTCGGGACCCGACGATTCAATCATCGTTTCACATACAGGCTACACACTCTCCTACTGCGAGGAGTACGAGGTGCCGTACTGGGTCGCCTACTCCCTTACAAAAGACAAGGTTTCGACACAGAGTGCCTCGAGAAAGGACAACTTCAGGGAGGATCCGGACGTTCCGACGGGGTCGGCCACACTCCAGGACTACAGAAAAAGCGGGTATGACAGGGGCCACATGGCTCCGGCAGCCGACTTCAGATGGTCGGAGGATGCCATGAACGACACCTTCTACCTCTCGAACATGTGCCCCCAGATCCATGCCTTCAATGCCGGCATATGGAGCGACCTCGAGTCTGCGGTGAGAAGCATCGCATACGCCGATGAGGAGATATATGTCGTGACGGGTCCCGTACTTACCGACGGACCGTACGAAACGATAGGAGAGAACAACGTCGCGGTCCCGAAATACTACTACAAGGTGATTCTCGACTACACGGAACCTGTCATAAAGGCGATAGGGTTCATACTTCCCGCAGAGAAGTCCTCAGAGCCGTTATCATACTTTGCAGTCACAGTCGACAGAGTCGAGGAGGTTACCGGAATAGACTTCTTCCCCGCCCTTCCCGATGATATCGAAGACGTCGTCGAAGCGGAATGCGACCCCTCACTCTGGGCTCTGAGGCCCTTCTCCATATCGAGTACGGAGGTGAGCACGGAGGCACTGGATTATACTTCCGGAACGACCTCCTCTTCGTCGTCGGACAGCACAGTCGACGTTCTTATTGAACTCTTTAACGAGAACTTCTACCTCCTCAAGAAGGAGATCTTCTCTGCACTCGGAATAACGAAATACATGCGCTCGCTCGGCCTGATCTAAAGTCTGGAATAGATGAGCGAGAGGTATCTGTCGGCTTCCTCGCCTGAAATATCCTCCCTCTCCTGCGACGAAATGTAGAAGCGTGCATCCGCCGCCTTGTGGATTGTCTTCTCCCTGTCTCCGGGCTTCTTCGTCCCCATGTCCTCCCAGAGGCTGCTCTTTATGTGGCCGTCGAGAGTGCAGTCTATAAGGAGCATCATCGGGCTCCTGTTCACACTGCCCGAGGGGAACCATGGACGGGCAAGCGAGACGCTTTCATCCACGACACAGCTTTCACGGCGGAAGGTACAGTCATGGAAAATGAATCCGATTTCCTCCCCCTCATAGGTTGAAGGAGCTGCTATTACACCTTTGGCACGCGAGACGATCTCGCAGCCCTGGAAGAGAGCGGGACTGCTTCCGAATATGAAATCGACACAGCCTTCGATGGTCGAATCCTCGATTGACGAGGTCCCGCTGTCAAGGTAGAGCGTATCCTGCCAGCCGAGGAACGTGCATGAACGGAAGATCGACTTGTCAGCTCCGAACACAGTACGGAGTGCGACAGCCTGGAGGTCGATCCTGACGCCGTCCTCGTTCTCCTCGTTTGCCCTGAAAGCCTCAGGATAGTCGAATGAATTCTCGAATGTGACACCGATGGCCGTGAATGACGGAGCGGCAACTGTGAACGTCGCGCTCTCTCCCGTATTCATGACCTTTCCGTCCCTCTCCATGCCGTGTCTGTCGCCCCAGCTTATAACGGAGCCGCATTCGCTGATGAGGGTGACGTCCGCCCTTGTAACGGTAACCTTTTCCTTCCATACACCCTCGCCGAGGATGATTGAAACCGGACCTTCCGGAGCGGAGGACAATGCTTCGTTTATGGAATCCCCCGCACTCAGATATATAGTTGTCATACTCCGATTATAATCCAAAGGGACGGTAAGTGCTAGTGAGCCTCCTTTCTCATCCCCCTTCCCCATATCGGGAACCGTCGGTATGATTGAGGCATGAAGAGAGAAGTCAATCTCAGGGAGGGCGGCATAATACCGGCAATGCTGCTCTTCGCCTTCCCGATAATACTGGGCAATATCTTCCAGCAGGTCTACAATCTCGCAGACACACTCATAGTCGGGCGCTTCCCGGGCCCGGGGGCCCTCGCGGCTGTCGGCAGTGCATACTCCCTCATGACTTTTCTGAACTCCCTCCTCATAGGGCTGAGCATGGGCGCAGGCGCCCTCTTCTCCTACTCCTATGGAAAAGGCGACGTGAGTGCGATGAGAAAGGACATATACAGCAGCGCCGTCCTCTTTTCCATTCTCGCCCTCGTCATGACCGCACTCTGCTACATCTTCACCGATGAGATTCTTACGCTGCTGAGGATTCCTTCCTCTCTCTTCGAAGAGGAGAGACAATACATAAGCGTCATCTTCAGCGGCATCGGGAGACCCGGGTGGAGCATCGTGCTGACAGTCATATCTCTCGGAACGAGAGTTCTTCTTTCATATGCTCTCGCCCCCCGCTTCGGTGAAACGGTGATCTGGTGGGCAATCGTAACCGGATGGATTCTTGCAGACATAACCGGCCTTATTGCTATAAAAAGAATCAGGATAAAGGAGGAACAGGAGTGACCTCGCTTCATACACACAACACATTCTGCGACGGAAAGAACACGGTGAGGGAAATGATAGACGAAGCCGTGCGTCTGGGCTTTCCATCCATCGGCATCTCATCCCATGCATATACTGGCTATCCCTTCGACGAGTGTGGAATAAAGAAGGAAAAGCTCGAGGAATACTTCAGCACTGTTCTCTCCCTTAAGGAGGAATACAGGGGTAGAATCGACGTCTTCCTGGGTCTCGAACTCGAAAGCAGAACGGAGGGCGAAAAGAGACCGGAGATCGATCCCCGCCTCGACTATACGATAGGATCGGTACATCTCTTCAGAAAGGACGGCCGCTTCATAAGCGTCGACAACACCCCCGGGGAGTGGGAGGAGGCAAGAGCCCTCTACGGGGGTGACACCCTGTCCCTCATCGAGAGCTACCTCGAGGAACTGGTATCATTTGCAGAAGAGTCCCCTTTCGACATCGTGGGCCACTACGACCTCTACACGAAGTTCAACGAAAAGAGTCATCTCTTCGACGAAGACGACAGAGCCTACAGGGCGCTTGCCCTGAAGTATCTTGACCGTATTGCAGAGACGGGGAAGATCTGCGAAATCAACACAGGTGCGATGAGCAGAGGCTGGAGAAGCACTCCATATCCTGCATTCTTTCTTCTCGAGCACATGAGGAAGAAGAACATCCGGATCATAATAAACTCCGATGCACACGCCGCATCCTCCCTCGCCTTCGCCTACGATATTGCTCGCCGCCTTGCACTCGATGCCGGCTATACATCCCAGTATGTTCTGACGCCCTCGGGATGGACAGAAAACCCCATATAGAGCATATTTCCTTTCCCTTTTCCTTCCCTCTCGCTTACAATTGAATGAGTGAGGAGCAGCTATGAAAGAGATCAGACTCGGCGGAGAGTGGAGAGTCAGGGCAACCGATATCGAAGAGAACAGCTTCGGTATAACAAAAGAGAAAGAATACAGGATGAAGATTCCCGGAGACCTCTACTCCGCGCTCATAGATGACGGCGTCATCCCCGATCCGTACTATGCGGAGAATGAGCTCGACACACTCTTCATCGGACGGGGGGAATGGAAGGCCGAAAGGGACTTCAGCTACCGCAAGAGCGGAGAGAAGGCATTTCTCAGGCTCGAAAAGCTCGACACCGTCACCACAGTCTGTATAAACGGGAAGAAGGCGGCTGACACCGACAATATCCACAGAATCTATTATCTCGACATAACGCCGTTTCTCAAAGACGGAAGGAACACCATAACCATAGTCTTCCATTCGGCGGAAAAGGAAGCTGAGAAAAGAAACAGTTCTCTTGACTACCCCGTCCCCTGCTCTCTCTATCCCAACGGGTCGCCGCACCGCAATCTCGTGAGAAAGACGCAGTGTGCCGCAGGCTGGGACTGGGGACCGTGCATAATGACGGCAGGCATTTACATCACACCCGTCATAATGACAACCGGTTCCATTCTTCTCAAGGAATTCGCCGTAACGATGAAGAAAGAAGCGCACGAATGGGAGCTCGATTATGAGTTATATCTACTCGGTGTAACAAATAAAGGTAAGACTGACATAACGCTCTCCCTCCTTGGTAAGGACTACTCCCTGAGTGTCCGGAACAGGAAAGGAGACTACACTGAACACAAGAGCGTCAAAGTAAAGGCTGATGACGTTTCTCTGTGGTGGCCGGCGGGAATGGGAAGGCAGACCCTCTACGAGACAGCAGTCAGAGTCGGGTCATACACGAAGAAGAGAAAGCTCGGCTTCAGAACAATCGAAGTGAAGAACGACGTGACGATGGGCGGAAAGGAACTGACGGTATGTGTCAACGGGAAGGATCTCTTTTTAAAGGGCTCGAACTGGATCCCCCTCGATGCACTCCCCTCGAGAATGACTAAAAAGCGCTATGACTCAATTCTGAAGGACGCCGTGGAGGCGAACATGAACGCCCTCCGCATATGGGGCGGCGGCTGGTACGAGAAGGAGGAGTTCTACGATGCAGCCGACAGATACGGCCTCCTGTTATGGCACGACATGATGTTCGCATGCTCGACATATCCCGCAGCAGAATGGTTCCTTTCTTCCGTCGAAGCGGAGATCCGGGACCAGATAAGGCGTCTCAAGAGCCGCACTTCAATCGCTCTCTGGTGCGGTAACAACGAAGACCTCGGGGCTCTGGGGTGGTATGAGGAGACAAGGGAGAACAGAGAGCGATATCTTGCGGATTACATCAGACTCAACGACGCCACAGTGGGACGTGCAGTGACAGAGGAAGACCCGTCGAGGATCTTCTGGCCCTCGAGTCCCTGTGCAGGAAAGGGGGATTTCAGCGACAACTGGCATAACGACGGCAGCGGAGACATGCACTTCTGGTCCGTATGGCATGAAGGAAAGGATTTCGACTTCTACCACAGCGTGAAGCCTAGATTCTGCTCCGAGTTCGGCTATCAGTCGTTCTCCTCTCCGTATACGGTGTCGCTCTTCTGTCCGGAGAACGAGAGAAGTCTCACGTCCCCCGCTATGCTCCACCACCAGAAGAACGAAAGGGGGAACGAGATAATCATCAAGGAGTTCGAGAGACTCTTCAGAATGCCCCGCACATTCGAGGACGGCCTCTATCTCTCACTTGTGCAGCAGGCCCTCGCAATAGAGACTGCCGTCACCTACTGGCGCTCCCTCATGCCCTACTGTATGGGAACGCTTATATGGCAGCTGAATGACGTATGGCCGGTGGCTTCATGGTCAAGTATAGAATACACGGGACGGTGGAAGGTCCTCCACTATGCAATAAAGCATTTCTACGCCCCCCTGTGTCCTCTTCTCTACATCAAGGACGACACTCTCTATGTCAAAGTCATCAATGATACGCCGCAGAGAAGGAAGATTCATGTTGCAGTTTCAGTCGTTTCCTTCGCGGGAGAGACAAAAGAGAAGCGTGATTACTTCATCCCCGTTGAAGAAAAGAGCGTCGTGACTCTCGAGGAGATCAAAGGACGGCGTAAGGACGGGTTTGTACATGTTACACTGACATCCGGCAGTGTCAGGGAGGAGAGATTCCTCCTCTTCAACAAGCCGGGCGAGGAGAGAATCGAGGAGAGCGGCCTCAGAGTGAAGAGTATCGAGAAGAAGGGAGAAAGTTTCATAATTACCCTCGCAGCCTCACGTCCCTCGTTGTTCACACTCGTCGACACGAGGAGCATCGAGGGCCATTTCAGCGACAGTTACTTCGCCATTCTTCCCGGGGAGGATAAAAAGATAGTGTTCAGAAGCAGAGAAAAAGGCCTTCTTCCGGAGGCTCTGGAAAAAGACCTTGTCCTCTGGGATATCTCGAGAGTGCTCACTCCCACTCGAGAGGAGAGCACACGAGATTGAGGTGGAAACACAGTTCGTAGAGGGCCTTCCTCTTCGCCTTTATCTCCTCCCAGTTCTTCTCATCTCCTCTCCAGAGGTTCTCGGCAAGCAGGAAAGCGCGCGGGAAGAGCATCATCTCGGCCTCCCGTCCGCTCTCGATTTTCTCGCACCAGAGATTGCACTGTGCGCCGAGAACGAGCGGCCGCTTCTCCGCCGCAAGTTCCTTCATCGAAATATCGAGGTCGAATATGTCACGGGGCGTACAGACGGAGAGATTACCCTTCTCCCAGTCGTCGCGTGAGGGATAGCGGTCAAGGTAGCAGCCCTCGGTCTGGGGGCACAGGATGACCTCATGACCCCTCTCCGTTGCTTTTTCTGCGCCTTCAAGGCCGCGCCAGGACATCACGACAACACTTCTGTCAACGCCTTCCGCATCAACGACTTCATCCCAGCCGACGGCCCTCTTCCCGTACTTTCTGACAATCCCGGCCATCTTCGTCGTAAACCATCCCTGAAGATCATCCACGTTATCTATGCCCTCCCTCTTCATGAGGTCGAGGCACCCGCTGTTCTCCTTCCACTGGACATGGGGGCATTCGTCTCCCCCTATGTGGATGTATTCACCGTGGAAGACGGAGGCAAGGGTTCCGACCGCCCTGTCGAGGAAGGTCCAGAGTGCATCCGATGCGGGATTCATGACATTCTCGAAGACTCCCCAGTTCGACTGTACCGGGATCTCACGTCCCGTACATCCCATTTCAGGGTATGCAGCAATGAGGGCCTCTGCATGACCGGGGGTCTCTATCTCGGGAATTACTGTGATACCGAGAGAGCGGCAGTACTTTTCAACCTCCCTCAGGTCGTCGAGGGAGTAGAAGCCCCCGACTACGTGCTCCATGTCGTCGTTTTCATATCTGAAGCGCTTTGACGAGATAGTCTCCAGTCTGTCGTATCCTTCGACGGGAAAGCGCCATCCCTGGTCGTCTGTCAGATGGAAATGAAAGTAGTTGAAACCGGTGAGGGCAAATGCCTTTATTATCCTCTTGAGTTCCCTGACGGAGAAGAAGTACCGGACGCAGTCAAGGTGGAAGCCGCGGTATTTCACTGCCGGAGAGTAGAACTCGAACGAACACTCCGGGACGAGTCCTTCGAAAAGGAGCGAGAGAATCTCCGTGTAGTTCTCACCCTGCCTGACCTCCTCCTCTCCCTTACCGTAAATGATAATCTCTGAGGGACATATCGAGACGCTGTTGACGCCCGAGGATATGATCCGGGTGATTTTTTCAGGCTTCGCAACAAGTGTCCCGGCCGTAACTGAACTGCTTTTTACAGATGGAACAAGGAGCTTATCGATAGAGTACATTCAAACCTCTCAAGTCAGATGAAGGGCAGACCGAACGACCTGCCCTTCAAGATTATCAGATTTAATCTTATTTGCCGAGATATGCATACCATGCAGCGTTGACTGTCTTTGCAGCTTCGCTGACAGTTGTTGTTCCCAGGCCGATCTCTGCAAGCACTGTGTTGATGACTTCGTAGACTGCAGGCTGGAGAACGCCGTCGATAACCGGTGTAGCGACTTCGATTCTGTTATACCAGTCAGCTCTCTTTGCAACGAGCGGCTCGAGACCCTGTTCTTCACAGACCTTGGCAACGTCGATGGTCGTGAGTGACGGGAATGCAGCACCTGTTGTAAGTCTCCATGTCTGTACATACTCGCCCTCGAGGAACTTGATGAGTTCCCATGCAGCAGCTTCTTCAGCAGAACCCGACGGAATGTCGGCAGCCATAGCCCAGCCTGTACCTACGACAGAAGAGTTGGATTCGTGTACGATTTCACCGTCGAGTGCGGGGAAGTTGATAAGCTCGATATCTGTCTCCTGAGCCTCGGGAGAGAAGAGAGCCTTGCCTGTTGTCGTATCTGTCTGGAAGGATGCACATGCCCAGTCGCCGTCGATGTAGAATGCAGACTTGCCGTTGGCGAAGTCGCCTCTGCCCGAGCCGTAGGAGATACTGAGTGTATTTCTGTTGATGATGCCGTCCTTGTAGAGGTTGTCCAGAACCGTGAGAGCGGAGATGAACCAGTCATCTTCGAAGTCGATTTCGCCTTTCTCGAGTCTGACGTTCCAGTCAGCACCGCCGAATCTTCCGCAGAGAAGAGAGAAGAGACATGACTGCATTACCCAGCCGTCCTTGCAGTCCATCTTGATGACTTCGATTCCCTTTGCATTGAGAACGGGAACCATAGCCTTGAGATCTGCATATGTCTTCGGAATCTCGAGTCCGTTCTCTCTGAGAACCTTTGTGTTGACGAACATCATGGATGTAGCCGTGATTCCGTTCGGAAGTTCTCCGAGGTAGCCTGCGAGCTGCGGAGCGATTGCGACAGCTGAATAGTCATCTGTGAGACCGTCCTTCTCGAGGAAGGGTGTGAGGTCCTTTATAAGGCCTTCTGTGTGAAGAGTTGCACTTCTTCCGCTCGGCCAGCAGTACATGACATCGGGGAGATTTCCCTGTGCTGCATATGCCTCTACCTTCTGATGGAAGGGTTCGTTGAAGAGGTCTTCCCTGATTACCTCGATTTCCGGATGGAGTTCGGCAAACTTGTTCCATACCTCGGTAATTTCGTTTGCGCTGTTGGGTTCCGACATATCGATGTAGTTGAGAACTCTGATAGTTGTCTTTCCGCTTGAAGAGCTTTCCTTTGCGCCCTGGGCGAATACGAGTGTCGCAACCAGTGCGATCACCAGCAGAACTGTAAATTTCTTCATCATTTTCCTCCTTTTGATGAATGCGATGCAGGTTTTTCCTGCCCTGTAACCTTTTTTATCCTTTGACTGCTCCTGCAGCGACTCCCTTTGTTATCTCCTTCCTGAAGATCAGGTAGAAGACAAGCATTGGCAGGAGGCCGATGACAAGAGAAGCGAAAAGCTTTCCGTAGTCAGTCGAGAGGCTCCCCGCGAAGGACTGGATGCCGACGGGAAGAGACTTGTTCTTCTGACTTGACGTGAGCATGTTGATGAGCATGAACTCATTCCATGTTCCCGATACCTGGAGAATGGCGAGCGTCGTCGCGACAGGCCGTGCCATCGGAACGATGATCGAGCGGAATATCCTGAAGTACGATGCGCCGTCTATTCTTGCAGACTCGACAAGTGCCATCGGGACGCTCTTTATGTACTCCGTACAGAGATAGACGCCCATCGGAAGCCCTATTCCTATATACGGGATGAGGACGCCCAGCTTCGTATCGTAGAGTCCGACCTGATTGATGACTATGAAGAGCGGAATCATGATGGACTGCAGAGTCATCAGAATGCCGATGATATATGAACCGTAAAGCCACTTAGTACACTTCATTCTAATCTTTGCAAATGCAAAGCCGCTCATCATGCCGAGGATGAGAACTGCGACGACAGTCACGGCAGTGTAGATGATGCTGTTGACGATGTAGATGCCGAAGTTTCCTCTCACCCAGGCGTCGCGGTAGTTCTGCCAGAAGAATTCGTGCGGGAATCCCAGTCTGTCCAGCTGATAGCTCTGGCTTGTCTTGAAGGAGCTCATGATGAGCCAGAGAATCGGGACGATGGCGAGAAGTGCGAAGATGATGAGTATGACATATGTAAAGATCATCTCGAAGGTGCGTCCGATGCTTCTTGTATCTTTGATAGAGCTGCTCATTCCTGACCTCCGAACTTCTTCTCGACAAGTTTGGTGACTCCTATGAGTGTGAAGGAGATGATACACATCACAATCGATACGGCGTTCGCAAGAGGATAGTTCGGCGCCCCCTTGAAGGCCGTGTCGTACATATAGATTGAAAGGACGTAGGTCTGCTTCGCCGGGCCTCCGCTCGTCATGACGTAGATGAGGTCGAAACTCTTGAGAGAGCCTGAGATCGCGAGGATCGCACTTGTGACGATGACGCCCGAGAGTGCCGGAAGGATGATGTATCTGAGGGCCTGGAACTCCGTTGCTCCGTCGATTTTCGCAGCCTCTATTACAGATACGTCTATCTTCTGCATGTTGGCAAGGAAGATTATGAGGTAGGTTCCGGTGTACATCCAGAGGATGACGAGAAGAACCGGAACCATCGGACGGGTACTGTTGGATGCGACGTACGAGGGATTGAAGAGCCTTATGATATCGGGAAGAGCACCGTTGGGGGCTGTGATGGCATCCCAGAGCTTACCGATGACTACTGTAGATATTACACACGGGAGGTAGATGATTGTCTGGAAGAAGTCCTTCCCCTTTATCATACCCCTGAATATGAGGTAGGCCATGAAGAATCCCAGCGGAATCTGTCCGAAGACGGAGACGAGCGTAATCCACATGTTGTTCTTGAGAGCAAGCCAGAAATACTTGTCCGTGAACATCTTCGCATAGTACTGGAAGCCGATTATGCTGATGCTCCTGCGCTTCGGTCCGAAGAGCGCACCGCCCTTGTAGTTGGTAATACTTAGGAAAAGCGCGAATACCGTCGGGAATGCCATTACGAATACGTAGATGAGAAATCCCGGAAGTATGAACGACCAGTAGGCCGCCTTCTCCTCCCTGTGGCTCAGTGTCCTTACATTCTGAACACTCTTCATACGTTCATCTCCCCCTTCTGCTTCTGTGAGAACGCCATAACCTCATCCCAGCTCCACTTGCCGCTGTTGTCGGCCTCGAGATCGGGAACAGAGTAGAGGTCATGAAGATACATGAGAGCGGCACCTTTTGCAGATACCCCTTCATCTTCTGCATTGAATACAAGTTCACAGTCTGTTCGCTTTAAAATGCCCATGAATGAGGGAATCTTCTCCTCGAGCGTCCTTCTCACCCACTCTTCATCCGAGAATGGATTGCCGTGGAGAATCACCTTTCTGAAGTCCATGACGGCAAGGACGGGAACGAGGGAATGGAATGTATCCACCATCCACAGCGTCAGCGCATCCTTGTCGACGAGCGTCTTCTTCAGGAGTTCCAGGCAGAGGCCCGACTGTTCGTCGTCGCCGTTCTTCCACGAGAGCGATCGGAACTCCCCGGCGGAGTTGTGTGATCCGTGATAGACGCCTCCGTCTATGATGAGCCCCATACCTATACCGATTCCGGCGATATAGTCATCATGAGCAGCCTCTTCATGGAAGTCTGCGATGACGGAGAGTGCATTCGACGAGAACGACGATCCGAGATTGGTGTTGAGATCGAGCCATGCGGCGCAGTTGGCGTCGTTGTCGACGAAAACCGGATAACTGTATTTACTCTTCAGGTATTTCCTGAATTCGAAGTTGTCTATTCTGAACGGATATGAGTGGATTATTATTCCCTTTTCGGAGTCAATCTGTCCGGGTATGGAGAAGGAAAGAGCCAGAACGGGAATGTTGATCTTTTTGTGGGCGAGAAAGGCCTCGTCAATTACAGAACAAAGAAAGCTTTCAAAGGAGATATCTCTTTTAGGCCCTCTCGTCTCCCACAAAACAGATCCGTCCACCGCCATTATAACGGTTCTGTAGTGTGACGGCTGCAGATCGAAGCCGAATACACAACCGAAACCGCGGTTGATTGTCAGCTCTATGGGCTTTCTTCCCCCGAGGGAGCAGGAGTCCTTATGCTCGCCTTCGTTTACAAGCCCCGCCGACAGGAGAGATGAGATGATATTGCTGACGGTAGACTTGTTCAGTTTCAGAATGCGGGAGATGTCGACACGCGTAATACCGTTCTGTCTCCAGATAAGCTGGGCTATCATCGAAGTATTGGCGTTTCTCTGAAACAGGTTGTTGTTTGCCGGCATTCAATCCCTTCCCCTAGTTAACTAGTTAGTTCTGTCACTGAACAAACTTACCGTAACATCCCTTTTCACATCTGTCAAACTTTATTTTTGAAAATTTTCGGTGAATTTCCCGCAGAAAGACCGCCGTGCCGTAAAATCCCATCATTCGTGTAAAAAAGTAACGGAAAGTTCCTGCACAACGTAGTACACTGTGGAAGGAGAATAAAATGAAAAGAGTTCTGTTCGTTGCAGCTGAATGCGTGCCGTTCGTCAAGACCGGAGGACTGGCAGATGTCGTCGGGAGCCTTCCGAAGACATTCGATAAAGATAAATATGACGTGAGAGTCATCATCCCCCAATATGAGATGATCGATGAGAAATACAAGAAGAATATGAAGAGTGTCGTCTATTTCCAGATGGACAACCGCATTTATGTCGGTATAAACACACTCGTTCTCGACGGCATCACATACTACTTCGTCGACAACAGGGAGTATTTCTCGGGAAGCCGGCCGTACTATGATCTCTTTGCCGATCTCGAGCGCTATGCATACTTCTCGAAGGCCGTGCTCTCGGCCCTCCCCCTCATCGGTTTCAGACCCGACATCATCCACTGCCATGACTGGCACTCATCCCTTGTCCCCGTCTACCTCAACACAATCTTCCAGGGCGATGAGTTCTTCCGCGGAATCAGGACAATAATCACAATCCACAATCTCTGCTTCCAGGGCTGCTGGAACGTGGGTCACCTCAGATGGGTCAGCGCGCTCCCCGACGAGCTATTCGAACCTGGACTGCTCGTGTCCCCTTATCAGGATACGTCATACCCCAAGGATGAATGGAATGCCACGATGCTCCGCGGCGGCCTCGTCTTCTCGGACTGGATCACGACTGTCAGCGAATCCTATGCAAAGGAGATCCAGACACCACAGTTCGGCGACGGGCTGGACGACATTCTCAAGTGGAGACAGGACAGACTCCTCGGAATCGTCAACGGTATCGACTACAATGTATGGAATCCGGAGACCGACAAGGCACTCGTCAACAACTACAATGCGAAGTCCTTCATAAAGAAGAGGGAGGCCAACAAACTTGCCCTGCAGAAGGAACTGGGTCTCAAGGAGGACAAGGACGCATTCATGCTTGCAGTGGTGTCACGCCTCACAAGCCAGAAGGGAATGACGCTCATAGACTCCATCATGGACAGAATGTGCGGGAAGCACATAAATCTCGTTGTCCTCGGTACCGGAGACAGCTACTACGAGAACATGTTCCGCTACTATGAATCGAAGTATCCCGACAAGGTGAGAGCGAAGATCGAATTCTCCGATGCCCTCTCGAGACGGATATACAGCGCATCCGATGCATTCCTCGTTCCGTCGGCGTTCGAACCCTGCGGTCTGACACAGCTCATATCTCTCAGGTACGGAGCTGTGCCGATCGTCCACGAAACTGGAGGACTCAGGGACACCGTCGTTCCCCTCGATGAATTCGAGAACACAGGCACAGGCCTTTCGTTCTACGACTTCACACCCGAGGTTCTCCTGAACAGGATCACCTATGCATATTACATATACACGGAGAAGAAGGAGATCTGGCGTGACATGCAGAAGAGAGGAATGAAGGCCGACTGGTCGTGGGCTGCATCCTCGAAGCGCTACGCTGAACTCTACGACTCACTCTGAGAGTCTTTTCTGCAAGCCTTTTTCGCCCGGGAAAAGCAGAGTTCTCAATCCTTTCGTAGATCCATTCAGAAAACAGCAAATCAAGATTATTCCTCCGTAAACGGTCAAAATAGAGGGGTTACGGAGGAACAATCTCACAATATCACACAAAAAGGCATTTTTTATCCGGTTTTGCACTGCTTTCAACTTACCTCTTTTCCACCATCAAAAGGTTCGTCTGCCCGTATAATCCCGATTTTTATCTGTAGAGATCCGGCCGCCTGTCCGAATAGACGGGAATGTCTTTTCTCACCGCCAGGAGTGTCTTTTCATCAAGAGAGGCAACTATGACAGCCTCCCCGTCATCAGTCACGGCAAGCTTCTCCCCGGAGGGACCGTAGATCGTCGAATATCCCGCACCTTCGATGAGGGATGTCTTTCCGACAGCGGATGAAAGAACGACGAAGACCTCGTTCTCGATTGCACGGCAGCGTGCAAGAGTAAGGAGCGCCGTGCGTCTCTGCTGCGGCCAGAATACGGAAGTGAAGATAACCTGGGCCCCTTTGAGAGAAAGAGCACGGGCGAGCTCCGGAAACCTCAGATCGTAACAGAGGAGGATGCCGCACATCACGCCGTCGAGGGAGAAGAGTCCCTCTCTCTCCCCCTTCTCATATTGCCTGTCCTCCCCGAGGGGAGAGAAGAGATGAATCTTGTCATACTCGGCCTCGAGATGACCGGTACGATTGAAGACGTAGCATGTATTGTAGAACTTCCCTCTCTTCTTAGTCGTAACAGATCCCCCGACGATATTGACTCCGTACCTCATGGCAAGGGAGGAAAGAAAGGCCTTCGTCTCCATTCCGTCTTCGTCGGCTGCAGACTCCAGATCCTCTGGAAAGTAGCCGTAATCCCACATTTCGGGAAGGAGGACCGTATCGGCACCGGATGCCGCCGATTCTGAGACAAGGAGTGCCGCCCTGTTGAAATTCTCACCTTTACGGGCGTATGTCACTTCCATCTGTACAGCTGCCGTCTTCATCTTTTTCACCGCCTGGATTTTTCTTTCCTCTATCTATAGACAATCTGACAGTTTAATGCAACTGAAAATCAGCTGTTTCTTATTCTTCTGACGTTTCTGTTCATCAGATGCCGCCCTATATGGCGGTAGACGAATGCCTTGAGTGGAGACATCTCCTGATGGTGTTCCTTCAATAGCTCATCGGGAGAGTCATAGACTCCCCAGTCCCTGTTTATGCCCTCGCTCTGGATATATGTATTGTTGAGATTGAAGTCGATTACGGGGTGTCTGAAATCCCTGACGGCGACACCGTACCCGCAGAATGGGCCGTCACATGAGGAGAACTTCCTCTGTAACTTTTCGAGGTAGGCCTTGTCGAGAATGAAGGCCTCAAGCTCGTACCATACCCCGTCAAGAAGCACTTCGACCCAGCTGTGGAACACATCGTGGGGAGCAAGAAGATACACAAGTCCTGTCATCGCCCCCTTCTGGAGACGCTTATCGATCGTGAAGCCGTGAATCCTGGAGGAAATTCCCGATGCCCTCAGGAGCGCCATGAAGAGCGTCCCCTTCGTATTGCACTGGCCGCAGCCGTCACAGAGCACCTTCGAGGCTGGAATTGAATCATCCGTATTGTAACCGAAGAATATCTCGTCACGGACAAAGAGGTATATGCTCCTCACCCTTTCGACTTCGGGTAGATCTATCCATCCCCTCTCCCTCACAAGAGTCACGACAGCGGGAGATGAGAAGTCGAGCATAGCAGTTTCTTCCAGATACCGGCCGTTCATTTCTTCCCCACAAGAAGCGTCGAGCCCCGGAGCATGATTGATTTCGCCTCACGCCGTGTCATGAAGAGACCGTCAGTGGTGTCTATGAGTTCGACCTTCTCGTAGCCCATGTCGTAGAGTTTCTTCACGAATGCGGCCATATCACCATAGCGCCGCGGCGACATGAGGTCGTGGATTGCAAACGTCCCACCCTTCTTGAGAAGCCTGAGCGTCTCGAGAAGGAGTGCCTGTTTGTTCTTCCCCGTTATATTATGGTAGACATAGTTGCTTGTTACTGCATCGAAGGACTCATCGGGGAAATCGAGATGCACGGCATCACCGTGACGGAACGTGACGTTCTTCACACCCTCGGCCCGGGCATTCTTCTCGCAGAGGGAAAGATTGTATGAGGCGTACTCCTTCCCCCACCTGTCGACACCGATGACGGACGCACCGGGATTTCTCTTCGCGACTGCAATTGCAAGCGCCCCGCTTCCGCATCCCACATCGAGGGCCTTTCCGCCCTCCGGAAGCGCTATATGAGAGGCAGTGCCTACGATTATGGCGCTGCTGAGTCTTCTCTTCCCGTCATACGAGAATGCCCTGTATGCATAGAGGCACCAGGCGGCACTCTTCAGACTGGCAAGCAGTGCGACTACGGCGATGACCGTAAGCACTATGCGGAGTGTCCCTTCCGTGAAGAAAAGGAAGACGACGAGAAGGAGAACTGCCGGAAAAGGCAGAATAAGCAGCGTATAAAGCATTCCTTTCGGAATCCAGTTCTTGTAATCGGGTTTCATGTTCTTTCTCCTTATTTATCCCATTCGAGGAACGGAAGCTCCGGCATCCTGTTCTCCTTCATTATGGAGAGAAGCATCCGGGAAAAGCCTTCGGGGTCCCTGATCTGGTACTGCATATGGTTATATCCTCTGAATACGGGGAAGTTTCCCTCCGGGTATGCGGCCTTCACGTTATCACGATACTTGAAGTGATCCTCCTCGGAGCCGAATTCGAAGAAGCAGTTCTTCTCACCGACACTCTTGAAGTGCGGAAAGGGACTGAGGGTGAGCGAATCTTTCATCTGGCGTCTCATATTCGAATACGTGAGGTTCTCCCCGGCCTTTATGAAGAAGGGCTTTATGGATTCGTCATCACACCATAGTATTCTCTTCAGCGTCCCTCCCTTCGACCAGTAGAGGCTCTTTATTGCAAAGTACAGGAACGGAACCATGATCCTCCTCGTCCACTTTCCGATTCTGGCGAACTGTCCTCCGTCGAAGAATGCGTGTTCCACCTCAATTGTACTCTGGCTGAGGAAGGCAAGCGCAAGGTCGGCGCCTATCGAAGATGAGACGACAAGCTCCAGCTTATCTATGCTCTCTCTGTAGAGAAACGAAACAACCTGTCTCACCTCATCCTCCTTCGACACATACTTCTGCCCCCTGGAGTAGACCGTCGAGGTCGGAAGGATGACGAAGTAATCGTCTTTGAGGTACTTTGCAACGGGAAGGGAGCTCTCTCCCGTCACACCCATTGCATGAAAGAAAAGCACGGCAGGATTGTTTCTGTCACCAAGCGTTCTGAAGATCATGATTTCTCCTCGTAAAGGGAAGGAAGAGGCCGCAGTCCCGGGATCCCACTTAAGTTAGTTTACTCTAACTCGAATATTTTGAAAAGACTCATCTCTCAGATTATTACACTTCGGAGAACGCCGTTCTCATCTGTACGTCCCCGGAAGGACATGCATCAAAGCTGCATCACATGGAGGAAATAAGGCATATTCCGACCGAATTACAAAGTCGTACAAAGTTATCATAATTTGTTGTTTTTCTCGAAAAATATGGGGATAACCCCATAATGCACCATTACAAAAACGGGGATTAAACGAAAAAACAGCCTCTATAAATTTTGCTAAAAACTTTTTCCGATGCTATATTACAGGTATGACGATATTCAGAAGAAAGATATACGAGAGCCTGGTTGACTGGAAAAACTCATCGAAAGGCAGATACGCTCTCATGGTTGAAGGGGCGCGAAGAGTTGGAAAATCAACTATCGTGAAAGAGTTTGCAGGAAAAGAATACAGAAGCTGTATCTTCATAGACTTTTCGGACTGTCCTCCCGGAATAAAGGAACTTTTTTCTTCCATCAGCGACCTCGACTACTTCTTCTTCCATCTCCAGTTTCTGACAGGAACGAGGCTCTTTGCACGGGAGTCCCTCATCGTCTTTGATGAAGTCCAGCTCTTTCCTCCGGCCAGGCAGGCAGTAAAGGCACTTGTCAAGGACGGCAGATATGATTACCTGGAGACGGGATCTCTTATTTCGATAAGGAAAAATGTCAAAGATATTCTCATCCCGAGCGAAGAAAAAAAGATAAGGATGTGTCCCATGGATCTGGAGGAATTCCTCCAGGCAATCGGAAAGGAGAACGTCTATGACATCCTGAGAAACTTCTACTCTCTCGGAAAGCCACTGGGACAGGCTTCTCTGAGAGAAGCAATGAGGCTCTTCAGACTCTATATGATCATCGGAGGGATGCCCCAGGCTGTAAGTACATATCTGGAGCAGAACAATATTGAGGATGTTGATGACGTGAAGCGCTCGATCATCGACCTCTATGAGGATGATTTCTACAAAACAGACCCGACGGGAACCCTTTCCACCCTGTTCGATGCAATCCCCGGTGAATTGAGTACTGCATCCACCAGATTCAACGTTTCACATGCATCTGTGTCCCTGCATCCGTCGGAGAGTGCGGTACTCACAAACATCGCCGAACTCACAGCATCAAGAGCCGTACTTGCGTCTTATCATACGAATGACCCGAATGTGGGATTCCCGATGACAAAGGATCTGAGAAAGTTCAAGCTCTACCTTGCAGATACAGGGCTCTTCATAACCCTCGCTTTCAAGGACAAGGTATTCACCGAGAACCTTCTCTACAGGGGACTCATGTCAGATAAGCTTCCTGTGAACCTCGGTTATGTCTATGAAAACATTACAGCCCAGATGCTGGAAGCGAAAGGTGACGGTCTTTTTTATCATACGTTCTACAACAAGGGAAGCAACCACAACTATGAAATAGACTTCCTTATCTCAAGAGGAAACAAGCTGTGCCCGATTGAAGTCAAATCGTCTTCATATACGACCCACACTTCTCTCGACATGTTCACTGAGAAATATAACTCGAGGATCAGGACGAGATATCTTGTTGCTCCGAAGGATTACAGGAAAGACGGGGAGACCGTATGCATTCCTCCCTTCTTCGTACCTTTTATCTGACTCTTTATTGACAACAGTGCCTTCAATGTTTACTTTTCTGATAGAATTAAAGGGAGTAAGATGTGGACAGCAGAATCTGGAACATTATCATCGATTCCTTCTGGAAGATACTGAAGCCGGGGCTGCTGAATACCATTCCCCTCACCCTTCTCTCGTTCTTCTTCGCCCTCATAATAGCGACGGTCGTTGCTCTTATCCAGATAGCGAAGATTCCAGTCCTCAAATCCGTATGCCGTTTCTACATCTGGGTTATAAGAGGAACCCCGCTCCTTGTGCAGCTCTTCGTCCTCTTCTACGGTCTGCCGTCCCTGGGGATTCTCATCGACCCGTTCCCCGCTGCTGTCGTCGTATTCTCCATCAACGAAGGGGCGTACTCCGCAGAGACCATCCGTGCCGCAATACTGGCCGTTCCCTCCGGGCAGCTTGAAGCGGGGGAATGCGTGGGGATGAGCTGGCTCCAGACAATGAGGAGAATCATCCTGCCGCAGGCTGGGAGGATTGCATTCCCGACACTCTTCAATTCGCTTATAAGCATGGTCAAGGATACATCCCTTGCCGCCAACATAACGGTGACGGAGATGTTCATGGCGACTCAGCGCATAGTCGCACGCACATACGAGCCCCTCGTGCTCTATCTTGAGGTGGGCTTTATCTACCTCATGATGTGCACGATACTGACGAAGGTCCAGGCATGGGGCGAGAAGAGATTCCGAATGAGGGGCTGGTGATGATTCTGAGTGTCAGTGATCTTAAAAAGAAATTCGGGGACAACGAGGTGCTGAAGGGCATCTCGCTTTCAGTCGACAAGGGCGACGTCATCGCCGTACTCGGCCCCTCGGGAGGCGGAAAGACGACGCTTCTGAGATGCCTCAACTTCCTCGAGAAGGCCGACAGCGGCACCTTCTGCTTCAACGGTAGGGAATATGATCTGGAGAAGATCACGAAGAAAGAAATCCGTGAGATAAGAATGCACACAGGCTTCGTCTTCCAGAGCTACAATCTCTTTGCAAACAAGACGGCCATCGGGAATGTGATGGAAGGGCTTGTCACTGCGCGGAAGATGAAGAAGGAGGAGGCAGAGGCGGCCGGGGAGAAATATCTCAGGCGCGTGGGACTTCTGGACAGGGCTCAATACTACCCCTCCCAGCTCTCGGGAGGACAGCAGCAGCGTGTTGCAATCGCGCGTGCTCTTGCACTCGACCCTCTTCTCATCTACTTCGACGAGCCGACATCGGCACTCGACCCCGAGCTCACGGGAGAAGTACTCTCCGTAATGAAGAGCCTTGCCGAGGAAGGTATGACGATGATAGTCGTGACGCATGAGATGAGCTTTGCGCGCTCGGTCGCCACCCGCACCGTCTTCATGGAGAACGGTGTGATCGTCGAGGTGGGAGAGACGAAGGCCTTCTTCTCCTCCCCGAAAGAGCAGAGAACAAAGGAGTTCATCTCGAGGATGGAACTCCAGAACATAGAATAAGGAGAAAGAAAATGAAGAAATTCATCACGATTTCACTCATCGCGATCCTGCTTGCCAATTCAATAGCTGCAGGCGGAAGCAAGGAAGCCTCTTCCTCAGAGGGAGACCAGCTCGATCGTATCAGAACAAAGGGCGAGATAACGATTGCCATGGAAGGCACATGGGCGCCCTGGACTTATCATGACGAGAGCGACAGGCTCGTCGGATTCGACACGGAGATCGGAGAGGCAATCGCCTCGAAACTCGGCGTGAAGGCATCCTTCATGGAGGGCGAGTGGGATGGACTTCTCGCGGGACTCGATGCCGGACGCTACGACATCATGATCAACGGTGTTGACATAACACCCGAGAGGGAGCAGAAGTACGACTTCTCCACCCCCTACGCCTACAACAGAACGGCGGTGATCACCAAATCTGACAACACGTCCATTACCAGGATGGAAGACCTGAAGGGTAAGAAGACTGCAAATACAATTTCAAGTACATACGCAGAGGTCGCGGAGAAATACGGAGCGACGGTCTCCGGAGTCGACGACCTCATCCAGACGTTCGAGCTTCTCAAGGCGGGAAGAATCGACGCAACCCTCAATGCCGAGGTCACGTACTACAGCTACATGGAGGAGCATCCCGATGCTCCGTTCAAGATCGCGGCCATCGATTACGACACGACTTCCGTCGCCATCCCGATGAGAAAGGGCGAAGATTCGGCATCTCTGAGAGAGGCCGTCAACAAGGCCCTCGAGGAACTCAGGGCTGAAGGTGTTCTGAAGGCACTCTCCGAAAAGTACTTCGGCGGTGACATAACAGAAAACACCAGGTGACAAGTGGAGGGCTCCGGCCCTCCTTTCTATTTTCAAAAAAATATAAAAGTTCTAATATCGCGCTCGGAGATATACAATGAATAGAGATTTAACGGTCGGAAATCCCGGTAAGGTTCTCATCAGTTTCTGCCTTCCCCTCTTCGGATCCATAGTATTCCAGCAGCTTTACAACATCGCGGACAGCTTCGTCGCAGGCAAGTTCATTTCGGAGGACGCCCTCGCCGCCGTCGGCAACAGCTATGAGATAACCCTTATCTTCATAGCCTTCGCATTCGGATGCAACATCGGATGCTCAGTCATCACCTCACGTCTCTTCGGAGCGAAGGACTACACGAAGGTCAAGAG